>BBSY01000002.1:1200000-1500000 GCA_000974665.1 alpha proteobacterium U9-1i | reverse complement strand
ATAACTCGAAGCTGTTCGCGCCGGCGGCGGCCGAGTTTCACCGCATTTTGGTCAGTCGTGCAGGCAACATCGCGCTCGCCATCATTGTCGGCATGCTCGATGAACTTTATTTGCGCCATCTCAATCAGTTCATTTCCAGCGGCCGTCGCGATTTGCCGACACTGAACAACCATTCTTACACAAATCACTCGCAATTGCTGGACGCGCTGGTTGCGCGCGATGGCCCGGGCGCGGAGGTGATCTGGCGCTATCACATGCAAAACGCCCGCAAGATCATTCTCGAGGAACTCGGCGAAAGCTCCCCGCTTTCGCTCTATTGAGCCAGCGCAGCATACACCAAACGCCTCGAAGCGAGATAGCGCGCGTGCCGCGTGGGATCATCCATACGCTGCACCATGCCAACGAACACAATCTTGTTCGCGGGATCGGCCCAGAACCAAGTGCCGGCCGCGCCGGTCCAACTTAGCGTCCCGCGCCCCTCCGGCCTGCCCGCGCTTTGCGGATAAGTCTCGACCATAAAGCCCAAGCCAAAGCCGCGCGAAGGGCCAAAGCCGCGACCCGCAGCGTCGGAATTGTTGAGCACCGCAGCATCGAGGTGATTGACGCTCATCAGCGCGACGGTTTCCGCGCGCAGAATGCGAACGCCATCGAACACGCCTCCGTTCAAGATCATCTGCGCGAAGCGCGCGTAATCGTCGATGGTCGACACAAGGCCGCCGCCGCCAGATTCCACGTGTGGCTGTTGGCTATAATCTTGACTGGAACCGAAGCCATTTGCTTGCGGCGAGGTGCGAATGAGCGCGCCGGTTTGGTGATCGGTGTCGTAGATATCCGCCACACGATCGAGATCTTGCGCCGGCACAACAAAGCCGGTGTCGCGCATGCCGAGCGGCGCAAAAATGCGGTCACGCATGTACGCGCCAAGTGCTTGCCCCGACAGGCGCTGAATGATCGCGCCTTGCAGATCGACCGCCACCGAATACACCCACTCGACGCCGGGCTGCTCCAGCAAAGGCAACGCCGCAACCCTGCGCACGAAATCATCCATGTCCGCCGACCCCGGTATGTTCGCCCGGCGGAAAAGCGTATTGGCGATCCGGCCATCAGGCATGCCGTAAGCAAAACCAGCCGTGTGCGTCATCAATTCCCGCATAGTGGGCGTGCGGTTCACGCCTTCAAACATCGGTGCGCCATCGGCATCTGCAGTTCTGGCGACGCGCAGGGCGTGCATCTCGGGCAGATAATCCGTGATCGGGTCGTCAAGCCGCCACCTGCCCTGCTCATAAAGCATCATCATCGCAACTGCGGTGATTGGCTTGGACATCGAATAGATGCGGAAAATCGTGTCACGCGTCATTGGCGCACGCGTGACTGCGTTCCGCTCACCGACACATTGCGACGCTACCTCGCGACCATTGTGAAGCAGCAGTGTCGTGATGCCTCTCACCTCGCCCCGCGCCACCACCGCGGCCATCTCCGCATCGAGCGCGTGCAAGCCGTCGGCGGCGAATCCAGCAGAATGCTCGGCGTCGTCGCGCGTTGCGCATGCACTCGCGCCGCCGAACAGCGCCGTCCCGACGAATGCACGCAAAACATCGACGCGGCGAACTTCCATCGCTTCCTTCGCTTCCTTCGCTTCCTTCGCTTCCTTCGCTTCCTTCGCTTCCTTCGCTTCCTTCGCTTCCTTCGCTTCCTTCGCTTCCTTCGCATTCAATTATTCTATATATTACACCTTATAATTTAGCGCTGGTCAAAGCGGCCGTCGAGGGAGCGATGCGGATGAACAAGCGTTTGAGAGTGGGCATTCTTGGCGCCGCGCACATCAATAAAGTCGCGATCCTCGACGCAGCAGCTGGCGCGCCTGGCTTTGTCCCAACTGCAATCGCCTCACGCTCACTCGACAAAGCTCAGGCCTACGCCGCGGAGCATGGCATCGCGCACGCGTTCGGCGATTATCACGCGGCGATCGCCTCTCACGATGTCGACGCAATCTACATCCCGCTGCCGAACTCGCAGCACGTCGAATGGTCGATCGCCGCCCTTGAGGCGGGTAAACCGGTGCTCTGCGAAAAGCCGTTGGCTATGAACGCGGACGAAGCGCGCACATTGCGCGACACCGTCGATCGCACCGGCGGCGTCTTCGTTGAGGCCTTCCATTATCGCTATCACACATTCATTCGGCGCATAAAGCAGCTGATCGACGCCGGCGCCATTGGTGACCTAAAAAGCCTTTCGATCATTGGCCACGTGCCAGGCGCGCGAATGAAGGCCGACAACATTCGCCGCAACGCCGCACTTGGCGGCGGTGTCACGATGGATTTGGGCGTCTACGCTATCGACGCCATGCGGTACCTCGTCGGCGAAACGCCACGCGTGGTGTCCGCGAAGGCCGAACTTTCATTGCCCGAAATCGACGGCGCCATGCATGCCGAGCTCGCATTTCCAAACGGTGTGACGGCTGACTTCCACGTCTCGCACATCTCGCCTCACCCCGAGACCGAGTCCGCCATCAGCATCGTCGGCTCAGAAGGTGCGATCCATGCGACGCGGCCGTATCTTCCCCACAATAGCGGCGAATTGCGCCTGCAAACCGCGAAGATGGAATTGCTCGAACACGCGGACGCCATGACGACCTACATGTTTCAGGCACGCGCCTTTATCGAGCACGCCGCCCGCGAACGTATCGTGGAGACCGACGTCCATTCCGGCATCATCAACATGGAAATTATTGACGCCGTGTATCGCGCGGCCGGCCTTCGTCCGCGCGGCGTATAAAGGAAACGCGCACGCTTCGGGGAAGCGTGCGCGTCAAGAGGGGTGGAGGAGCCCCAGTTAGCTAGAACATCAGCCCGACCTGCACGTTGCGATTGCCGGTGTAGGGCTGACGCCCATGAGCGGTGTAAATGTTGTCGAGCAGCATGAAGTCGCCATGCTCGTAAGGAATGTTGACTGCGAGATTGTCGAGAATCTCGTAGAGCGGCGTCACCAAATCTTCCGGAATATCGCCGCCGTCGCCATACAAGATTTCGATCGGGCGCGGACGTCCAGCCGGGAACGCCGTGACGATCTTGTCGTAATTTTCAGCAAGGCGCGCCGCATTGAAATGCATGCCTTGCACTTGTGCGAACCATACCTCTTCGCCGGTGATCGAATGGCGCACGAAGCCCGGCGCGCGATAATGCATCGAGAGCGAGCCATCTTCTTCCCACACCGGCGTGCAGCCCACGCCACGGCAGGCCGCTTCGGCCTCCTCTTTGGTTTGGACTTGCAGCACCTCCGTCCATTCGCGGCGGAACAGCGCGATCAGCGGATCGGCCACCGGTCCCGGCGCGCGATAATTGCGCCGATAGAGAACGCCGCGCTCACGCACGGAATCCAGCAACTTTTGTGGGATCTGCTTCTGATAGCGACGCATATCGCCAATGGTTGTGCAGCCGCCGGTTTCCGACGCCAGCAAACAATAGAACGCCAGCATCCGCGGAAAGGCCGGCAAATAGCCCATCTCTTGGTGAAGGATGATTTTCTGGTCAGCCGGCACGCGTGAAGCTTCGAACACTTTGCCCGAGACGTTGCTGCGCGGCGTCAATCCGCCGGCGTAGCCGTGCGGATCGGTTTGGTAACAATCGATCATCGCGTTGAAGGTGTCGGTGTTCGGAATGGCGAAGCCGCGCAAGACGACGCCGCCGAAGTGCGGCAACTGGGCTTCGACTTTTTCGCGATGCGTTAGATACCAATCGATCGCCGCTTTTGGGTCCGTTTTCAATGCGTCCGTCAGCGGATACACCATCAGCGGCAATCCGTGCTCGTCGTAGGGCGCGGCAGTGACATCGGCTGGCAAGCCATAATTCGCTGCTTCCGTGCGTGTCGCACTGTCCGCCATTTCAACCTCCCAAGCGCGCGCGGTGCGTTGCCGCGCGCATATTGTGTCAGCGCGCGTAGTCAGCGCCGAGCCGATCCAGTTTGCGCAAAAGCGCCGGCCAAATGTAATTGTCGGCCGCCATTTGCTGGTTGCCCTCGCCCTGCGCACGCGTCACCGCCTGCACGTCCTCGCCGGGCGCAATCACGCGGCCAGGCCCGGCGAGCGCCGCGATTTGCATCTGACAGGCGCGTTCAAGGTGATACATGCGCGAGAACGCCTCCGCGACCGAGCGGCCGACAGTCAGCGTCCCGTGATTGCGCAGGATCATGTAGTTCTTATCCGCCAAATCGGCGACAAGACGCGGGCGCTCCTCGTGATTGAAGGCCACGCCCTCATAATCGTGATAGGCGAGCTGCGACTGGATCAACATCGCCTCTTGATGGATCGGCAACAGCCCATGCTCTTGGCAGGAGACGCCCGTCCCCGCGACCGTATGAATGTGGATGACGCAATGCGCGTCCTCGCGCCCGGCGTGAACCGCGGAATGGATTGTGAAGCCGGCGCTGTTTACGAGGAATTCGGTCGGCTCGACGATATTGCCATCCAAATCGACCTTCACCAGAGACGACGCAGTCACCTCTTCGAACATCAGCCCGAAAGGATTGAGCAAAAAATGATGCTCCGGCCCTGGAATGCGGACCGAGAGATGCGTGAACAGAAGATCATCCCAGCCATACATCGCCACAAGGCGATAGGCCGCCGCCAGATCGCGGCGCAGCCGTGCCTCGACTGGATTGGGCGCTACTTTGCACGCAGCAGTGTCAGCCGTCATATCAGTTTGCTCTTCTCCCGAGGAGAAACCTGCGGCGCCACCCCTACAGAGTCAATACCATCGGTATCGTAATGCGAAAGCCAGCTAAACCAGCGAAAATGCGGCCGCCTCGCGAGGTCACACGCGAAGCCGTCTTGAAGGCGGCCGAGAGCCATTTCCGAAAAAGCGGATTCCAGGCCGCGTCGCTCGACGCCATCGCAAAATCCGCGCATCTCACGAAAGGCGCCGTCTATTCGAGCTTCAAGGGTAAGGACGAATTGATGCTCGCGGTGATGGAGGGCCACGTGATGCGGAACATCACGCGCTATCGCAACGAGGCGACGAGTCGCGACGGCAAAGTGACGATCGACTCGATCTCGACGTTTCTCGCCGAGCGCGCGATCGAAGACGCGCCGTGGTCGACCTGCTTTGCTGAGTTCGCGATGCATGCGTCGCGCCGGCCGCGCATTGCGAAGGCGTTGGCGACGATGCGTTCCAAGCTGCGCGCTGAGATCGTGGAATTGCTGCGCCCGCTGGTCGATGGGGGGCGTGCGAGCGACGCGCGTCTGGATTCGGCGTCGATGGTGTTCGTCGCGCTGGCCAACGGATTGACGCTTGAAAGATTGAGCGATCCCTCGCGCGTCAACGCGGAAATCTTCCGTGACGCGCTCACGCGCTTGTTGCGATGAGTTCAATCCGCGCTTTCGCATCGGCTTGACATCCCAATCTAGAACTAGTGCAATTAGGATACCATTTAATGAGGATGACGCAAGCGTATGGGGCAGGCAGCTGAATTGCTGAAGAAAATGCGCTTGCCGGTGATCGGCGCGCCGCTCTTCATTATCTCCAACCCCGACTTGGTCATTGCGCAATGCAAAGCCGGTATCGTCGGCTCCTTCCCCGCTCTCAACGCACGCCCGATCGCGATGCTCGACGAATGGCTCGCGCGCGTCACAGAGGAATTGGCCGACTACAATGCGAATAATCCGGACAAGCCGGCGGCGCCCTTCGCGGTCAACCACATCGTGCACAAGAGCAACAATCGCCTTGAACAGGACCTTGAGCTCACGACCAAGCACAAAGTGCCGATCATCATCACTTCGCTCGGCGCGCGCCCTGAGCTCAACGAAGCCGTGCACTCGTATGGCGGGTTGACTCTGCACGATGTCATCGACGACCGCTTCGCGCGCAAAGCAGTGGAGAAAGGTGCAGACGGCGTCATCGCCGTCGCGGCGGGCGCGGGCGGTCACGCAGGCACGCTCTCGCCGATGGCGCTGATCCAAGAGATTCGCCAATGGTTCGATGGTCCGTTGGCGCTTTCCGGCGCGATCGCCCACGGCGCCGGCGTATTGGCCGCGCGCGCGATGGGCGCCGACTTCGCCTATCTGGGCTCCGCCTTTATCGCCACCGCGGAAGCGAACGCGGACGCACGCTACAAGCAAGCCATCGTCGACGGGTCGGCCGCGGATATTGTCTATTCAAACCTCTTCACTGGCATCCACGGCAATTATCTGCGTGGCTCCATCGAAGCGTCTGGCCTCGACCCAAACAATCTTCCGGCATCCGATCCATCCAAGATGAACTTCGGGTCCGGCGGCAACACAGACGCCAAAGCCTGGAAAGACATCTGGGGCTGCGGGCAAGGCATCGGCGCCATAAAAAGTGTTCGCCCTGTCGCGGAATTCGTTGCCGAACTCGGCGCGCAATACGAGGCGGCGCGCGCGAGACTCTGACCGTTCGGAGCTAACTTTGACCACGACACCGGCTTTCGCTTCCGAGCGTGCGCGCGTCGGCCTTGCGCGCCCGGATCTTCTTCGGGAGAACGCCTTCGTCGGCGGCGCATGGATCAAGAGCGAGCGCCAAATCGCCGTCTCCAATCCAGCTACGGGGCAGGCATTCGCGCATGATGAAGCCGCCCTCGCAATCGCCAATGCGTCGCGCGCGGGACTTGCCGCCTATGTCTACACCCGCGACCTCAATCGCGCCCGTCGCATGACCGAAGGCCTCGAATACGGATTGGTCGGCCTCAATACCCGCCTTGTTTCCACTGAACTCGCGCCGTTCGCAGGATGTAAAGAGTCAGGCCTTGGCCGCGAAGGCTCACGCTATGGCCTGACCGAATTTCTCGAGATGCGCGCCATCGTTCAGGCCCTCTAAGACGCCGCCCCGACCGGGATTCGGCGACGCGCCTCGAAACGCCTGGAGCGGGCGGGGGGAATCGAACCCCCGACATTCAGCTTGGGAAGCTGACGTTCTACCTCTGAACTACGCCCGCGCGCCGGCGAGCTATACGTGATTTTGAAGGCGAGGCAACAGAATGGGCGAGGTCCAACCGCACGCACGCGCGGCAAGCGAAGCGAATCTAAGCCGAGGCCGTTGTTGACCCCGTTTCCGCCGCCGGGTCGGCGTCGCTTATCGCCCGCCCCAAGTGCGGCAGCGCCCATTGCAACGCCAGCAAGGCGATTCCCATACCGGCGATCACCACGATCGCGAGCGATGCGCCGAGTTTGAGCTCGTCGTCGTACACGTAGTCGGTGATGGCGCCGACAAGCGTCGGCCCAACGCCCTGCCCGATGACAGTGAACGACGCGAAGTAGAGCGCCGCCAATTGTCCGCGCGTCGCGTTCGGCGCAACCATCACGATAACTGCCGCGACGTAGACGAAGAACGGCACGGTCACGAACTGCACCAACGCATACAAGATCAGTACGAGCACCGGATTTGAGACGTAAAACAGCAGTAAGAACGCCGGCGAAAAGCCGACAATCAGCCAACGATAGAAGCGTAGATGGACGTCGCGTATACCGCGCCGATAGAGCAGGTCGATCAGCCACCCATTTGCGATCAGCGATATCGCCGACAAGATATTCGTGAGGCTGAGCCCCGGCCCGTACTGCACGGGCGTCCACCCAAACTGCCGGTCGAAATAACTCGGCATCCACGCGCTCAACGCAAAACCGGCGATCGAAATCGCGTTGAAGGCAATGAACATACCGAGCCAGAGCGGCCAGCGCCGGCCAACGAACGTAAACAATTCACCCGTCGTCACGCGCGCCTTGCCGGCCCCGCTCTGCCGTCGCGGCGGTTCCTTGAAGGTGAAAACGAGCAACGCGAGCACAATCCCCGGCGCGCCAACCATCGCCATTACAAGATGCCACGGCTGCGTGACGCCCGCGAACAATGCGCCGTGCTCTGCGAGCAAGCCTGCAGCGAACACAATGGCGACGCCGCCCGCGGCCATCGCGATCGCCGCGCCAATCTTCGCAGCAGACTGAAACACGGAGAGAGCCGTCGTCACACGCTCCTTCGGAAACGCATCGGCAATGAGCGACACCGCCGCAGGCGCCAAGGCCGCCTCGCCAACGCCCACGCAGATGCGGAAGAAGAGCAACGCCTCATAAGAACGCGCAAAGCCGCTGGCGGTCGTCGCCAGCGCCCACAACGTCACGCCAAAGAAAATGATCCAGCGGCGTGCGAAGCGATCCACCGCCCACCCAATCGGCACGCCGAACAACGCGTAGAACACGGCAAACGCCGGCCCGAGCACGAGGCTCATCTGGAAATCGCCGATGAGCAGTTCCGATTTGATCGGCCCGACCAGCATGGTCAGGATCAACCGGTCGAGCATGGAGAGCACGTTCAGCAGAAAGAGAACGCCGACCATCCACCAGGCGCCGAATCCCACGCGCGAGGCGCCCCCCGTTTGCGTATCGCCGGTCATGACGCCACCCCTACCGCGCGCAGCGCCGTTAGACGCGCGATCCCGTCGGCGCCGTAGCCTAGCTCCGCCAGTATCTGCTCAGTGTGTTCTCCCAAGCGTGCAGCCGGGCCTTTGCGCACGCCGGGCGTTCCATCCAGGCGCGTCACCAGGCCGATCACCTTGATATGGCCCTTGATCGACTCGCGATCCTCGAACACGCGATCGCTCTCCTGCGCCCATGCCTCGTGCAGCAGCGCGCTCATGCCGTTCTGCTCGCGCACGATCTCCGCTGGCGCGCCAGCCGCATCCAGCGCCGCTTGCGCTTCCGCGTTGCTGAGACCAGCGAAGATCGGCTTTAGGAGGCTGATGAGGGCCTCATCGTGACGTGTGCGCGCCGCACCGTCTGCAAAACGCGTGTCCACCTTAAGGTGGGGCGCGCCGATTGCATCGGCCAGCGCACGAAACGCGACCTCCTCGCGGCAGGCGATGCAGATCCAGCCGTCTTTCGTTTGATAGATGCGATCTAACGCACTGAAACCACATTGCTCCGCGTCGAGGCGCAGCCCGTAGACGCTTTCACCGCGCGCATCCAGAAAATGCGCGGCAGCTGTGAAGACGCTTGAATGCAGCTGCGGGCACTCGAAATAATCGCCTTTGCCAGTGCGCTCGCGCGCTTCGAGCGCCGTCAACAAGCCAACCGCGCCAAGCAAGCCGTTGTAAACATCCTCGTTGCCCAATGCGGCCGTCATCGGCGGATTGCCCGCGCCCGCGCCTTCGTGCATCACGCCTGTCCAGCAGCTAAGCAACGGCGCGAAGCTTTTTAACATCGCCTTCGGACCCGTAGCGCCGTAGCCCGGCATGTACGCGTAGATGAGCCGCGGGTTCGCCGCCATCATCTCGGTTGCGCCAAAGCCGAGCTTCTCGGCGTTGCCTGGGCGCAGATTGTGCAAAACGATATCGGCGTCGCCAATGAGCTTGCGCAAAACCTCCTGCCCTTCGGCCGTTTTTAGGTTGAGTGCGATGTTGCGCTTCCCGCGCTGGGCGCCATCGTACAGATCAGCCAACGGGCGCATCTGATCGCCCTCGAGAGCCTCCACCTTGATCACGTCCGCGCCGAGGTCAGACAAAAGGCGCGCCGCAAACGAGCACGCGAAAAACACGCCAACATCGATGATCTTCACGCCCTGCAATGGCGCAGTGATCGGTTCGCGCGGCAGCGACGGCGGGCGCGGCGCGCGCGCCAGCAAACCAGCCAACGCTGAATTGTGCGCGCCTATGCCAGGCGCGGGCTTCGGGACGGGCGCCGCGTTGTCGCGAAAGCGGAAGGCCGGCGCGCCTTGTGTGATCGTCCCGTAATCGGGGTCACTGAGTGCGATGGCATGGCCCGTCGCCGCGATCTGTTCGTCGCGCAGCACCTTCGCCGGCGCAAGCACGGGCAGAGCGGCGACGTCCGCGGCGTGCAGCATCCGAACCCATTCGTCGCGCGTCCGCGTCAATGCCGCGTCATTGATCTCAAACCGCGCCGCCTGATATTCATCGTCGTCCAATGGCACCGCGAATTCCGGCCCCGCGACTGCTTTCACGCGATCGCCGAAACCGAACATATCCATCACACGCTTAAAGCCGCTGCCACCCGTTGTGTTGAGGTAGAAATATTCCCCGTCGCTCCCCTGCAACATCGCGCTGATGATGCGCGTGCGGCCAAAGCGCAGCGGCGAGCTGCGATCGCCTCCGGCCATGAAAGACTGCCCACCCTCTTGCCACCAGTGCATAACCGAAAGCGCTGCGGCGCCATCGAGCATCGACGCATCCACTGTCTGGCCTTGGCCATTGATGCGCCTGGCGCGTAGCGCCGCCAAAGCGCCAATCGCGATCACAAACGCGTGGCCATAGTGCAAAGCGGGGTGTCCGGGATAGACCGGCCCAACGCGACGCGGCGAGCTCAGCGTGTTCATCAAACCCAGCCGCGCGGCCGCCAGCGATTCCCCATATGGCCGATCGCTGAGCGGCGTATCGAAGCCGTAGGCGGACAACGCGCACACGATCAACCCCGGATTGTCCGCCTTGAGCGCGTCACGATCAAACCCACGCGCGCGCGCGTCCTCTCGCGAAAGCGAATGGATCAGAATGTCAGCGCGCGCCGCCAACGCGCGTGCTTTGCGGCAATCGCCTTCATCGCGAAGATCAAGCGTGACGCTGAGTTTCCCACGATCCCAAGATTTTCGTGTGAGATCGCCCGCATAAAACGCGCCGCCCGGCGGCTCGACCTTGATCACTTCCGCGCCGTGGTCAGCCAGCAGCATGCCCGCGATCGACGCCGGCATCACCGTCGCGATGTCAAGCACGACCAGTCCATCGAGCGGACCTGCCATGATATCTCCCTTCGCGCCGCTTCTCACGTACGGCTTGTTTGCGGAGGCTACGCCGCGTCTTCAGGATAGAATTGCTCGGCCCATTGCCGAACCTGCAGGAACAACTTGCCTTCATAGCGCGAGTAAGCGGGCCTGCGCATGTAGACCATGTTCTTCCAAATCGTGAAATCCGCCTGTTGCTGGAATCGCTGCTCGCTCACGCGCTTCAGCGCGCGCCCCACCGGCGTCTCGTTGTCCGCGCCTTCCACCGAAGCGTCTTGTTCAACCAGCACGCAACCGAACATGTCGCTCGTCTCGTTGTCGATTGGCGTCGTGCACGAATAAACGACAGCCGGCGAGCGCCACGGCCGGTCTTTGTCCACGGGAAAGTCCACCACGATGACGCCGACACCATGGCATTGCGACGAGCCCCGCGGCGGCTTGGCGATCACATGCCCAATCGGTTCGCGCAGATCGAGCGTTGGATAGTCATCCGGACTGCGCAGCTCCGGAATGTAGGTGTTCTTATGGACGTAGATGAAGTGATCTATGTCGACCACGTTCTCGACGACGTATTGCGGATGCGCGGTCACATCCTGCCAGCCGTATGATGTTGCTGGGCCGATCGGGAGAAAATTTCGCTCGCCCCGACGTTCCGGCGGCGCCGGCCACAGCGGATCGCGATCCTGCGCGTCATGCCACACCCAAATGATGCCGCTCGATTCAGTGGCCGGATAGCGCTTCATGCGTCGGTTCGCGGACGATGCCTTGCCTTCGTGCGGTGCGAACACGTTGCGCCCATCCGGGCCCCACACCCAACCATGGTACGGGCAAACAATATTGCAGCCATCTACCCTTCCGCCGTGACCAAGATGCGCCCCGAAATGCGCACAGAACGCTGACATCACGATCACGCCGCCGTCTTCGCCGCGATACATCACCTGCTGTTGCTTGAAATATTTGAGTGGGCGCACGTCGCCAACCTTCAGTTCGTGCGACCACCCCACCTGAAACCAACCTGTCGGCATCACGGTGTGCGGGAAGCCGATCGCATCTGGAATTTCGTCGAGCGTCGGCACGTCATTGTGGATGCTCATCCGGCTCTCCCGTTTATCGCTGATCACGAATAGCGCGCGCACAAGGCGCGAATGCTTGCGGCAAGTGCAGCGAGCCGCGGCCCCATCTCATTTTCCAGCTCACCAGGCCGCAGCCGAAAGCTCGGAACCCCGCAGTTGATTGCGAGATATGCGCCGGTCGTCGGCTCTCGCATGAGCGGAACGGCAACAGCGTGGACGGGCGGCGCCCAATCACCACGCGAAATGGCGAAGCCTTTTTCTTGAACGTGCGCCAACGCCGATTTCACAGCGGCCTTGGCATCCGCTCGCTGGCTGAGAAGTTTCGCGACAAGGCTCGTTTGCTCGGATGGGGCCAACATCGAGATGAGCGCAAAGCCGATCGCGGAGCGCGACAAGGGCAAACGCGCGCCAATCTCGGCGGAGAAGGCTTCCGTCTCGGCCACACGCACGCACTCGATGTAGACGGCATCCAAGCCGTTCATCAGCCCCATCGAGATATTGGCCTTCAGGCTGACCGCCAGCTCCTGCATCAGCGGACGCGCGATTTGATGCACGCGAATCTCCGCGAGCAGCGGATTGGCTAGGCTCAACACGCCAGCACCGAGCCGGTACTTCGCGCGATCAGAATCGTACCGGAGGTATCCAAGCGACGCCAACGTGCGCGTGAGACGCGCCGCGGTTGGGCGCGTCAGTCCCGTGCGCAACGCGATCTCTGAATTACCGAGCAGCGGCTCGGCGGGTGAGAACACCTCGAGCACCGACAGGCCTTTCACCAGAGTGGTGGCCAAGTCCGGTTCGCGCACGACAGAAACAGCGTTTGCCTTGGGTGACATGCCCAACAATTATTGAATATTGCACTTCATGTCAATTTTTATGTGCACATGAGCCAAGATCGTCCATATATTGGACACCCATGCTTGCGCAGGGTCGCTTGCGGCCGAATCGCTTCCATCACGCGATCTCGCCGGACCGGACCCTAGTCGGCCTTCCCGGCAACCTCGGGCGCCGCATACTCGGTGAGCCCGTAGCCGGCGTCCTCGGGGATCACGACGACAAGCCCCTCCGGCCGCTTCTCCACGCGCGGCATCACCGTGAAGACAGTACGGCTGCGCGCCGCTGCAAACGCGGCGCTCACGGTTTCGCTGCGCGCCAGCATGCGCAGGTTCATTAGTGTTGGAAACAAGATGGTGTGTTCGCCGCCCTCGGCACGCGCGATCGCATCATTCGGTCTGACCCATTCCAGGCTCACCGTTTCATCGCCATCGCAACACGGCTCGGCGCCGTCGGGGGCGGCCGCAATGTAGAAATGCGTATCGAAGCGCTTGGGCGCGCGAAGCGGCGTGATCCAATGTCCAAATCGCACGATCTCACCCAGCGGCAAACGCGCGCCTTGGCGAGATACGACATCAATAAAGGCCACGCCGGCCTCCACCGCATGGCTCCTGCCGCCCAAAATGACGGACGCCTCTTCGTACGTCTCGCGACATGCGGCGATCCGCAGCGCGCGATCATGATCCGTCAACGCGTCAGCGCCCGACACGTGCGCGAGCCAAGCTTCGTCGCGGTCCTCGGGATCGACGAGCCCGCCAGGAAACACCAACGCCGACGAGAAGTGCGACGACTTCCGACGCCGCACCATCAACACTTCAAACGGGTCGTCGCGCAGCAACAATATTGTAGCTGCTGGAACCGCCTCGACAGGCGGCGGCCTCGGGCTTTCGCTCACTTCGCGCCCACGCGGCTCAGCTTGCCGCCTTCCGCGGCCAGCTTCTCCAACAGCGCCGACGGCTTGAACTGGTCGCCGTCCTCGGCCTGCATTTGCTTTAGCTTCGCGACGATTTTCGGCAAGCCTACTGTGTCGGCCCAGAACATTGGGCCCCCTGTGTAAACCGGCCAATTGTACCCCATCATCGCCGCCACATCGACGTCCGAGCCGCGCAGCGCAATGCCCTCCTCCAAAATTTTCGCGCCCTCATTGACGACTGGATAGAGTAGCCGCGCGACGATTTCCTCTTCGCTCAGGGCGGCGCGTTGGACGATCTGATGATCGCGCGCGAAATCCGCGATGATCTGCGCCGCGACTGGAGAGGGCGTCGCATTGCGCTTTTCATCGTAGTCGTAATAGCCGCCATTCTGCTTCTGGCCGAGACGGCCCAGCGCGACGAGATCGCCGCGAACGGTGCGTTCGGTCGAGTCACGCCCGATCACATCCAATCCAACCAGATCCATCATCTGGAATGGTCCCATCGCGAACCCATAATTGTAAATCGCACGATCAATGTCCTGCGGCGTCGTGCCTTGCTGCGATAACCGGTCGGCCTGGCGCCCACGCGGGTTTATCAGGCGGTTAGCGATGAAGCCGAAACACACGCCGCTCAGCACGGGCAGCTTGCCGATCTGCTTGGCGAGCTTCATCGCCGTCGCGATCACGGCCTTGTCAGTTTTCGCGCCACGCACGATTTCAAGCAGACGCATCACGTTTGCTGGCGAGAAGAAGTGCAGCCCAAGCACGTGCTCAGGCCGTTTGGTCGCGGACGCAATCTCATTGACGTCCAGATACGATGTGTTCGTCGCGAGTATCGCGCCTTGCCGGGCGATGCCGTCGAGCTTGGCAAATATCTCTTTCTTGATCGGCATGCTTTCGAACACCGCCTCGATGATGAGATCGGCATTCGCCAAAGCGTTCAGGTCGAGCGCGGGCGTTATCAAGCTCATCCGCTTTTCAACGTCAGCCGCGCTGATCCGCCCTTTCTTTGCGGTCGCCTCGTAATTCTTGCGGATGACGGAAAGGCCTCGGTCGAGCGCCTCCTGCTTGGCCTCCACCAAAGTAACGGGGATGCCGGCGTTCAAGAAATTCATGCTGATGCCGCCGCCCATCGTGCCGGCGCCAATAACACCAACTGTCTTGATCGGCAGCGTCGGCGTATCTGGGGCGATGTCGGGAATTTTCGACGTCTCGCGCTCCGCAAAGAACGCATGACGCTGCGCGGCGGATTCGGTGGACGTCATCAACTCGAAGAAGAGCGCCCGTTCGCGCTTCATGCCTTCATCGAACGGCAAATCGACGGCCGCTTCGATGCACTTGATGATGTTCTCCGGCGCCTTGAAGCCGCGGAACTGCCGCGCGTTCTTGGCGCGAAACGCGGCGAATAGCTCCGGCTTGCCACGGTAAGGCGCGACTTTGTCGTCGCGATCCCGGACGCGGAGGAGCGGTTGGCCCTCTGAGACCACCTTCTTCACAAACGCGATCGCGTCGCGCCGCAATTGGCCCTCCTCGGTCAGCGCGTCAAAGATGCCCATATCCAGCGCGTCACGTGCGTTCAGATGACGGCCGCTGGTGATCAAATCGAGCGCGCGCTCTGGCCCGACCAATCGGGTCAGTCGTTGCGTGCCGCCGCCGCCCGGCAGCAAACCAAGCGCAACTTCCGGCAAACCCGCTTTCGCTGAAGGAACCGCGACGCGGTAGTGACACACCATCGCCACTTCCAGTCCACCCCCAAGCGCTGTGCCGTGGATCGCGGCCACCACCGGCTTTGCGCTGCCTTCGATAGCGTCGAGCACCGTTGGCAGGCCCGGCTCCTGAAACGGCTTGCCGAATTCAGTAATGTCGGCGCCCGCGAAGAAAGTGCGTCCACCACAAATCAGCACGATCCCTTTGACGCTGGCATCGGCCGCGAAGGCCTCAATCCCCTCTACCAAGCCGCGCCGCACCGCAATCCCGAGCGCATTCACCGGCGGAGAATCGATCGTCAGAACCCCGACGCCATCTTCCACTTGGATTGTCGCGACTTGGGTCATGGCTGCTGTCTCACGATCTGACTGGATGCGCCTGTTTTGCCTCCATGGGGCCTGGATCGCAACAAAGCGTGCAGAGCAAGCCACCGCACCACTGATCGACGTAACGTTACGGTAGCTTGAAGCACCGCCGCCTCGTCGAACCGCTCGGCATCGCCTGGCAGCGGAGGTGCACAAACGCTCGGTCCGCGCGCGCGCGATGCTCTGCTAGGATCAAGGCCATGCAGCCAACCTCAGACGCCGTGTCACACGCGATTCAAGCGCCGCCACTCGTGCAGACCCAGACGGGCGCGGTTCGAGGTGCGGAGCTGAATGGCGTCGCGCGCTTCTACGGCGTCCCCTACGCCGCCCCGCCGGTCGGTGCGTTGCGTTTCGCCGCGCCGCAGGCGCCAGCGCCATGGGACGGCGTTCGTGACGCCCGTGAACGTGGTTTCATCGCCCCGCAACCCACGCCGACGCCGGAAGAGATGGAACGGGCGCTGCCGGGACTCGACATTCAGCCCTTAATCGGCGGCGACCAGCGGCAGGGCGATGACCACCTCGCCTTGAATATTTGGGCGCCCAGCGCCGCCACGAACGCGCCAGTCATGGTGTTCATTCACGGCGGTTCGTTCACCGGCGGCGCCGGCGCGGCGGACGTCTATGACGGCGCCGCCTTCGCGCGCGCCGGCATCGTGTGTGTCACGATTAATTATCGCCTTGGCATCGAAGGTTTTCTTCCAATCAAGGGCGCGCCGACCAATCTCGGCCTGCGCGACCAGATCTTTGCGCTCCAATGGGTGCGCGACAACATCGCCGCATTCGGCGGCGACCCGGGCAACGTCACGATTTTCGGCGAGAGCGCGGGCGCGATGTCTGTGGCGAACCTCGTTGCGTCGCCGCTGGCGAAAGGTTTGTTCAAGCGGGCGATCGTGCAAAGCGGCCACGGTTCGATGGTGAGGCCGATCCCCGTCGCCGAACGGCTGACCATTAAGCTCGCGAAGATGCTGCGCATCACCCCGGACGTCGCCGGATTTCGGAGCCGCAACATCGGCGCAACGCTCGCGGTGCAAGCGAAAATCTCCAAACCCGGCGCGCGCGTAAATCTACGCAACGTAGATGGCCGCGAACCCGCGTTCGGCCTCAGCCGCTTCCTACCCGTATATGGCGACGACGTGCTCCCCGAGCACCCGCTTGAGGCCCTTCGCAAAGGCGCGGGCGCCGAAATCGAACTCATCGTTGGCACGAACAGCGAGGAAATGAACCTCTATTTCGTGCCGAGCGGCGTCCGCAAGAAGATCGGCGGTTTCCTCGCGAACTTTATCGTTCGGCAAGTCGAGCCGAAGGCGCGCGAGATCCTCAAGGCGTATGGGATGGGTGCAAAAGGCAAACGCCCCGGCGATGCTTTCACCGAAGCGCTAACCGATCTCGTGTTTCGCTGGCCGGCGCGCAAATTCGCCGCCGCGCACCAAGGCCGCACGCACGTGTATGACTTTGGCTGGCGCTCTAGCGCCTACAATGAAGCGCTGGGCGCGTGCCATGCGATCGAGCTCCCGTTCGTGTTTGACACGCTGCATACAGTCTCTGGCGCACGCGGGCTCGCCGGCGGAAATCCGCCGCAGGATCTGGCCGACCGCATGCACCGTATCTGGGTCGAGTTCGCGCGCACCGGCGCTCTGCCGTGGCCTGAATACAAATCCGATACGCGCCTTATCTACCGGCCGGAGCGCGATGTCACCGAGGCCGAGCCGCCCATGCCGGCGGAACGCTTCCTCCCCTAAGGACGTCCATGTATCTCGACAAATTCAAGCTCACCGACCGCGTGGCCGTTGTCACGGGCGGCGCGAGCGGCATTGGCCTCGCTGCGGTTGAAGCACTCGCGGAAGCGGGCGCTCGTGTAACGATTGCGGATCGCGATGAGGGCGCCATCGGCGCAGCGCGCACCACCTTGGCCGAGAAGGGTTATCGTGTTGCCGGGGTGGCGATGAACGTCACAGATTCCGCACTGGTCGCCGCAGTCGCCGATGGCATCGCGAAGCGCGAAGGCAGGATCGATATTCTCGTCAACAATGCCGGCATCGCTCGCAGCGAGACCCGCGCGGAGGACGTGGCCGACGAACATTGGCTCAACGTTCTGGACGTGAACCTCAACGGGACGTTCTGGTGCGCCCGCGCGTTTGGAAAGCACATGCTGGCGCAGGGTTCAGGCGTGATCGTCAATGTCGGCTCGATGTCGGGCCTCATCGTCAACCGCCCGCAACCGCAAAGCTATTACAACGCCTCGAAGGCCGCCGTGCATCAGCTCACCAAATCGCTGGCCTGCGAATGGGCGCCGCGCGGCGTCCGCGTGAACGCGGTTGCGCCGACGTACATCAACACGCCCCTCAACGCCTTCGCCGACCGCCAAGGCGAGATGTACAAACGCTGGATCGACGGAACGCCAATGGGCCGCCTTGGCGAATGCGAGGAGGTCGCGTCGGTGATCCTTTTCCTGGCCTCAGACGCCTCCAGCCTGATGACCGGCGCCATCGTATTGGCTGACGGCGGCTATTCTTGCTGGTGAGCTAACCCGCGCCCGCTTGGGGCGGTTCGGCCAAGCGTCCGAGCCGATCGGCACAGCCATTCCCCGATCGGGACCTTTCAGATAGGTCGCGGCTGCGCCAGGGTCCTTCCCAACGAACGACAAGAAACGTCGTATCAGGGAGGTTCTGGAATGCGTCGTACCCAAGCCCTATTCGCTGGCGCCCTGCTCGCGCTGATCGCCCCGACGATCGCACCCAGCATCGCGTTCGCACAGGACGCCGTCGCCGACGCTGGCGAAGAAGAGGTGGTTGTCACGGCGCGTAAGCGCGAAGAACGCCTTCAGGACGTTCCGATCGCCGTGACGGCGGTGACCGCCGAAACGCTAGAGCGCGAACAGATCAACACCGTGCGCGAGATCGCGGCGTTCGCACCGGGCCTCAACATCACCACAGACGCCGTCGGCCGCGCCTTCATGTCCATCCGCGGCGTCGGCACGACCTTGATCGACACGGTGCAGCCGGGCGTTGGCATCTTCGTTGACGGCATTTATCAGGCCAACAGCTCGTATCTGAACAATCCGGTTGTGGATGTTGCGCGCATCGAAGTGCTGCGTGGTCCGCAGGGCACGCTGTTCGGCAACAACACGCTCGGCGGCGCGATCAGCGTTGTCACGCGCGCGCCAACGGATGATTTCTCCGGCCGCGTTTCCGCGACTTATGCTGGCCCTGACAATTACCAAACCTACGCCGGCAGTTTAAGCGGGCCTATCGTTGAAGGCGTGCTGCGCGGCCGCATCGCCGCCTCCTATCACACGCACGACGGCTTCTCGACCAACACCATCACCGGCAATGACGCCCGCCCGCTCGAAAATGAGTCCGTGAACGGCGCCCTGGTGTGGGATGCAAACGACGGCGCCGAGCTGACGTTGAACGCCTACTGGAACCGCGTCACGGGCTCGCAAACAGCGTATTCAAGCCCCGCCGGCCCCACGGACTATGTGCAGGACACCGCGCTCAACGCTGATAGCGTCGCCACCTTCGAATATTCGGGCGTGAACTTGCGCGGCGTATTCGATGTGGCGTCCAACACGCAAATGACCGCGATCGTCGCCTATGACGAAAAATCCGGTGAAGCGACCGGCGACGCGGATTTCGGGTTCGTGGATTTCGCCCGCTCCCTGAATGGCCGAAACTCGCAAGAGACCTATACCGGCGAACTCCGCTTCGACACGCAGTGGAACGATCGCGTCAGCACACTTGTGGGTGTGTTCGCCAACAGCTCCGACACAACCAACGCGAGCACCAACTTTATCGTGCCGTTCGCGCTGGCCGTGCCGCAGTCGCAGTCGATCACCAACGACACGCAAGCCATCTTCGCCAACGTGTTCATCGATCTCAGCGAGTCGCTCGAATTCTCGGCAGGCCTGCGCTACGACAGCCAAACTGTAGCCGCGACAGGCACCGCGGGCGAATATAGCGCCAGCGAATTGCAACCGCGCATGACGCTGACGCAGAACTGGTCCGACAATCACATGTCGTACATTTCAGTCGCCCGCGGCTTCCGCGGCGGCGGCGCAAATGCGCCGGCGGCGCCGCTCGATTTCTACCAGGGCGATTCCGTGTGGACGTATGAGCTTGGCGACAAGTGGACGAGCGCCGACCGCACGCTGACGCTCAACACCGCGCTCTATTTCAACGACTACCAGCACTATATCGGCCAAAATTCGCTGACGCCGGCGCCTGGGCCGGTCGCGGTGAACCTCAATACCGGCGATGTTGAAAGCTACGGCGTCGAAGTCGAAGGGATTTGGGCGCCGACGGACATGTTCCGGCTCCAGGGCGGCCTCACCTACAACCACGCCCGCATCACCGATGATTCCGAGTTCGAAGCGGTGTTCCCCGGCGGCCTCGCCTCCGACCGAATTCTCTTCCAGCCTGATTGGAATTTCTTCATCACGCCGACGCTGACGATCCCCGTTGGCGACGCCAACATCGTCGCGAACACGACCGTGACCTACAAGGGCGAGCGTGCAGGATCGAGCCTCGATCCAAACTTCCAGCCGCAGATGGAAAGCTATTATCTCGTCAACGCCAACTTAGCGTATGAGCGCGACAATTGGACGATCGCACTGTGGGGCACGAACTTGCTGTACGAGGAATATTACGACTCCTACCTCGATCAATCGTTGCTCGCGGCAATCTTTGGTCCGCCCGGCCCGCTGAACCCCATCGTGCATAATCTTGGCATCATGGGCGATGCGCGCCGCGTCGGCGTCCGCCTCAGCGCGCGGTTTTGACAATGGGCGCCGCGTCGGCACTCCCCGCCGCACGCGCGCCTTTGGCGCCCGGCTTTGTCGAGACATTGCGGACCCTCTTCGGAGACCGCTTGCATCTCGGCGAAGCCGTGCGCCGCCAACACGGCGCGAGCGAAACCCACTTCGAAGTGGCGCTGCCCGATGCAGTCGTGTTCGCGCATTCCACCGAAGAGGTCGTCGCGCTGGTGAAAGCGTGCACTGCGGCCAACGTGCCGATCATCGCCTATGGCGCGGGCACGTCGGTTGAAGGCAATACCACGCCGGTGCGTGGCGGCGTCACCGTTGACCTCTCGGAAATGAACGCGATCGTTTCCGTCAATCCAGCGGATTTCGATTGCACCGTTCAGGCCGGCGTCCGCCGCGAAGAGCTGAACCTGCACCTGCGCGATCAAGGTCTTTTCTTCCCGATCGATCCGGGCGCAAACGCCACCATCGGCGGCATGGCTTCCACGCGCGCGTCAGGCACAAATGCGGTGCGCTACGGCACGATGCGCGAGGCGATCCTGTCGCTGCGCGTCGTCACACCGGACGGCCGCGACATCCACACTGCGCGACGCGCCCGCAAATCCGCAGCCGGCTACGATCTCACGCGCCTGATGATCGGATCCGAAGGCACGCTCGGCATCATCACCGAAATCACTTTGCGCTTGCACGGCATACCTGAGCAGATTTCCTCGGCCGTCTGCAGTTTCCAATCGCTCGCTGGCGCCGTCGATACGGTGGTGCAGGCCATTCAGCTCGGCATCCCGCTCGCCCGCGTCGAGATTCTCGACGACGTGCAGATGAAAGCGGTGAACCTCCATTCCAAGCTCGACTATCCCGAACTCACGACCCTGTTTTTCGAGTTTCACGGGTCCGAGCACGGCGTGAAGGAGCAGATCGCCACTGTGGGCGATCTCGCGCGGGAAAACGGTGGCGGCGATTTTCACTGGTCAAACTTGGCCGAGGAACGTGCGCGGCTCTGGAAGGCGCGCCATCAAGCGTTTTACGCCGCCCTCGCTTTGCGTCCGGGCTGCGTCGGTTGGGCGACCGACGTGTGCGTGCCGATCGGCCGACTGGCCGAATGCATCAACGAAACCAAACAAGACCTCGCTTCCGCGCCCTTTCCCGCGCCGATTCTCGGCCATGTCGGCGACGGCAATTTCCACGTCATCTTCGTAATCGACCCGAACAATCCAGCTGAGCAAGCCGAGGCCGAGCGCCTCAACGCACGCATGGTGCAACGCGCGCTCGACCTAGACGGCACCTGCACCGGCGAACACGGCATTGGTCTGGGCAAGCAAGACTGGCTGGTGCGCGAACTCGGCGAAGATAGCGTCGACATGATGCGCACGATCAAACACGCGCTTGATCCCAAGAACCTGTTCAATCCAGGAAAAATCTTCGCCGACTGAGCGGCCGGAAACGGCCTAATGCTCTGTTTATTATAGAGCTTTTGCGGCCTCGCATTTTCGACCGCATCTGGCCTACGCATAGTTCGATTGACCTATCAGAAAGGTCCTTGCCAAACCTATCGGATAGGTAGAAGGTCCCCTCAATAAAAAAGCTTGGGTGAGGAACATGAACGACGGGACCGGCGCTGTAGCGCTCGACTTCGTGGAAGTCTCTCCAGAGATGACATTGCTGGTCGGGCCGAGGCTGCTCGCAGATGCGCCGCTGCCGCCAGAGCCGGTGACGATTTCGTTCAGCAACGATGGCGACACGCCCGCTCTCACCTTCGATTTCAATCCAACGCCCCACAACCTTGGGCGTGACGCGGATCTGACGCTCGTCGTTCAGCGCTGCGCTTATGAACGCCTTGGCGGACTGACGTCCGACGTCCATGGCTTCCATCAACCTTCGGCTCTGCGCGCGATCGTGCACGCCATTCGCGATTGCGCGATGAAAGGCGAAACCCTGAAAGTCTATCGCCTCGGCAAAAGCATCGAGCTGTTATGCGAAACCATCCGGCTGATCAACGCAGACGAACTTGTGCCGTTGGCAAGCGACGGAGTGATGTCGCTTGAGGATGCGCGCCGCGTCGTCGCCGCGCGGCGTATGATCGATGAGCGCTGGGGCGAAAAACTCACACTTGACCGTATCGCGCGTGCATGCGGCCTGAACCGCGCCAAACTCACGCGAGGCTTTCGCGACATGTTCAGCTGCACCATCGCTGAAGCCATCGCAGATCGCCGCTTGAGTCACGCTAGCCAGATGCTGCGCACCACAAGCCTACCGGTGTCCTCCATCGGCTACGAGAACGGCTACCTCAACAACGCCAGCTTTGCTCGCGCCTTCGCGCGCCGCTTTGGCGTCTCGCCCACCGATTTCCGCCAGGCCGCGGCTTAAAGGAGCACCTGTGAGTTCGGCGAATTCAAATCCGCGTCCTGCGGAAAGCGGCTCGCTGGTGCAAACAGCCATGCAGGCTGTCACCAACTACATCCGCACTGAGCGTATGCGCGTCGGCGATACTTTGCCCGGCGAAGCGCATTTCGCCGAACAGCTCGGCGTCAGTCGCGCGGTGATGCGCGAAGCGTTCGGCGCGTTGGCGGCGCTACGCCTGATCGACGTCGGCAATGGCCGCAAGCCGCGTGTCGGGGCCATCGATGGCGCCGTGATCGCCGCGTCGCTCGATCACGCCGTCTCCACCGCGCAAATCACCGTGCCGGAAATCTGGGACGTGCGCCGCACGATCGAGATGCGCACCGCCGCGCTCGCGGCGGTTTCACGGACAGAGGAAGAAGCAGCCGAGATCGTGGCGCTGGCCGAAGCCATGGCCAAGGACGGTGACGACCTCACCAGCCGCATTCAACACGACATCGCCTTCCACAACGCCATCGCCAGGGCCAGCCACAACGCGCTGTTCGTGCAGATCGTCGCCTCGTTCGCGCCGCTCATGGAAGTCGCCGTGCCAACTGCATGGCGGACGCGAACGACCGCAAAGCAGCGCCACGAAACCATTGCGCGTCACCGCGCGGTCGCGGATGCGATCCGCAAACGCGATCCACTCGCCGCAACGAGTGCAATGAGCACGCATTTCGACGGCGCGATTGGCGACATCCTGAAAGCACAGGCCAAAGATGACTCACATTGATCTCGCTGCGCCGATGGAGGTGCACGTTCGCTCGGCCGCGCGCACAAACACGGCATGGACGGCGCTTGTCCTTCTCGCGGTCACGATCTGCAGTGGCGTGGCGATGCGCACCGTGTTCAGCCCGGTGCAGGAACTGGTCGCGCGCGATTTGCGCTTCAGCGATTTCCAAGTGAGCCTTATTCAAGGCTTGGCGCTCTCTATCCCGGTCGCCCTTCTCTCCATTCCAATCGGCCGCATGACCGATCGCGGCAACCGCGCGCAGCTTTTGTTTGGCCTTTCCGTGCTTTGGACACTTGGCTCGTTCGGCACCGTGTTCGCCGTCGATTTTTGGCAAATGTTCGTCGCGCGCATGTTCGCCGGCATTGGCTCCATGTGCGCGCTCACCGTCGCCATTTCGATGGCCGCGGACATGAGCGCGCCGCATATGCGGGGCCGTTCGCTTCTCCTCCTTTCGCTCGGCAACCTGGTCGGCGCGGCGCTCGCCTTCGCGCTCGGCGGCGCGTTGCTGGGGCACTTCGCCAATGTTGCACCGCCATTGCCGGGCCTCGCGCCATGGCGCAGCGTGCACCTCGCGTTCAGCGGCGTCAGCGTTTTGCTCACGCTGCTCTTGCTCACGATCCGCGAACCCGCACGTCACGAGGTCGCCGATGCGAGCCCCGACGTTGGCGCCGCACTGCGCGCGCTTTGGCAACGACGCGCCCTGATCGCCCCACTCTTTCTCGGCCAAGTCACGGTCGTTATGGCGGACGCCGCCGCGACAATCTGGGCGGCGCCCGTGCTATCGCGCAGCTACGGCCTCCAACCTGAGCAATTCGCCGGCTGGATCGGCCTGGTGTTGCTTGGCTCGGGAATTGTGGGCTCAATCCTGGGCGGCCTGTCCGCCGACGCGGGCCAGAAAAGCAAGATCAAGGGTGGCATCCTGCTCGGCGCTGTAATCACGGCGATCCTCTCGATCCCGGCGGCGTTTTTTCCGATGATGCCGACGACACTCGGCTTTGCATTGATGCTGTTCCTGCTCATGACATGCGGCGCGATCACCGGCCTCGTCACCGCAGCCGCGCTCTCAGTGCTCGTACCCAACGAAATCCGCGGTGTTTGTCTGGGCGCCTTCATCGTCGTCGGCGCCATCATCGGCTTTGGCGTAGCGCCGACGCTGACAACGCTTCTTGCGGACGCTTTCGGCGGCCCCCACGCGCTCCGCTATGGCCTGACGGCCACGAGCGTCGGCGTAAGCGTTATTTCCGCGCTGGGCTTCATCGCCGCAATGCGGTCCGCACCGCGAGCTGCGTGAGGCCCACCTAAAGCTATGCCGATGATTTGATGGGTTCGCGCGGGAAATGCCCTGTTAGCCCCTGCCAAGCGGTTCGCATTGCGCTATAGCGGCGCTCATGACCTCTCGCGAAACCATTTGTGCTCATGCTGGCGGCGCTCAAGATCAAGCGACCGGCGGGGTTACACCGGCAATCCAGCTCTCAACCACCTTCATGCGCGGGACTGACAACCAACTCGTCACGGAAAATTTCTACTCCCGCTACAGCGGCCCAAATCTGCGCGATGCCGAGAGCGCCATCGCCCAACTCGAAGGCGCGGCGGACGCTCGCCTTTTCTCCTCGGGTATGGCCGCCGCTTTGGCGATTTTCCGGCGGCTGCCGCCCGGCGCTCATGTCGTCACCACATCGCGCGGCTATTTCAGCATCGTCGCCTGGCTCAAGGAGCAGGGCGAGCGCGGCGCGCTCAGCGTCAGCCTGTTCGATCCACGCGAACCCGAAGCGCTCGCGCGCGCGCTGAAGCCAGGCGTTACGAAAGTGGTCTGGATCGAAACGCCGGTGAACCCGGTTTACGAAGTGGTCGATATCGCCGAAGCCGCGCGTCTCTCGCATGAATCCGGCGCATTGCTCGCGGTCGATTCCACCGCCGCCTCACCGATCCTCACCCGCCCGATCGAGCATGGCGCCGATCTCGTGTTCCACTCCGCCACCAAATATCTCAACGGGCACGCCGATGTGCTCGCTGGCGTCGTCGCCACGCGTGACGCGGCGCTGCCAATCTGGGCCGACATCGATATGGAGCGCCGCGTCGGCGGCGCCACGCTTGGGGCGTTTGAGGCGTGGCTGTTGCTCCGCGGCATGCGCACGCTGCATCTGCGCGTCGCGCAGGCGAGCCGCACCGCGCTTGATTTGGCCAAGCGGCTTGAGGCGCACCCGGCGATCAGCCGCGTCACCTATCCGGGCCTGGAAAGCCATCCCCAACATGCCATCGCCAAACGGCAAATGACCGGAGGCTTCGGCGGCATGATGTCGTTTGAGCTGAAGGGTGGAGAAGCCGCCGCCCTCGGCGTGATCGCCAAACGAAAGCTCATCAAAGTCGCCACATCGCTCGGCGGCGTTGAAAGCAAGCTTGAGCATCGCCGCTCAATCGAAGGCCCAGCTTCGGACGTTCCGCCCGGATTGCTCCGCTTCTCCGTCGGCTGCGAACACGCAGACGATCTCTGGGCCGACCTGGCGCAAGCGCTGGGTTAGCGCCCGCGAATTTCACCAGCATCAGCCGCATCAAGCGGCGGCGCGAGCTGCCCGATCTGCGCCAGCATCTGCCGCTCGGCGACAACCAAATCGCGCTCCGCCTGCGCAAGCGCGAGCCGCGCTGTCAGCAGATCCTGCTCCTGGTCAAGCACTTCGACCGTCGAGCGCAAACCCGTTTCCTGCTCAAGCCGCACGCCTTCGTAAGCAAGCTCGGACGCCTGCACTTGATCGCGCGCGGATTCCACCGCTGCACGCGCAGAAGCAAGCCCCGTCCACGCGTTTGTGACGCCCTCCTGCACGTTGCGCTGCGCGGCGGCCAGATCAAGGTTGGACGCCGAACGCAAAGCGCGTTGCGCGCGCGTTCGCGACCGGATCGCGCCGCCCTGGAACAACGGCACCGACAAACGCACGCCAACGGAATCCCCTTCCGCCTGGAAATCCTCGGCGTCAAAATCACCGGACAGCGATTGCGATCCTTCCAGCGTCACACGCAAGCGCCCCTGCGCGGCCGCGACATCAACATTGGCGTCCGCGAGTTCGGTGTCGGCGATCGCGCCACGCAAGACGGGGCTATTCGTGCCCGCCGTATTGAGCGCGCTCTCGAGATCGGCCGGCAGACCTTGCGTCTGAGGCGGCGCCTGCAAATCGCTCGGCGGACGCCCAACGAGGCGTTGATAGGCCTGCACCGCCGCAGCCAGTCCGCCTTGCGCCTGCACCAATTGCGTACGCGCCTGGGCATACCGCGCCTGCGCTTGCGCAACGTCCGTACGCGTCACCACGCCGGCGTCGAATTGCGCTTGCGCATATTCCAGCAGCGTGCCGAGGTTTGACACGGTCTGCTCACGCGCCGCGACGACGTCTTGAGACTGGCGCACATTGGCGTACGCGCTGGTCACGTCGATCAGCAGATTCTGCAGAGCCAGATCGTAGTCGGCCACAGCGCCGCGGATCGACGCGCGCGCCGCGCGCGTTGAGGCCAGCACACGGCCTGAGCCAAACAGCAATTGCGATGCGCTGGCGCTGCTTGACCAGCTCTCGCTGGCGGGATCGGTGATCGGCGTGCCGTCGCTGCGCTCGCCACTGCTAGAGGAGCGCGTTGCGCCGCCCGAGATCGAAATCTGCGGCAACGCTTCGGCCCAAGCCTGCGGCAGCTGCTCGCGCGTCGCCCGCAGCCGCGCACGCTGCGCGGCCAAGGTCGGGTTTGAGTCCACCGCCGCGCTCATCGCCTCGGCCAATGTATCCGCCGATGCGGGCATGGCGATCGAAAGCGCCAAGAGCGATACCATCAGTGCACGCATGAGAAATTCTTCCTCAGTTCCGCTCTTCTACTCACGCCTCAACGCCTCGATCGGATCAAGGCGCGCCGCCCGCCAGGCCGGGTAGGCGCCAAACAGGACGCCGACGAAGCCGGAGAACAATATAGCTAAGGCAGCGTTTAACGGCGACAACACCAAGGGCAGGTTAAAGAGCGTTGTCATTCCCCAGGCCCCGAGCACGCCGAGGGCCAAGCCCACGACACCTCCCGCGACCGATAACGCAACGGCTTCAAGCCCAAATTGATGCAGAATGTCGCTTTCACGCGCGCCTAGCGCCTTGCGCAAGCCGATCTCGCGCGTCCGTTCCGTAACCGACACCAGCATAATATTCATGATGCCGATGCCTCCCACGAGAAGAGACACCGCCGAGATTCCCCCCAGGAGGTATGTAAACACCTGCGTTGTCTGCTGCATCGCCTCCGACACAGACGACAAGTTCTGCACTGTAAAGTCGTCCTCGCCTTCGCTTGTCCGGTGACGCTGACGCAACAGATTCGTGACGTCCTCCTCGACACGAGCCAGCGCATCTTCGCTCTCCGCCTTCACGGAAATCTGGCTCACCGTGTCGGCGCGCCGGTTTCGCCCGGAGATGCGCCGCTTCACCGTCGTCAGCGGCGCGAGCACGATATCGTCCTGATCTTGAAACCCGTTCTGTCCCTTAGAAGCCAAGACGCCGATCACTTCGTAGGAACCGCCATTGATACGCACGTTCTCGCCGAGCGGATCGACGTTCGGAAAAAGCTGATCAACCACCGTTTGGCCGATGACGACAACGCGGCGCGCCTGGCGTTCTTCTGTGTCATCAAAGAAGCGCCCCTGCTCCACGGTCCAATCGCGGGCCGTGAGGTAAGCGGGCGTCACGCCCTCGATCTGGGGGTTCCAGTTCACGCCATTGGCGATCACTTGCCCGCGCGTCCGTTGCGATGGCGCAACGGCGATCACGCCATCCACTTGTGCGATGGCGGTCGCGTCATCCATCGTCAGCGAATCCCAACCGCCGCCGCCACCACCCGAACCGCCGGCCGCCATCCGCACGCCGCCACCGCCGCGCATCGCGCCCGGCACGACGATCAACAGGTTCGAACCAAGGCTCGCGATCGAACGCTCCACCTGCGCCTGCGCGCCTGAGCCGAGGGACACCATCGCCACCACCGAGCTCACGCCGATAATGACGCCCAACGCCGTCAGCGCCGAGCGCAGCGGATTCGAGCGCAACGCCCGCATGGCGCTGGAAACCAGATCGGACGATCGCATCATGCCGCGCGCGCTCCGTTCTTTTGGTCGCGAATGATCTTGCCGTCGCGCATCTCAATCGTGCGCTTCGCGGCGGCCGCGACTTCGAGATCGTGCGTCACGATCACGATCGTCACGCCTTCCTGATTGAGCTCCCGGAAAAGCGCTAGGATTTCCTTGCCCGTATTGGTGTCCAGCGCCCCCGTTGGTTCATCCGCGAGCAGCAGCGCCGGTTGCCCCGCAAGCGCTCGCGCGATCGCCACGCGCTGCTGTTGGCCACCGGAAAGCTGCGTCGGCCGATGGCCTAAACGTTCGCCCAACCCAACGCGGGTTAGCAATTGGGCCGCGCGCGAGCGCCGCTCTTTCGGATCGACGCCGCCGTAAATCATCGGCAGCTCGACATTCTCCAGCGCCGTCATGCGCGGCAGCAGGTTGAAGCTCTGAAAGATGAAGCCGATGGTCTTATTGCGAAAGCCGGCGAGCCCCTCATCGTC
The DNA here is from genome assembly GCA_000974665.1 of alpha proteobacterium U9-1i. Lineage (NCBI taxonomy): Bacteria > Pseudomonadati > Pseudomonadota > Alphaproteobacteria > alpha proteobacterium U9-1i. Next base: position 1,470,957 of record BBSY01000002.1, on the reverse strand, counting down.
CAGCGCGCCTATATCGGCGCCATTGATGACGATGCGCCCATCGCTTGGCGTATCCAAACCGCCCAGGATGTTCATCAGCGTCGACTTGCCGGACCCTGACGGCCCAACGATGGCGCAATAGTCACCCTCGGGTATGGCGAAGCTCACGCCATCCAGCGCGTGCACGGTTTCGTCGCCCATGACGTAATGCTTCACCAGCGCGTTGGCGACGATAAGATCCATCACGCGCCCCGAATCCGCGGGCCGCCGCCACCGCCCATTGGGCCGCGCTGCGGGGTTTCAGCGCGCGGGCCGCCGCCGATGATAACCTCATCGCCTTCCTGCAACCCGCCAAGCAGCACCGTATTGGAATTGTCCGCGACACCGATTTCCACCTGCACCGGCGTCGGGCGATTGTTGCGCAACACCCAAAGCACAGCCTGCCGGCGCACTTCGCGACGCGCGTCCTCACCACCACCTGCGCGCATTTCTGTCAGCAGCTGACGTTGGCGCTCAGTCAGGTTCGGCTCGATCTCACGCAAGGCCGCCTCGCGGATACGGCGCATGAACGCACGGCGCTCGGCTTGCGTCGCGTCTTGTCCGGGGCGCTGCCCGGCTTGCATGGAGTTCTGAAACGCCGCGCGTGCTTGCGTTTGTTGCGCTTCGGTAAGTTCAAGTCGCTCCGTCAATTGTTCCATGCCGCGCATCGCCGCGCCGCCGCCGCGTTGGCCTCTGCCTTGACCTTCGCCGCGCCCAGCGCCGCGCTGCCGTCGTTCGCCGCTTGCTGCGGCCGCAGCGCCGCCGCCACGCGTTTCCGCCGCCAACGCTGTGCCTTGCGCCGCGACATCAGGATCGGCGGGCCGGAAGCGCAGCGCCGTGTTCGGAACGCGCAAAACGTTGTCTTGCTGCTCAATGATGATTTCAGCGTTCGCCGTCATCCCTGGCAGAAGCCGGCGGCCTGGATTGTCCGCCTCGACCACAACCGTGTAGCTCACCACCCCTGACTCAGCGACGCCCTGCTGGCGCACTTGACTCACCCGTCCCTCGAATTCGCGATCAGGGAAGGCGTCCACCGTGAACCGCACCGGCATGCCTTCATCGAGCTCGCCGATATCGGCCTCATCCACGGTGATGTTGGCTTGCAAGCGCGACAAGTCCTGCGCGATCACAAATAAGGTCGCGGCTTGAAAGCTCGCCGCAACCGATTGGCCGACATTCACCTGGCGATCAACGACAACGCCATCGATCGGCGAGCGGATAACGCTGCGATCCAAATCCGTCCGCGCCGTCGCCACCTGCGCAGACGCCTGCGCAACGGAAGCGCGCGCGGTGTCACGCGCGGCGCGCTGCTGGCTCATCAATTGCTCTGAAGCAAAGCCGCGCTGCTGCAAAAGCACATAACGTTGATAGTCGGCTTCCGCGACCGCGGCCTGTGCCTGAGCCTGCGCGAGCGAAGCCTGCGCCTGTACAATGCGCTGCTGAAACGGCGTGGGATCGAGACGCGCGAGCACTTGGCCGGCGCGCACCTGCGAATTGAAGTCGGCAATAACCTCCTGCACCGGCCCCGAGACCGTCGAGCCTACATTGGCGGAGACGAGCGGCTGCAAGGTGCCAGTCGCACTTACAACACGCGTGATTTCGCCGCGATCGATAGCCGCCGTGCGATAAGGGTCAGCGTCGCTATCGCCGCGTGTGAACATCCAGATCACGAGCAGCACCGCCAGCGCGCAGCCGCCAGCGAGATAAAGATTGCGTCCGCGCAGCAGACCTGGCCGCTTCGCCCACAATTCTTTCGCGCGTTCTTGCACCTTGGCGAACATGCCGAGCCTCAATATCCAACCATCCTCTGATCGTCAGAGGCGCCCCCACACGTCAACCTAACTCACCTTCGCGGAGGCAATGGGGCGGCGGGTTGACCCGCCGCCCGTTTTCGCGTTTCGCGCTATTGCGCTGAGCGGCGATGATGGCCGCGCGACGCTTGCGCTTCATCTTGCGTCACGCGCCCGTCGCTGTTGGAATCCATGCGCGCGAACAAAGCAGCGCCCATGGCGGCGTGCTCCGCTTGCGAGATGGCGCCGTTGCCATCGGTGTCCGGGTTTGCCCGTTCACGCCGTTGGCCGCCTTGGTGACGCTGGCGTTGTTGCGGCCGTTCGCTCGCCTGAATCACGCCGTCGCGGTTTGCGTCGATGCGATCGAACATCTGGTTCGGGCGCGCGAGAAACTCTTCGCGCGTCACGTTGCCATCGTTGTTGGCGTCAGCACGCTCGAAGCCCATGCGATGATGCATCCCACGCCGCCCCTCGCCGCCTTCGCGCCGCGCTTGATGCTGGGCGCGGCGCTCTTCGCGCGTCACTTGACCGTCACGATTGGCGTCCATTTGCGCAAACCGCGCAGCATGGCCGGCGTCAAACTCAGCGCGAGTCAGCACGCTGTCGGAATTGGAATCATATTGGAGCGGGCCCCGCGGACCCCGCTCCTGCGCGACCGCCAATCCGGCCGAAGCTAAGGCTGCGACACTTGCGGCGACGAACAGAACCTTACGCATGTGTGGTGTCTCCATGATGAAGGAACTCAAGTTCCTTCAGCCTAGACTGATAACTGCCGTCTGTTTCGCCGCTTCGTCGGCCTTGCGACAAAGTGTGTCCGCCAGGAAAGTCTTTGCCCAACGGAAACGGCCGGCGCCTGTGGGAGCGCCGACCGTCTGACCAGGATCGGCGGGCGCCGCCGACCCAATTTCACGCGCGTTGGCGCGAATTCCCTCGTTTAGCCGGGGCGGCCGTCAGGCACCGGCCGCCGCTGCTGCTGGCCTGTAGGCTGACGCGCTTGTCCTATCGTGCGGATGAAATCCGCACGCACGATGGCGCCATCTTCGTCAGCATCGTAGTCGCGCGCGCGCGCGCTCAACTCGCCGCGAAACTCGTCCGCCGTAATCAGGTTGTCGACGTTGCGATCAAAATCGAGCCGGTACGGACCTGTCGAGCCGCCGCCGAGCGCAACATTGCTCCAGTTCTGGAACTCAATCGGCTGCAGGCTTCCGTCGCGGTTCGCGTCAGCGCGCGTAAACTCCGCGGCGATGCCGGCATCCGCTTCGGCCATCGTTACCCGCATATCGCGGTCGAGATCAAAACTCGTAAACAAGAGCGCATCGGCCGAGAGCAAGGCGCGGACCGGTTCGCGCCTTGGGCCGCCGCCAGAGGCACAGGCCGCAAGAGAAGCCGCCGCCAAAGCCAGCAGCGCAATCTTCGAAATTCTCATGTGACCCTTTCCCCTATTGTCCAGCCATCTCCGCCGCCAACATGGGCAGCCTTAAGGCGCAGCACCAGCCATCCTTGTCGAATTGTGTCGAGCCTGGGGCCCAGGCAAGCTTTGGCACAAGATCGGCGCCCGCGCCTTGTAGATTTTTCATGCATCGGCCTTCAAATGAAAGCGATGGCTCCTGAAGACCCGCACATCCTGGTTGTCGACGACCATCGCGAGATCCGCGAATCCCTGGCGCAGTTCCTTAAAAAGAACGGCCGCCGCGCCACTCCCGTGGACAGCGCCGAGGCGGCGCGCAAGGCGCTTAAGGAAAGCCGCGTCGATCTGGTGATCCTCGACATCATGATGCCGGGCGAAGACGGCCTGTCTCTCTGCCGGCACATCCGCGAAGCCAACCATATCCCGGTGATCTTGCTCTCGGCCCGCGCCGAGGAGCTCGATCGCATCATCGGCCTCGAAATCGGCGCCGATGATTACGTGGTGAAGCCCTTCAACCCGCGCGAATTGCTCGCCCGCATTGACGCCGTTCTGCGTCGCACACATGCACTCCCGCCGAGTGCGGAGGCGCCCGCTGGCGAAGCTCTGCGTTTCGATCGTTGGACCTTGCAGCTCGCCGAACGCACGTTGATCGATGATTCCGGCGTCGCTCAAGAATTGTCGACCGGCGAGTATCGCCTGCTGCTCACATTCCTGCAGCGTCCAAAGGCGGTGTTGACGCGCGATCACCTCCTTGACCTCGCATTCGATCGCGGTGGCGACGTGTTTGATCGCGCCGTTGATACCCAGGTCAGCCGCTTGCGCCGCAAAATCGAGGCAGACCCCAGAACGCCGAAACTGATCAAGACCGTCTGGGGCGGCGGCTACGTGTTCACGGCCGCGGTCGAAAAGGCGTGATCAGTCTCAACCCGCTCCGCACGCTTACCGGCCGCATGGTGCTCGTCACAGTGGTCGCGGTTTTGCTCGCCTACGCCGTGGCCTTCGCGCTTTACGCCAACGAACGCGGCGCCGCGATCCGGCGCGCCACCGAAACCGGCTTGGTTGAGCGCCTCGTTTTCACGGTCGAGCGCGTTCGGGAAACGCCGCCGGAAAATCGCGCCGCCGTCGCCGGCGGTATTCGCGAGTACGGCCTGCGTTTTCAAATCGACGCAAGCCCGGCGATCCAAACCCACAATCCCTCCGGCGTCGCCGGTCGCGTCGCCCGGGCGTTGTCGCTTGAACTTGGCGGCGCCGAGGTTCGTGCGAACGCACGCATCGTCGAAGAGCCAGTGCTGCGCCGGCGCGACCGCGACGAAGCTGGCCCCGGCGGGCCGCCCCGCGAACGCCACGGCATCAACGAACGCCGACGCGCCAATGACGGCCGGGTGCGCTTTCGCAATACCGAAGTGCGCTTGTCCATCGCGCTCGACGACGGCGATTGGCTGAACGCCCGCGCGCGGCTGCTTGGGCCAAGGCCGCTGCCGCTCAACGTCATCTTCGCGGCTTTGGTGTCGGTGATCGGCGTCGGTATCGGCGCCGCCTTGATCTCGCGCCAGATTGGACAACCCCTGGCGAAGCTTGCCGATGCGGCCCGCGCGCTCGGCTCCGGCCAAACCAACGTCTCCGCGCCTGTCAGCGGCCCCGAGGACGTTCGCCGTGCGTCAACCGCGTTCAACGCGATGGCGGAGCGTCTTGGCCGCCAGCTCAACCGCCAACGGCAGATGCTGTGGGCGCTGAGCCACGATCTGCGCACGCCAATCACTGCGCTCAAGCTGCGCATGGAATTGCTGGAGGACGACGCCGCACGCGAACGTCTGCGCGGCCCGATCGAAGAAATGGAGCGCCTTACCGAACAGGCCCTCTCCCTTGCCCGAGCCGGTGCAAGCGAGGAAGCACGCACCAGCGTCGATCTCGCTGAGATCGTACGAACGCTGTGCGGTGAGCTTCAGGACATGGGCCTCGACGTCAGAGCCGACGCACCAACGGCTGTCGTGGCCGAATGCCGGCCCTTCGAAATCGCGCGCGCCTTGCGCAATCTGGCCGAGAACGCGGTGAAGTACGCAGGCAGCGGATCAATGCGCGCTGGCCGCACCGAAGCCGGCGAAGCGTTCATCAGCGTGCTGGACCAAGGCCCAGGCGTCGCGCCCGATCAACTCGCCCGCCTCAGTGAGCCCTTCTTCCGCGCCGATAGCGCCCGCGGCGAGACCACCGCCGGCGCCGGGCTGGGCCTAGCGATCGTCCAAGCGATCGCCGACAGCCACGGTGGGCGGCTGGTGCTCGAGAACCGGACGCCGAAGGGCTTCAGCGCGACGTTGGTCTTGCCGGCCTAGGCGATCCAACGGGGCTCCGCTAGCGTACCTCGCAAAGCTGGAGAGCCGCCATGAAGTCCGTCGCCACGTTTCTGTTCGTCGCCCTCGCGCTTGCAGCGTGCAACCGCGCGCCCGAGCCGCCAACGGCAGAAGTGGCCGATGAGCGCGAAGCCGCGGTCGCGGCGGCGGTGACCGAGCACGAGGCCCGCTTCACCAGCGCACCGCCGCTGGCGCCCGCCGAGGCCAACACCGCCTACCAGTTCGAGTTCACCGGCCTCTGGACCGACCGCGTGCCGATGACGGCCTTCGACGGCGAAGTGGTTCTGGTCGTCAACACGGCGTCGCGCTGCGGATTCACACCGCAATACGAGGGCCTGCAACAGATCTACACCGAGTATCACGCTCGCGGCTTTGAAGTGCTCGGCGTGCCCGCGAACAATTTCAACGGCCAGGAACCAGGGTCGCAGCAGGAAATCCAGGATTTCTGCCGCCTCAATTACGGCGTGACCTTTCCGATGGCCGGCAAAACAGACGTGATCGGCGACGCGCGCCATCCGTTTTATGCGTGGGCGCAAACGCAAATTGGCGAAAGCGCCGTGCCGCAATGGAACTTCCATAAGATATTGGTCGGCCGCGACGGCCGCGTGATCCGGGCGTTCGACACGCGCACCGAGCCAACCTCGGACGAAATCCGAGCGGCGATCGACGCCGCCTTGGGCGCGTAACAGCTAGCGCACGCGCTCCACACTGAAGCCGCGCGCGCGAAACTGCGCGACGAGCCCGTCCTCGCCGACGATGTGCCCACCGCCCACGGCGACGAAATCGACGCCCGCGCCGGCAAGCTCCTGCGTAAGCGTTTCCATCCAAGCGTTGTTACGGCGCACGAACAGCACGTCGTAGAGCTCGGGATAGCTCACGCGCGTGTCGTCAACGACAAGGCGCGCGAGGGCATCGTCGTCGCCGCGATCCCATGCGCGCGTCATCTCCGCCAGCATCGCCGGCCCGTCTGCCGCCTCGTCGATCGCCTCACGCAGCATCTGGCGTTGCAGCTCCGGCGAGAGATTGGCGAGGAAACCCAACTGATCCTCCACCGTTTCCAGCGCTCGCATCGTCTTGCCGTGTTGATCGCCATAGCCGTCCACGAAGCGATCAACCCCCGAGGTCGGGCTAAAGCCCGCCTGCATGATCGGCACGATCGTCAGCGTAAGGCCGGCGAGCCAAGGCTGCATCGGCTCAAGCGCGCTGGCGGGGATGCCGAGACGACGCGTAAGTGCTTGCAGACGCGCGTTCTCATCCGCGCTCAGCGAGCTGGAAAGCGTCTTGCCGGGCGGCGCCATTCCGTAACGCCGCGCCAACGCCTGACCGCGCGCTTCAACCGCGGGCGAAATCTCAATCTCAGTCCAAATTTCCTGCGTTTCCGCGAGCGCGGCGCGCACCTCGGCATCGCCCCAATCCGCACCCGCCGGCCGCACATGCACGGTCCCGTACAGATACATCGTGGAGTCCGCATCGCGCACGACGTAGAGCGCTGGATCAATCGCCTGCGCGCGCGCTGCACCGGCGCAAGCCAACATCGCGCCCACAACGAGAATACATTTCAGCATCGCGTTCCTCAGCGCCATGGCGCGAAATGCTTTGAAAGCTTCAGGCCTTGCCCCTGATAGTTCGAGCCGGTTTGCCCATAGAGCCGCGTCGCGGGGCCAGCCAACGCTTCGAACACAAGCTTTCCGACCGGCTGACCGTGTTCAACGATAAACGGCACATCGCGCGAGCGCACTTCCAACACCGCGCGACCTTCGTTCGGCGCAACGCCAAATCCCGGATCGAAGAAGCCCGCATAATGGGCGCGGAATTCGCCCAATTCCGGACGGATCGGCGCCATCTCCGCTGCTTCGCCGGCAGGGATGACAACGTTTTCCTTGGACGCAAAAATGTAGAACTGGCCGGGATCGAGCACCACGCGCCCGCGCCGCGCATCTAGGGGCTCCCAAAAGTCGCGCGGATCGTAAACCCCGATGCGATCCGTATCGATCACGCCGGAATGGCGCTTGGCGCGGTAGCCAACCGGACCATCCAGCTTCAAATCCATCGTGAATTGCATCTCGTGCTTCGGATGCACCGCCCCACGACGCAGGCGCACTTGGCTTAGCCGCGCACCTGTGCGTGCGAGAATAGAGAACGTGCACGGGCTGATCTCGGCCCAAGCGCCGCCATTGTAGCCGGCTGGAATGTGATCGAAAGCCTCCGCGCCATCCGTCACCAGGCGCGTAAACACATCAATGCGTCCGGTTGAGCTTTTCGGATTGGCCGCGCCATGCACGTGCGCTGGCAGCGCAAAGCGCTCCTGCACTTCTGCGAGGTATACGCACCCCGTCTCCAACACCGCACCTTGCGTCAGGTCGATTTTGTGCATGACGAGTTCTTCGTCGAGCCGATCTGCCACCTTCGCGCCCGCGCCCGGCAGGAAGCTCGCGCGCAGACGATAGGCAAAACGCCCCAGCCGCAGATCGAGACTCGCGGGCTGAATCTGTTCATCCAAAAAATCCGTGTCGGCGGCGATCCAGCCCTCGCGGATCGCGCGCCTCAACTCCGTATCCGCGAGAACACCGTGTGGCGCGCTCATACTCCCCCTCCTCTTGAGAGGAGGGGGGCGGGGGGTAGGGTGAAGCTGCACTTCAGCAAGCTGGGCCTCGATTCGAGAAACGTCCGTGCCACACACAATAACAGACGCAGCGCGTCACCCCACCCCCTGCCCCCTCCTCTTGAGAGGAGTGGGTTCTCGGGTTGACGTTGCCGCCTCCGATCAATAAACGGGGCGCGCGCCGATTTGATACTCAGCTTGCGGGCGCGTTAAAAATACAGCTAAAGCGGAAGTGGCCATCAGCGCTCTGGCGCGGCCCTTTTTGCCCGCAAGCCACGTTTCGGACCGACGCATGGATATGCGCGAGCGAGACGATGACTGAGAACCGGCCAAACGAAAACGAAACCTGGACCGACGCCCTCCCCGGCCTCGACCTACTGCACGAAATGCATTTCGGCGTCCGTGATCTGGACGGTGTCGCGCGCGTGGCTGGCATGCTCGGCGCGGGCGGCGCGGAGCTTGACACGATGGTGCTGAACCGCGCCGCCGCTGGTGCTTTGACAGCGCGATGTCGCGTTAAGGGCTTGTCGCCGCAGGGCGCCCGCGATTTGCTGGGCGCGCTCGCGACGGCCGGCGCCGTGCAGGCGCCGCTCAGTGTTGAACACCTCATGCTTGCGCGCGGAGAACGTCCATGACGAAGCCAAAAAAACCTCGTCTCGCCACGCAACTCGTGCGCGGCAGCCTTTCGCGCAGCCAACACAAGGAAACCGCGGAGCACCTCATTCTCACGTCGGGCTTCGTCTACGACAGCGCCGCCGAAGCGGATGCGCGCTTCGCCGGCACGTCGCCAGGCTATCTCTATGGCCGTTACGCCAACCCCACCGTGCGCATCTTCGAAGAGCGCATGATGGCGCTTGAAGGAGAAGGCGCCGAAGAATGCCTGGGCGTGGGCTCGGGCATGGCGGCAGTCAACGCCGCCCTGCTCGCAAACGTAAAGGCAGGCGACCGCGTGCTCGGCGCGCGCGCGATGTTCTCGTCCTGTTTGTGGATACTCGACACATTGCTGCCGCGCCTCGGCGTCGAGGTTGTGCTGGTCGATGGGGACGACCTCGATCAATGGCGCGACGAATGCGCGAAGGGCTGCGCGCTCGCATTGATCGAAACGCCGGCCAATCCCACCCTGGGCGCCGTCGACATAAGAGCCGTGGCGGATATCGTTCACAGCGCCGGCGGCCTGTTGATCGTCGACAATGTTTTCGCGAGCCCGGTTCTGCAAAAGCCGTTTCCGCTTGGGGCCGACATCGTCGTCTATTCCACCACCAAGCATATCGACGGCCAAGGCCGCACGCTTGGCGGCGCGATCCTCGCAAAAAAAGAGCTGATCGACCGCGAAGGCGGCATCCGTGATTTCCTACGCCACACAGGCCCCGCGATCTCACCCTTCAATGCTTGGGTGTTGGCGAAGAGCATCGAGACAGTCGAGCTGCGCGTCATGCGGATGTGCGAGAACGCCGCGAAAGTCGCCGACGCGCTCGCCGCGCACAAAAACGTGACCCGGCTGCTCTATCCAGGTCGCAGCGATCACCCGCAATACGCTCTGCACAAAAAGCAGATGAAGGCCGGCGGCACGCTCATCGCGCTTGACGTCGCGGGCGGGCGCGATGGCGCCTGGAAATTTCTCGATGCGCTGGAGGTCATCGATATCTCCAACAATCTGGGCGACGCCAAAAGCCTCGCCACGCACCCGGAAACCAGCACCCACCGCCGGCTCACGCCCGAGGCCCGCGCCCATATCGGCATCAATCCCGGCTCGATCCGGTTGAGCGTCGGTCTAGAGGACGCGGACGATTTGATCGAAGACGTGACGCAGGCCTTGGATCAGCTCTAGGAGAGGTGACGCGCTCCGCACGCAGCGCTACGCTCGCCCTCATGTTCACGCAGACCACGTCCGGCATCGCCGTTAGCGCCAATCCACGCTTCCTGCCGGAGCAATCCGAGGATGGGCGGTTTGTCTGGGCGTACACGATCGAGATCGCCAACAATTCGGCGGACACCGTGCAATTGCTCTCGCGCCATTGGCGCATCACCGACGCCAACGGTTTGACGCAAGAAGTCCGCGGTCCGGGCGTCGTCGGCGAACAACCGGTGATCCAACCCGGTGACAGCTATTCCTACACCAGCGCCTGCCCGCTCAGCACCAGTTCGGGCATGATGGTGGGCTCGTACCAGATGGTGCGGCTTGACGATCAAGCCCCGCTCGACGTCGCCGTGCCTGCGTTCGCGCTCGACAGCCCGCACGCAACGCGCCTCGCAAACTAGGATCACACCATGAGTTACCCTGGCTTCGAAGATGCAATGCGCCGCGTGATCACCGGCGACGGCCCCGACGCGCAATCGCTGATCATCCTCGACGGCCCGCCGGCAAACGTCGCCAACGCAGTGAACCCCGCGAGCCTTTTCGAAATTTGGCACGACGCTGCAAACGGCCCGCTCGATCCAAAGCAAACGCAAGATCGCGGTGAAACCATCCCGATGCTTTGCCCCTCGCCGGGCCAGGTGAAAGTGCGTTGGTTTGTCGTGAACCCGCTCCCCGAAGGCGTCACGCCAGAGCAAATCAAGCCATTGGCGCGCGAGGCGTTCAAAGCCATCGGTGCGGAAGCCTGCATCGCCGATCAGGACAAACACGCCGCCATGCACCGCACGCATTCGCTCGACATCATCGCCGTACTCTCTGGCGACGTGTCGCTCGTGCTCGACACCAGCGAAACGCGCCTGAAGCCCGGCAATATCGTGATCCAGCGCGGCACGGCGCATGCCTGGCGCGCCCATGGCGGCCCGGCCTTGATGCTCGCTGTTCTGATCGATCGCGACCTGGCTTAAGCTATCGCGCCCACTTCGCCTGGCGTCAGCAAATACTCGCGCGCGCAGAATTGGCAGCGCGCATGCAGCAGCCCGTCCGGCTCCACCAGCTCAAGCAGCTCGCTTGGCGGGAACTGCTTCATGACGCCGGCGAGCCGATCGGCATTGCAGGTGCATTGATCCGCCAGCGCAAGCCGCTCGCCCATGCGCACGCCTTCCTCATGGAAAAGCTGGTACAGCAAGCGTTCCGACGACAAATCCGGATCAATCAATTCGGCGTCGCTCAGTGTCGCGAAGAGATGCCGCGCGCGCGACCAATCTTCCGTCGGATCGCCCCGCGCCGCGTCGCCCGCGACTTTCTGCATGAGCAATCCGCCCGCGCGCCACGTGGCGCCATCCGCCGTCGTTGCTTCTCCAACCGCCAATTTGATCGCGGTGTCTGTTTGCTCACTCTGGCGGAAATAGCTCTCCGCGCACGCCGCGAGCGTCTCGCCCTCAAGCGCCGCAACACCCTGATAGGCCGGCGCCTCCCCGCCCACGTCGAGCGTGAACACGATGTGCCCGGCGCCAAGCAAAGCCGCAGGCGCGATGCGGTTGTCGCTCGGCAACACGGCGCCCTCGGAGACGCGCGCGTAGCCGCGCAAACCGCCACCGGAATGATGCTCGGCCACCAGCAATGTCACCGGGCCAGAGCCCTGCGCTTGCACAACCAAGCGCCCTTCCGCTTTCAGTAACGAGCCAACGGCGGCCGCTAGCGTCAACGCTTCGCCCAGCAGCATCGCCACCGGGCGCGGATATTCGTGACGCCGCAGAATCGGATCAAGCGCACCTGCCGCGAGCCGCGCAACGCGTCCGCGAACGGGCGCGCCATCCAAGCTGAACGGCGCAACGAAGTCGTCTGTGGAATGGCTTGTCATGCGAACGCCCGATGTGGGGCCGCGGTCAAATTTTTCCAAGGCACCAGAGCAGCACCGCCTTCTGCGCGTGAATGCGGTTTTCCGCTTCATCCCACGCGCCGGATCGCGGCCCATCGAGCACGGAATCCGTCACTTCCTCGCCTCTGTGCGCGGGCAGGCAATGCAGGAACATCGCCTTCGGCGCAGCGAGCGCCATCATATCGTCATTTACCGCAAACGGTGGAAACGCGGCCATGCGCGCATCCTTGTCGGTATCGCCCATCGACACCCAGGTATCCGTCACCACAACGTCAGCGCCCGCGATCGCCTTCTTGGCGTCCGTGCTGACGCTCACATCGGCGCCAGCCGTCTTCGCCGCGGCGATCACTTGGCTTTTCGGCGCATAATCCGCAGGCGTCGCGATGCGCAGCGCGAAACCCAGCTTCTCCGCAGCGTGCACGAACGAGGTGCAGACATTGTTGCCGTCGCCAAGCCACGCAACAGCCTTGCCCTCGATTGGCCCTAGCCATTCTTCGATCGTTACGATGTCGGCGAGGATCTGACACGGGTGCGAAAAATCGGTGAGTCCATTGATCACTGGCGCGTCGGACGCGGCGGCGAAATCCACCACATCTTGGTGCGCGTTGGCGCGGATCATCACCGCATCCACCATGCGCGACAGCACGCGCGCTGTGTCGCCAATGGTTTCGCCACGGCCAAGCTGCATATCGGCCGCGCTCATCACGATCGTCTGCCCGCCGAGCTGACGCATGCCGATGTCGAACGAGACACGCGTGCGCGTCGAGTTCTTCTGGAAGATCATCGCCAACGCATAGCCCGCGAGCGGCGCGTCATCGTCAGCTGCGCCCTTCGGCCGGCCTTGGCGCGCGGCTTTGCGGCGATGCGCTTCATCGACGATTGCGCGCAGCTCAGCTTTGCTGAAGCTCGCAAGATCGATGAAGTGCCGCACGTTCATGCGCCGGCCTCGGCCTTGTGCGCCGCCAGCACCGCGTCGATCGCATCCACTGCTTGCGCGATTTGCGCTTCATCAATGATCAAGGGCGGCGCGAGGCGCAGCACGTTGTCGCCGGCGACGCCAACCAGCACCTTCCGCTCGCGCAATTTGCCTTGGATGCCCTTCGGATTGATCGTCAGCTTGATGCCGCGCAACAGACCCTTCCCGCGCACGTCGACCACCAGGTCAGGATGGCGATCCTTCAGGCTCTCGAGCGCCTGCGTGAGTTGGTTCGACACCTTGTTCACGTGCTCAAGCAATTCCGGCTTCATCAGTTCGTCGAACATCGCGTTGCCGACCGCCATCGCCAGCGGATTGCCGCCGAACGTGGTGCCGTGCACGCCAACGACCATGCCCTTGGCGGCATGTTTCGTGGTCATGAACGCGCCCATCGGGAAGCCGCCTCCAACGCCCTTGGCCACAGCCATCACGTCGGGCGTCACGCCTGACCATTCATGCGCCCAGAGCTTGCCCGTGCGGCCCGCGCCCGATTGCACTTCGTCAAAGATCAACAGCGCGCCGTGATCGTCGCAGAGCTTACGCAAGCCTTGCAGAAATCCCGACGTCCCCTCGCGCACGCCGCCTTCGCCTTGCACCGGCTCAACGATGATGCCGGCGAACGTCTCCGGATTGATCAACGCTTTCACGCTGTCCAGATCGTTGAACTCGGCGCTCAGATAACCCGGCAGCGTCGGGCCGAAGCCATCCGTGTAATTCGGGTTCGCCGCCGCGTTGATGGCCGCGTAAGAGCGGCCGTGAAAGGCGCCCTTGAAGCCGATGATATCGATACGCTCGGGCTGGCCGTTGGCTGAATGAAACTTCCGCACCGTCTTCAGCGAGCCTTCGATCGCCTCCGTTCCGGAATTGGTGAAGAACACCAACTCGGCGAAGGACGTATCGACGTACTTCTGCGCCAACGTCTCCTGGCCCTTCACCTTGAACATGTTGGAGGTGTGCCAGAGCTTCGCGGCCTGATCGTTCAGCGCCTTCTGCAGCACCTTCGGCGCGTGCCCCAGCGCGTTCACGGCGATGCCGGCGATGCAGTCCAGATATCGCTCGCCCTTGTCGTCCCAAATCCAGCAGCCCTCGCCGCGCTCGAAGCTTTGCTCCGGCGGCGAATAGACGGGAAGAATATGGCTCTCGGCGGCGCTCATGGCGTCTGGTCCTGGTTCAAGGGAAGCGGGCCTTTTGCGGCGCGCCGGACGCGGGGTCAAGCGCGGGCGCCGGTCCGCTCGGGTTCAGAAACGCATGCCGGCGCGGGTTCGTCGCAAACGCGCTCCGAACGCGCCCGCCCACGGTTTAGGCTCGAGCCATGACCCTCGACCGCACCGACATCTCCGCCGTGATCACCGCCATGTATTCCATGATTTCGGGCCCCGCCGGGGCGCGCGACTGGTCACTGCAGCCCATCCTCTTCCACCCCGACGCGCGGATGATCCGCACCGGCGTGGATGAGGCCGGCCGCAGCACGCACAAAATCATGACGCTTGAAGGCTACCGCGCGGCCGTGGCGCCGATCTTCGCCGCGCACGGCTTCTTCGAGGTCGAGACCGCCCGCAAGCTCGACATCTTCGGCAACGTCGCCCATGCGTGGAGCGCCTACGAGGCGCGGCTATCCGAGAGCGACGTCGAACCCGAACGCCAAGGCATCAACTCAATCCAGCTCATGCGCGATGAAAACGGCCATTGGCGCATCATGGCGATGATCTGGGACAACGCGCGCGCCGGTATGGATTGGCCGGGGTTCTAACTCCGCAGCCGATACCCGCTCTTCAGCAGCGCCCAGCAAGCCCAGCTCAGCGCCAGCGCCAACAATCCCGAGACGATCGCGCCCGTCATAAGCGGCGCGTCATGGGCGCCGATGAAGCCGTAGCGGAAACCATCGATGAGGAAGAACACCGGATTGTAGTGCGAGAGCGTGCGGAACGGCTCTGGCAGCGCATCCGTCGAGTAGAACGTGCCTGAGAGAAAGGTCAGCGGCACGACGACGAAATTCGTCACCGCCGCCAGGTGATCGAACTTATCCGCCCATACGCCGCCCAACAAACCGATCGCACCAAAAATCACCGACGCCACGATCGCGTAATAGATCGCCGCCAACACGTGCTCCGGCATGATGTTCGCAAGCCACGCGACAGCGACAAGGCTCACCGCCCCCACCAAAATCCCACGCGCCGCGGCGCCGACGATAAACGCGATCGTCAGCTCCAAGGCGCTCAAGGGCGGCATCAGGAAATCGACTGAATTGCCCTGAACCTTTGCAATCACCATCGATGACGATGAGTTCTGGAACGTATTGGAGATGATCGACATCATCACCAGGCCAGCCGCCAAACCATCCGCATACGGCCGCACCGTGCCCGGCCAATCGCCGCTGCGAACCAGCGAGAACACCATCATGAACAGGATGGTCTGGATCAAAGGCGCCAGCACCGTCTGCGCGCCAACTTTGATGAAGCGGTAGATCTCCCGCCAGATCAGGGTCTGCAGCCCCAACCAATTCACTGCGCCATAGCGGCGTGCGGTCAGCGTCGAAGTGGTCGTCATCGGCCCGGTTTCTGTCTGCACTTGGGGATAAGCCTTTAACTCGTCATTAACCACGTTGGGCGCGGAATTTGTCCCAGGCGACGGCGGAAGTTCCGTCATCGCAATCACTTAGGCGCTCACGCGCCGGGGAGCAGCCCTTGACTATCCTGTTAGTGATTCGGCAAGGGCTGTGGACAACAACCATACGAGATATTGTGTTTCATTCCGTAAGGCGCCCCTATATATCGGCTAACTCGCCGGGGCGGCGATTTGATGGAGCGCCATTCGTGGCGCAAGGGCATAGGGGCTAAATATGGGTTGGACGGAAGAGCGTGTCACGCTTTTGCGCAAGCTGTGGGCTGAAGGGCTCTCGGCGTCGCAGATCGCCAAACAACTGACCGGGGTCACCCGGAACGCCGTTATCGGCAAGGTTCACCGGCTCGGCCTCGCTGGCCGCGCCACCCCTTCCCGTCCGGCCAAGCGCCCGGTGCGCGTGCAGCGCCCGCGCATCATCGGGCCTACAGCGCCGCGTATGGCCCGCCCGGCCTCGAACATGCCGATGGTGGTCATTCCGCAACTTGAACCGTTGCGCGATGACGCCGGCCGCACGGCCACCGTGCTGACGATCAACGAAAGCACCTGCAAATTCCCGATCGGCGATCCGGGCGACCCGAGCTTCGCATTCTGCGGCCGCGGCTCCGCCAGCGGACCATACTGCGCCGATCATGCGCGCTTGGCCTACCAGCCGAGCCAAGCCAAGAAGCGCCGCGTCAGCGAGCCGGACGAACTCCGTCGCGCACTGCGCCTCGCGGCAATGTAAGCGCAAGCGTCAACGCGGACTCAGAAACGCGGCTCGGCAACGAGCCGCGTTTTTGTTAGCGGCGACGCCGACCCGCGCGCTTGGCGCCCGAGGCGTCGCCGGAGCCATCGTTTGCCGGGTCCGGGCAGTCCGGCATCAAGCCCAGCAAACCGGGGAAGATGTTGCTGTCGCGAACACCACGCTCACCGCAAATCACAAAGCGGCCACTCGGGCTGTGCGCGGCGATCGTCGCCATCACCTGATGGCTGAGCCGCGCGGCCTGCGAAGACTGGCTCTGCGCCACCCGCTGCAGGTTCGTGATCGCCTTTTCAAGCGATGCGCGCGGCTGCCCAGCGTGCAAGGCTCGCATGAGCGTGTCAGCGTCTGCGGAAGCGTTCGCGGTTGCAGCAAACAAGTCCGCGGCAAGCCTCGAAAACAAAACGAGTTCGGGATCATCCGCACCGTCTGTGCGGTCTAGAGTGTCGGTCAGAAATTTCTCAGCACGTCCGAGCGATATTCTCGCTTCGTTGAGTACGTGCGTTAGTTCCACCACCATGCTCGCCTCCTTCAGAGGTTCGCTGCACCCAAATAACTCACACCTTGCCGATACGACCTCACACTAGCAGAAAAACGCGTGCCGAAAACAGCTCGCGGCAGCGTTTCAAAAAAACTTCGCAATGCTGAGACGCAAACGTCGAACGCGCTTCACGGACGCGTGATTAGCTGATCGCGCGACGTCTAGTCGTCGACGTCGATCGCGTAGCCGGCGCTGCGCACGGTGCGGATCGGATCCGCCTCGTCGCCTTCGATCAGCGCCTTGCGCAACCGTCCGATGTGAACGTCCACCGTGCGCGCCTCAACGTAAACGTCCGAACCCCACACAGCGTCCAGCAATTGCTCGCGGCTAAACACGCGGCCGGGGTGCTGCATCAGATGGTCGAGGATGCGGAATTCCGTCGGGCCAAGATGCACTTCGCGCCCGCGGCGCTTCACGCGATGCGACACCCGATCCATGACCAGATCGCCAACGAGAAGCTTGTCGTCCGCCAAGCCCGGTCGGATACGCCGCATCACGGCGCGCAAGCGCGCCAGCAATTCGGTCATCGAGAACGGCTTAGAAATGTAGTCGTCCGCGCCCGTGTCGAGGCCGCGGATGCGGTCGCTCTCTTCGTCCCGCGCGGTCAGCATGACGATCGGCGTGTTGCGCGTTTCCTGGCGCGCGCGCAATCGGCGGCACACCTCGATGCCCGGCGCCTTCGGCAGCATCCAGTCGAGCAGCACAAGGTCAGGCTTCACCTCGTCCGCAACGACGAGCGCCTCTTCGCCATCGCGCGCGACGGAGACGCGATAGCCTTCCTTCTCCAGATTATATTTGAGGAGCTGGGAGAGCGCCTCCTCATCCTCGACGACCAAAACGTGAGGATTCATATGACGCCCTATTGATCGTCCGGCGCCGCGCTGTCGGCCTTGGGCCGCTCTCGCGCGATGTCTTCGCCGGTCACAAGATAATGGATATATTCCGCGATGTTTGTGCAGTGATCGCCAATCCGCTCGACGTTCTTGGCGATGAACAGCAAATGCGCGCTTGAGGAGATCATGCGCGGATCTTCCATCATGTAGGTCAGCAATTCGCGGAACAGGCTGTTATAGTGCGCGTCGATATCTTCATCGCCGTACCACACGCCTACCGCCGCCTGCACATCGCGGTTCGAATATGCGTCAAGCACCTGCTTCAGATGCGACGACGCAATGCGGCCCATGCGGTCGATCGACTTGGTGAGCTGGATCGGCTCGGCCTGGTTCAAGATCAACGAGCGTTTGGCGATGTTCTTTGCCAGGTCGCCAATGCGCTCGAGCTCACCGGCTATACGCCACCCCGTGAGCACCATACGCAGATCGTTCGCCATTGGCTGGCGCAGTGCGAACAGTTTCACGGCGCGCTTCTCGATATCGCGCTGCGCAGCGTCGATCTTCCCGTCGCGCTCGATCACAGCTTGCGCCAAGGTCGTGTCGCGCCGGCTGAACGCCGCCAGGGCTTCGTTCAACGCGGTCTCGGCCAGCCCGCCCATGCGCGCGACTTCGTGCTGGAGCCCATCGAGCTCCTCCGTGAACGCCTTGACGGTATGATCGGGCATCGTGGTCTTGACCTGTCGCGCGAGGGCCGGCGCCGCGGCGGCGCGCTTGGATTTGTTCGCGCCTGACATCAGCTTAGCCGAACCGGCCAGTGATGTAATCTTGGGTGCGGCGGTCGCGCGGGTTTGTGAAAATCTGTTCGGTCTGGTCGGCTTCCACCAATTTGCCGAGGTGGAAGAACGCGGTTTTTTGCGAAACGCGCGCAGCCTGCGCCATCGAGTGCGTCACGATGATGATGCAATAATTCTCGCGCATTTCATCGATCAATTCTTCGATCTTGGCGGTCGCGATCGGGTCGAGCGCCGAACAGGGCTCGTCCATCAAAATCACGTCGGGGTTCACCGCCACTGTGCGCGCGATCACCAGACGTTGCTGCTGGCCGCCCGAAAGGCCGGTGCCTGGTTGCTGAAGGCGATCCTTCACCTCTTCCCAGAGGCCCGCGCGACGGAGCGACGCCTCGACGATGCCGTCCATATCGGCCTTCGTCTTCGCCAGATTATGGATGCGCGGCCCGTAGGCGACGTTCTCATAGATCGATTTCGGAAATGGGTTTGGCTTCTGGAACACCATGCCGACGCGGGTGCGCAGCACCACTGGATCGACATTCTTCGCGTAGGCGTCCTTGCCTTCGATCTGCAGCGAACCGTCAACCCGGCACCCTTCGATCGTATCGTTCATCCGGTTGATGCAGCGCAGAAACGTGGTCTTGCCGCAGCCTGACGGGCCGATAAACGCAGTGACCGAACGATCCGGCACGTCGATCGAAACATTGAACAGCGCCTGCTTGTCGCCATAGAACACGTTGATGTCGCGCGCCGACACCTTCACGTCGGTGCTCGTCAGAACGCCTGCGCTGGCGCCCAGCGTGGGGGCCGTCATGACCGGGCCGCTCATGGCGGGTTCCGCGGAAAATTCCATGTCGTTTCGGCCCTTGTTTGGCTCGCGCTCGCTTCTGCGGTCAGGCGCGACTCAACCCCATCCATTCGCATCCTGCCCCTACCGGTCTTTGATGACACTGATGTGAACCAAGCTGCGGCGTTCAGTCAGCGGCGGCTTCCACAAATGCAATGAACGCCGAGCCCTTGCCCGGCTGGCTTTCGACGATGAGACCGCCCCGGTGGCGGTTGATGATGTGCTTAACGATCGCTAGGCCCAACCCGGTACCGCCTCGCTCCGCGCCCTCCTCGCGCTCAACCCGAAAAAAGCGCTCGCCAAGCCGAGGCAGATATCGCCGCGCCACGCCGGGTCCGGAATCCTCCACGCGGACATAGACATAGGCCCGATTGGGCGCCGAAGCCGGTGTAAGCAAAGCGATCCGTCCCGCCTCGTCCCACCGTCGCCCCGCCGCCTGAATCGCGTCTTCGCGGCTTGCCGCGTGTCCCACATGAACGTTCACGTGGCCCCCGTTCGGGGAATATTTGATGGCGTTGTCGACCAGGTTCTGGACCACCTGCGAGAGCTGGAAGCGATCGCCGACAACGCGCGCGGGGCCGGTGGCGTCGATCGTGTTGAGCGTCACGCCGCGCTCCTTCGCGGTGCTGTGCATGACGTCCGTGACCTCTCGCGCGACTTGGTTGAGATCGGCGCGATCGGTCGGCGGTACGTGCTCATCAAGTTCGATCCTCGAGAGCGACAACAAATCGTCGATCAGTCGACGCATGCGATCGGCCTGCACTTGCATCATGCCAAGGAAGTGCTCGCGCTCCTCGGGATTGTCGCGCGCATGACCGCGCAGCGTCTCAATCAAAAGCGTGAGCGAAGCCACCGGCGTGCGTAATTCATGGCTTGCGTTCGCCAGAAAATCCGCGCGCATACGCTCAGTGTTCACGCGCGAGGTTTGGTCGTGAAATACGATCAAGGCGGCCTTTTCGTCGCCCCACAACACCGGCGCGACATAGCATCTAATGTGCTGTTCGACTTGGTCGGCGGTGTCGTACTCGACCGTGCGCGTGGCGCCATCGTAGGCCGCTTGCACGGCGTCAAGCAAAGCAGGATGGCGCAAGATTGACGATAAGAACAAACCCGCGGCTTCGAACTGCAACTCGCGGCGCGCGGCTGCGTTCGACCCCGCGACGCGGCCTTCAACGTCGATCAACAATGCCGAATCCGGCAGAGCCTCCAAGAGCGGCGCGAGATCGCGCAACCCAACGATAACGATGTCGTTGCGCGCCACTGGCTGAAACCGCCGGCTCGCACTGGTTCGCGTCGCAGCCCACGCCAAGGAGGCGCCCAACGCCGCCGCGAACAACGCCGCCAGCGGATTGGTCCAAACGGTAACCAACGCCGCCAGAACGCCAATGCCAGCGCCGGCCCAGGCCAAGCCTGCCATGCGCTCGCTGGCAATTTGTCGGAGTGAACTCTGTTCGGTCGTCATTGTTTTAAGCTGGCCGCAATTAGGCCTGGCGCAAACATTGGTGCAACCGGCGCGCATCCGAATGGCCTCCCCCTGGCATCACACCAGCGTGGCGAGGGTCACATCCGGGCCGGATTGCGCCCGTTACATTATCGAAAGTCGATACGGATTTATTGACATTCGAGAGAAGCATGCCTAAACGGCGTGCGAGCACGAGGGGACCGATGAAGAGCGGTGCGCGATTTTGGATAGGGCTCAGCCTGATGGCTGTGACCAGCGCATGCGCGGGATCCAAACTCCCGGACGAGCCTGATTCGTATGTGGCGGCGGAAGCCATCGGCGCCGAGCGCGCAGCCGAACTCGCCGCCTCCCCCGCCGCAACGTGGCTCGACGACCTGAACTCCGCTGAAATGTCCGCGCTGGTCCGTGAAGCGTTGGCCGGCAGTCCGGACCTCCAGCGCGCCGAAGCTACCGCCAACGCTTCGCGCTGGCGCGCGCGCGGCGCGTTCGGCCGGTGGCTGCCCGACGCATCCGTCGGCGCCGACGGCACGCGCACCGAAACACCCGTACCTGGCACAAACCCCACCCAGCGCACGCGCACCGAAATCATGACGTCGAGCGTGCTTGCGTCTTGGGAAGTCGACATCTGGGGCCGCGTGGGCGCTGGCGTGATGGCTGCTGATCTCACGGCGGATGCCGCGCGCGCCGATCTCGACGCAGCGCGCCTTTCCGTCGCTGGCCAAACCGCGCGCGGTTGGGTCGATGTGATCGAAGCGCAGCAATTGCTGGCGCTCGCACGCGAAGATTTGCAAACCCGCGAACGCGCGCTCGATCTCACACAACGCCGTTACGAAGCTGGCATCGTGTCTTCGCTCAATCTGCGCACGGCGCGCAGCCAAGTCGCGTCTGCGCGAGCGTTTGAAGCGCAGGCCGGCGAAGCGCTGCTCGGCGCCTCACGCCGCTTGCAGGAAGTCATGGGCCGCTATCCCGACGGCCTGCTCACCGCAGAGGGCGAACTGCCGCAACTCGCGCCCATCGCCGCCGCCGGCGCGCCGGGCGATTTGCTAGAACGCCGCCCCGATGTGCTCGCCGCCGAGCGCCGGATGCGCGCCGCCGGCTTCCGCATCCACGAAGCGCGCACCGCACTGCTGCCGCGCCTCACCTTGCGCGCCAGCGCCGGCTCCAGCGGCCAAGGCCTCACCGACATCGACGACAGCGTCAACATGGTGTCGAACCTCGTCGCCGGCATCACCATGCCGATCTTCCAAGGCGGCGCGCTGATCTCTGAAGCGCGCGCCAGCGTCAACGATCGCCGCGCTGCCGCTTCTGGTTACGTCAGCACCGCCATCGGCGCTTGGAGCGAAGTCGAAGGCGCAATCAGTTCCGATCAAAGCCTGCAAGTGCGCGAAACCCAGTTCGCCATCGCCGCCGATGAAGCGCGCGAAGCCCAAGCGCTCGCCGAGCGTGAATACGCGCGCGGCGTCGCGACATTGTTCGAGCTTATCGACGCCTATACCCGCCGCATCGATGCGGAGCGCGGGCTCATCACCGCGCGCGCCGCACGCGTCTCCAATCGCATCTCCTATCACGTCGCCCTCGGTGGCGGCGCCCGCACCGGCGGGATCGATCCGGCCCGTTCCGAGGATCAAGCGCAATGAACAAGATGGATTTCTCCATGGCGAACGCGGATGAAGCCGGCGCCGAGAGACCGCTCCTCGCGAAAGCCAAGAAGGCCGCGATCTACGCGGCGCCCTTGCTTGTGATCCTCGGCGGCGTCGCCGGCGTTGGGATCCTGGTGGCGACCGGCCCGAAGCCAGAAGAGAAGGACAAGGCGCCGCAACCGCCAGCGGTGCAATTCGCCGTCGCGCACGCGCGCCCCGCCAGCATCAGCGTCAATGTGCAAGGTGAAGCGCGTCCGCGTATCGAAGCCGCGCTTGCCGCGCAAGTTGCCGGCCGCATCGTTTGGGCAAGCCCCGCGTTCGTTGAAGGCGGCGCCTTCCGCGAAGGCGACACGCTCGCCCGCATCGACAACGCCGATTATCGCCTCGCCGTCATCCGCGCGCAGAGCCAAGTCGCGCAAGCGCAGGAAGGCCTGGCGCGCGAGGAAGCGGAAAGCGAACTGGCGCGCCAGGATTGGCAGGCCCTCGGCCGCGGCGATCCCTCGCCGCTCGCCGTACGCGAACCGCAACTTGCACAAGCGCGCGCAGCACTCGCCGCCGCGCAAGCCTCGCTGCGTTCGGCGGAGCTTGATCTTGAGCGCACCAATATCCGCGCGCCGTTCACCGGACGCCTGCGTGAGCGCCGCGCCAACATTGGCGATTATGTCGGCCCCGGCGCGCCAGTGGCGGTGATGTTCTCCACCGACGCGATGGAAATCCGCGTGCCGCTCACCGACGCCGATCTCGCCTCGCTGCGCACACCGGTCGGCTTCAGCGCATCGGGCGCGCAACCTGGACCAGCCGCGCACGTCAGCGTCGTGTCGGGCGGACGCATCCGCACCTGGGAAGGCCGGCTGGTGCGCACCGAGGCCACCGTCGATGCGCGCACGCGCCTCGTCTACGGCGTCATCCAAGTGCCGAACCCATTTGCAACGACGCACGCCGCCCCGCTCGCGCCCGGCATGTTCGTGACTGCCCAGATCGATGGCTCGAGCCGTGAAAGCATGGTGGCCGCACCGCGCAGCGCGCTGAAGCGCAACGAATACGTCTATGTTGTGCAAGCCGATAACACGATCGACGTCCGCCAAGTGCGCCCGGCGCAAACAACGGCCGATGAGGTGCTGTTCCGCGATGGCGTCGCCGACGGCGAACGTTTGGTCGTGTCGGTGCTGACAGCGCCGCGCGAGGGCATGACGGTGACGCCGATCGACCGCGAAGGCGCAGCGGCGCAGCCGCAGGCCCAACCCGCGCAGGAAGAATTGGAACTGCGCCGCTAAGGCGCAAAGCGCGCTGCGGCGCGCTGGGGAGCGAATACGATGATGCGAGGTCTGGTCGCCTGGTGGGGCCGCAATCCGGTCGCCGGCAATCTGCTGATGGTGATCTGCGCGCTCGCGGGCATCATGTCCTTCTTCCGCATGGAGAAGGAATTCTGGCCAGCGGGCCGCGGCGACGGCGTGCAAATCCAGGCTTCATGGCCAGGCGCCAGCCCCGAGGACATGGAAAGCCAGGTCATCGTTCGCGTCGAAGAGGCGACGGCGGATCTTGATGGCATCAATTGGGTGCGTTCGCGCTCCGGCGAAGGCTATGGCTGGGTACGCCTCGAAGCTAACCCCGGCGTCGATGTCGATGATCTGACAAACGAAGTGCGCTCGCGCGTCGATTCCATCAGCGGCTTGCCGCAAGGCATGGAGCCGATGAACGTGCAGCGCGAGGTCGGCCGCAATTGGTCGATCATTCTCGGCGTTCACGGCAACGTCGAAGAGCGCGCGTTGCGCGAGACCGCCGAGCGCCTACGCGATCAACTCTCCCTCCTCGATGGCGGCGCCAATACCATCGTCATCGGCGTGCGTACGCCCGAAGTGTCGATCGAAGTGTCGGAAGCATCGCTGCAAGCCTATGGGCTCACGTTTGACGACGTCGCCCAGGCCGTGCGCGCTAATTCGATAAACGCAGGCGCTGGCGCGGTGCGAACGCCAGACGGAAACTTTCAACTCCAGGCGCGCCACCTCGCCGATACACAGATTGATTTCGAGAACCTGATCATTCGGCAAACGCCGGATGGCGGAACCATCCGCCTCCGCGACGTCGGCACGGTGGTCGATGGCTTTCAAGATACGAACCTGTATTCGCGCATGAACGGCGAGCCTTCCGCGCTCGTCTCCCTACAGAATGCGGATCGGTTCAACATTTGGAACACGAACCGTCTGGTGCAGGAGACCCTGGAAGAATTTCGTCAGACCGTTCCAGCGGGCGTCCAGATCACCACCATCTACAACGAGAGCGAAGACTATAACGCCCTGCTCGGCATTCTCTTTCAGAACGCGCTGCAAGGGTTTTTCCTTATCTTCGTGCTGTTGTTGCTCACCCTGCACCCAACGGTCGCATTTTGGTCCACGATCGGCGTGATGACCGCCTTCGCCGGCTCATTCTTCATCCTGCCGTTCGTGGACGTGTCGCTCAACTTCATGAGCGTTTTCGGCTTCCTGTTGGTGCTGGGTATTATGGTCGACGATGCGATCATCGTCGGCGAGGCCGTCTACGAACGGGCCGAGCGCGGTCACACCGGCGCCGACAACGCCATCTTCGCCACGCAATTGGTGTTGAAGCCGCTGATGGCGTCGGTCGTCGTGACGATGATGTCCTTCAGTCCGTGGATGTTCATCGAAGGCGAAGCACGCCAATTCACGCGCGCGATCTCCATCGTCGTGATGTCTACGCTCGTGTTCTCGTTGATCGAGAGCCTGATCATCCTGCCGGCGCACTTGGCGCACGTGAGAAAGCCCAACCCGCAGGGCGAAGGCTTGATGGCGCGGCTGATGCGCTTCCAGCAAAAGTGCGCGCACTCGATCCTGTGGGTCGCGCGCTCCGTTCACGGACCGCTTCTCCAACTGGCCGTGAAGCAACGCTACCTCACCTGGTCGATCTTCGTTGTCGCGATGGCGCTCTCGATTGGGCTGATGACGTCCGGACGCATCAAGCAGACCTTCATGCCTGAAGTCGAAGGCGACTTCATGCAGGTGAACATCACGCTGCCGCAGACGACGCCCTTCTCGCGCATGGAGCAGGTCGCTGAGCAACTTGACGCCGCCCGCCGCGCGCTGGAGGCGGAAACGCAGGATCGCATCGTCGACGATCCCAACACCGGCCACCCGTCCCGCGGCGTCGTGCGTTCGTGGAACCAATCCATCGATGAAAGCTCGATCCAAGCATTCGTCGGCCTCACGCCGCCGGAAACACGCTCCGACCTCCGCTCCAGCGCAATCACCCAGCGCCTCGAAGAATTGATGGGCGAAGTGCCAGACGCCGAGGAAGTGAGCTTCTCGCTTTCTGGCTCCGGCTCGCCGAGCATCGATTTCGCCTTGATGGGCGAGAACAAGGAAGCGCTGCGCGTCGCCGCCGAAGAACTGAAGGCGCGTTTGCGGCAATTCTCCGACGTCACTAGCGTCCGTGACAGCCAGGACGCCGCCAACGAAGAATTGCGCTTCACGTTGCTGCCAGGCGCCCAACAACTCGGCGTGACGCTCGGCGACGTCACGCGCCAGGTTCGCCAAGCCTATTTCGGCGAAGAAGTGCAGCGCCTGCCGCGCGAAGGCGACGACGTGCGTGTGTATGTCCGCTATCCGCGCGACGATCGCCGCACGCTCGAAAGCCTCGGCGCGTTCCGCGTGCGCACGCAGGACGGCCGCGAAGTGCCGCTCTCTGCGGTCGCGACCTGGGAGTTCGCACCGGGCGTCATCGGCCTCGATCGTCGCCAACGTCAAAGCTCGCTTCTCGTTACGGCCGATCTCGTGAACGCGGAAGCGCGTCAGGAGATTATGACGACGCTCGACGAGCAATTCTTCCCGGCCTTCGATGCGCGCAACGCCAGCGTTTCACGCCGCGCCATCGGCGAAGCGGAAGGGCAGCAGGAATTCATGATGCAACTCGGGCAGCTCATGCTGCTCGCGTTTGGCGGCATCTACTTCCTGCTCGCGGTGACGTTCCGTTCCTATTGGCAGCCGGTGATGATCCTGTCGGTGATCCCCTTCGCGCTCGTCGGCGCGCTGCTCGGGCACCTCATCTTCGGCGTCTCGATGGCGCTCTTCTCTTGGCTCGGCGTCATCGCCGCCATCGGCGTCGTCGTGAACGACAACGTCGTGTTGGTGGACCGCGCCAACCAGATCCGCGGCTTCTTCGGCTTGCGCCCCAAGCGCGCCGGCAACGCGCCGCTCAGCGAGGAACAGCTTGCTGAGGTGCACGAATTCACCGCGCCAAACGGCCAGGTGTACGAGTACATCGCCATCCAAGAGGATCTCGAGCCGCACGAGGAATTCATTCTCGAAGGACTGCAAAGCGACTTCCGCGACGGCCCCATCGAAGTGCTCGATCACCACAAGGTCGCGCGCGAGAAAGGCGAGTATCACGAGCGTGCCGAAACGCTCGAAGGCATGGGCTTCGCGATCATGCGTGTGAGGGCGGAGCGCGGCATTATCGAGGCGTCCGTCTCGCGCTTCCGCCAGATCTTCCTGACGTCGGTGACCGAATTCGTCGGCACGTCGCCGATGATCCTCGAGAACGCAACCATCGTACAGTTCTTGAAGCCGATGGTGCTTTCGCTGGCGTTCGGCGTGCTGCTCTGCATGCCGGCGACTTTGATCCTCACGCCGTGCTTCTACATGATCGGCCACGACATTAAGCGCGTCACCGGCGGCCTCTTCCGCTTCTACGGGGACCTCTACGGCCGGCGCAAAATCGCGGCCGCAGAATAGCCCTGCAACCGGACGGCGTGAAAACCGCAGTCCGCCACATTGATCTTGACACGCCCGCGCGCACGCGATGGGTGTCCATGAAGCGCCGCCCAACGGGCGGAAAATCAATGCATGGAGAATGGCCGCATGATGACGTTCACCCGCCGCGCCATGGGCGCGTCGTCGATCGCTCTTATGGCCGGTTGTGCAGCGCAAACCAGCAGTGGCGGCGCGGCCCCCACGCGCGGCGCGGCCGCGATCGGATCGTTCGGGATTGACCTCAGCGGACGCGATATGAGCGTCGATCCGGGCAATGATTTCTTCCGCTACGCCAACGGCGCCTGGCTTGACCGCACCGAAATTCCGGCGGACCGCACATCTTGGGGCACGTTCGCGATCCTGCGCGACAAATCCGATCGCGATCAGCGCGTCATCATTGAAGAGGTCGCACTCGCCGGCGGCGCGCCGGGTTCGAACCAAAAGAAAATTGCTGACATCTACAATTCATACCTGAACCAAGAAGCGATCGACGCCGCCGGCCTCGCGCCCATTCAAGCCGACCTCGACGCTATCGCCGCCGCGCGCACGCATGAGCAAATCGTGCGTCTGATGGCGCGTCCGGACCTCGCCGCCAATGGCCCGATCAGAGCGTTCCCGGCGATCGATCCGCGCCGACCGCAACAATTCACGGTCGCCGTTACCCATGCCGGCCTCGGTCTGCCGGAGCGTGAATATTATCGCCGCACCGACGGCGAGTTCCCGAACCTGCGCGCCGGCTATGCCGCGCACATCGAACGCATCTTCGGTTTGATCGGCCAGCCCAACGGCGCCGCCGCCAAAGCACAAGCGATCCTCGGGCTTGAAACCCAAATCGCTGAGCGCCATTGGCCGATCGCCGATCGCCGCGAACGCAACCGCATCTACAATCTCAAGAGCCGCGCCGATCTGCGCGCCATCGCGCCAAGCTTCCCGTGGGATGCGGGCCTTGACGCCGCCGGCCTTGGCGATGTGAGCGAAGTGATCGTGCGCGAGGAAAGCGCGATGCGCCCGCTCGCGGAGCTCGTGATGGCCACGCCAGTGGCGACATGGCGCGATTACCTCACTTTCCACGTGATCAACGGCAACGCCGAGGTTCTGCCGCGCGCCATCGACGACGCAACATTCGCATTCTTCGGCCGTACGTTGAACGGTCAGCCGCAACAGCGCGAGCGCTGGAAGCGCGGGATTGACGCCGTCAACAACGCCATGGGCGAAGCTGTCGGCGAGCTTTACGTCGCCCGCCACTTCCCTCCCGAAGCCAAAGCGCAAATGCTGGCGTTGGTGGAAAATCTCCGCCGCGCTTACGGCGAGCGCATCGACAGCTTGTCGTGGATGAGCCCCGGAACCAAAGTCGTCGCGCGCGAAAAGCTCGCCGCCTTCTTTCCGCGCATCGGCTATCCGGATCGCTGGCGCGATTATTCCGCGCTCGAGACCGCGCCCGGCGAAGCTTACCGCAACGCCAAGCGCGCGCAGCTGTATCAGTGGAATTTCGGTCTTGGCCGTTTGCGGCGCCCGGTGGATCGCGGCGAATGGAACATGACGCCGCAAACCGTCAACGCGTCCTACAATGCGCAGATGAACGTCATCACGTTCCCCGCCGCCATCCTGCAACCGCCCTTCTTCGATCCCAACGCCGACGCCGCTGTAAATTACGGCGCGATCGTCGGCGTCATCGGACACGAAATGGGCCACGGCTTCGATGATCAAGGCGCGAAGTCTGACGCTCAAGGCGTGCTCCGCGATTGGTGGACGCCAAGCGACGTCTCAGCCTTCAGCGGCCTCGTCGCGAAGCTCGCCGCGCAATACGATCAGTACGAGCCGTTGCCCGGCATTCGCGTGAACGGCCGGCTAACGTCAGGCGAAAACATCGGCGACAATGGCGGCTTACAAGTCGCTTTGCACGCCTACCGCATCTCGCTCAACGGCCAGGAAGCGCCCGTGCTTGAAGGCCTGACGGGCGACCAGCGTTTCTTCCTCGGTTGGGCGCAGGCGTGGCGCAACAAATACCGCGACGCAGCTTTGCGCAACCAGGTGCTCACCGACCCGCACTCGCCGTCGCAATATCGCTGCAACGGCACGGTTCGGAACATGGAAGCCTGGTACCAAGCCTTCGACGTGGGCGCCGACAACGCGCTCTACCTCGCGCCGGCGGACCGCGTCCTGATCTGGTGATCCTGGCTCGGGTTATGCCGGCGCGGCCCGCCGTACCGGCCCCCACATTCGTCTCACCCCGCTTGCGCCCCTGGGGCGCGGGCGGGGTATAGTCGCGGCTTCAGCTTTTCCCTGGGGGAGCCCGCCTATGATGCACATGAACCGCCGCCAAGCGCTTGGCAGCGCCGCCCTGCTCGCCTTGCTCCCGGCCTGCACGCCGCCGCGCCGTCCCGCCGCCATCGGCGCATGGGGCATCGATCTCAGCGTCCGCGATCTGAGCGTCAACCCAGGCGATGACTTCTTCAGCTACACCAACGGCCTCTGGATCCGCGACACCGAGATCCCGTCCGATCGCGTGAGCTTCGGCACCTTCGACATGCTGCTCGAAAAATCCGAAAACGATGTGCGCGCGATCATCGAGGAAACCGCACGCGGCACGCACGCCGCCGGATCGAACGAGCAAAAAATCGGTGACTTCTACAATTCCTATCTCGACCAGGAAGCCATCACCGCCGCCGGCATCGCCCCCGCACAACCTGATCTCGATCGCATTGCGCAAGCGACGACGCACGAAGCGTTGATCCGCATCGTCGGCGCGCCAGACATGCCGGTCGCCAGCCCGATCGGCATCGGTGTCACGTTGGATGAACGCAATCCCAACCGCTACGTCGTCGGCATGAACCATGGCGGCCTATCGCTGCCGGATCGCGACTATTACCTTCGCAACGACGAGCAGTTCCGAACCATCCGTACGCAGCTCGAAACCCATATCGGCCGTATGCTTGGCCTCGCCAATCAGACCGACCCAACGGGCAAAGCGCGCGCCGTTGTCGCGCTCGAAACGCAGATCGCGCAGCGTCACTTGCCGATCGCCGACCGCCGCCAGCGCGAAGCGATGTATAATTTGCGCACCCGCGACCAAATCCGCGCCCTCGCTCCCAATTTCCCGTGGGACGCATATTTTGATTCAGCGGAATTGAGCGCCGTCACCGAAGTGGTGGTGGGCGAGATCAACACCATGGGCCCACTCGCCAATCTCTTCATGGCGACGCCGGTCGCGACGTGGCAGGCCTACCTCACCTACCACTATCTCTCAAACAGTGCTGGCGTGTTGCCAAAGCCTATCGACGACGAAAACTTCGCTTTCTACGGCACGCAATTGAATGGCCAACCGCAACAGCGTGAACGCTGGCGCCGCGCGGTGACGAGCACCAACGGCGCGCTCGGCAAGGCAGTCGGCCAGCTTTACGTCGCCCGCCACTTCCCGCCGGAAGCCAAAGCGCAAATGCTCGAGCTCATCGAGAACATGCGCCGCGCTTATGGCGAGCGCATCGATGCGCTGACCTGGATGAGCGCGGAAACAAAGGTCGTCGCCCGCGAAAAGCTCGCCACCTTCGATCCGAAGATCGGCTATCCGGACAATTGGCGCGATTACTCAGCGTTTGAAGTCCGCGCCGGAGACGCTTTCGGCAATCGCAAGCGCAGCGCTGTTTATGTGTGGCAGTACGACGTCGCGCGCCTGAGCCGCCCGACAGACAAGTCCGAATGGCTTTACATGGATCCGCAGGACGTGAACGCCTACTACAACCCCGTCTTCAACGAGATCGTCTTCCCTGCCGCAATCTTGCAGCCGCCCTTCTTCGACCCCAACGCCGACCCTGCGGTAAATTACGGCGCGATCGGCGGCGTTATCGGCCACGAAATGGGCCACGGCTTCGATGACCAAGGCGCCAAGTCCGACGCTCAAGGCGTGCTGCGCGATTGGTGGAACGCCAATGACGTCGCCGCCTTCGCCCAACTCACCAGCGCGCTCGCCGCGCAATATAGCGGCTTCGAGGCGGTGCCTGGCATCAACGTCAACGGCCAGCTCACGCTCGGCGAAAACATCGGGGACAATGGCGGCCTGCAAGTAGCTCACTACGCCTACCAGCTCTCGCTCAATGGCCAGCAAGCGCCGGTGCTCGACGACATCACCGGCGACCAGCGTTTCTTCATGGGCTGGGCGCAGGCGTGGCGCGAGAAGATCCGCGATGAAGCCCTGCGCAATCAAGTGCTGTCGGACCCGCACTCGCCAGCGCGGTTCCGCTGCAACGGCACCGTGCGCAACATGGATGCATGGTACACGGCGTTCAACGTGCAACAGGGCCAAGCGCTCTTCCTGCCGGAAGATCAGCGCATCGAGATTTGGTAAAGCTATCGCCGCACGAAGATGCGCACAGCCATGGCGCAACCAACGCGCCATGGCCGCCTGCGCGGTTTGATTTCAACACCCACGGAGAGGGTTTATGACAACGTTCACACGCCGCGCGGTTTCGACGTCCGCGCTCGCGCTTGCCGCCGGCTGCGCCTCGTCCAACACGGCAACCCCCAGCGTGGCCCCCGCACCAGATCGCCCGCGCGCGGCAATCGGATCATTCGGCATCGATCTCACATCGATCGATCCAAGTGTCCGGCCGGGCAATGACTTCTTCCAGTACGTCAACGGCACGTGGATGAACGCCAACACGATCCCGGACGACCGCACGTCCTGGGGCACGAACGAAATGCTCATCGTCAAGGCTGAGCACGACGTGCGTGTGATTGTTGAGGAAGCGGCGCTCGCGGGCGGCGCACCTGGCTCGACGCAGAAGAAAATCGCCGATTATTACAACGCCTATCTGAACCAGGATGCGATCGACGCCGCGGGCTTGACGCCGATCCAGCCCACGCTCGCCGAAATTGCCGCGTTGCGCACGCACGAACAAGTCGTGCGCTTCGTCGGCCGCCCCGGCGTCGGCGTCACGTTCCCGATCACGCTTGCGATCGGCCTCGATGAAGGCAATCCCGATCGTTACCTGCCGCAGATGTCACATGCCGGCATCGGCCTGCCGGAGCGCGAATATTATCGCCGCACCGATCGTCAATTCCCGCAATTGCGCCAGCAATACGAAGCCGCTTGCGCCACGATGCTGGGCCTTGTTGGCGATGCCAACGGGCCCGCGCACGCGCGCGCGATCATGTTGCTGGAAACCCAGATCGCGGAAATCCATTGGCCCGTCGCTGAGCGCCGCGAGCGCGAGCGCACCTACAATCTCAAGCGCCGCGCCGAAGTGCGCGCCCTCGCGCCGCGCTTCCCATGGGACGCCTATTTCGACGCCCGCGGCCTCGCCAACCAAGACGAAGTGGTTATCGCCGAGCTCAACACCATGACGCCGCTGGCGGAGTTGGTGATGCGCACGCCGGTTTCCACGTGGCGCGCTTACATCACGTGGCACTATGTTCGCACCAAAGCCCACGTCCTACCGCGCGCCATTGATGACGCGAACTTTGCGTTCTTCGGCCAACAGCTCAACGGCCAGCCGCGCCAGCGCGAACGCTGGCAGCGCGCTATCCAGGCTATCAACAACAGCATGGGCGAAGCCGTCGGCGAACTCTACGTCGCCCGCCATTTCCCGCCAGAAGCCAAAACTCAAGCGCTTGCGCTCGTTGAAAACATGCGCCGCGCCTACGGCGAGCGCATCGACGCCTCAACATGGATGAGCCCGGCCACGAAGGTTCTCGCGCGCGAAAAGCTCGCCACCTTCCGCCCGAAGATTGGCTATCCCGATCGCTGGAAAGATTATTCGGCGCTCGACATCCGCGCCGGCGACGCCTTCGGCAACCAAATGCGCTGGGCGGTTTGGGATTGGAGCAATGACGTCGCACGCCTCGGCCGCCCGAGCGACCGCGAAGAATGGTTCATGATGCCCCACGCCGTGAACGCGTATTACAATCCGCCGTTCAACGAGATCGTGTTTCCCGCTGGCTATTTGCAACCGCCGCTGTTCGATCCGAACGCCGATCCAGCCGTCAATTACGGCGCCATCGGCGGCGTCATCGGCCACGAAATGGGCCACGGCTTCGACGACCAAGGCGCCAAGTCCGACGCGCGCGGCGTGCTGCGCGATTGGTGGCTGCCGGAGGACGTCACCCGCTTTCAAGCCGTCACCGGACGCCTGGCGGACCAATACAGTGAGTTTGAACCGCTTCCCGGCCTGCATCTGAACGGCCGCCTCTCGCTCGGCGAGAACATCGGCGATTGCGGCGGCCTGCAGGTTGCGCTGCACGCCTATCGCATCGCGCTCAACGGCCAAGAAGCGCCTGTGCTCGAAGGCACCACTGGCCTGCAACGCTTCTTCATGGGCCGCGCGCAACATCGCAAGCAGATCGTCCGCGAACAGCAATTGCGCAATCAGGTGATGACGGGCCCGCACTCGCCGGCGCGCTATCGCATCAACGGCCCAGCGCGCAACATGGACGCCTGGTACGAAGCCTTTAACGTGCAGCCGGGCGATGCGCTCTATCTGCCGCCGGATCAGCGCATCACGATCTGGTAAAGCCTACGCGCGCCCCTCAGGCAAAAGCGCGCGCAAGCCGCCTCGCTCGAAACGGAGCGGGGCGGCTTCTTTTATGGCGCGCGCAACTCGGCCAGCAGCGCATCCATTCCGTACACGTGCTGGAGCGTCGCTTCGATCGCCGTGGACGCAACAGTCACAGCGCGGTTGAGCTCAACGTCGTAATAGAACGCCCCGCCCGTCGAGTGGCTGTTGCCGTCGAACGACGCACCAACCACGCGCCCTTCGCGGTCAAGCAACGGACTGCCGGAAGCGCCGCCCACTGTCTCGGTCGTGCTGGCGAGGTTGTAGATGGTTTGCGGATCAAGCCGGCTTTGCGCGTCGATCCAACGCTGCGTCAGCGCGAAGGGCGCCGCGCCCGTCGCGCGCTCGTAAAGGCCACCGATACGCGTGAACGCCGGAATCGTGCGGCCATGCTCACTCCAACCCGACACGCGGCCATACGTGATCCGCGGCGTACCAGTTGCGTCAGGATAGATCGCGTCGCCGAAGGCGCGAAAACGCGCGCGCGCGATCCGCTCATGCGCCTGCGCCACCGGCCCCGCCACTTCACGCTCGGAACGCGCGCGCACGGCGCGGGCCTGCGCATCCCAGGTGCGCACAAACACGATCATCGGATCGTCGGACGTCGCCACTGCCGCCGCGCCCCCGTTCCACAATTGCGCGCGGTACGCTGGGTCCGCCAAGCGCGATTGTGAAAGCCGCGCCGCCAGTCCCTCCGGGCTTTCCCTCCCCAGCACCAAGCGCGTGTTGGGATTGTCGACCGTCAGATACTCGCGCAGCTTCATCAGCCAATTGCTCAAATTGAGCTGCTCGAAATCCGAATAGACTGGCTGCGACGCCAGTACGCCGCGTTCAACAGCAGGCATCCGCGCTTGCGTGTAGCGCGGCATCCGCGCCGCATCGGGCTTCTCACGCTCCTCAGCCGCGCGCACGATGTCGCGCGCCCAGAAGAACAATGTCGATCGCGGCGCGGCGCTCGCTTCAAGCATCTGGAATTCATAGAACATGCCGCGATACGCTTCCTGTGCGCGTTCAATCTCGCCCCAAGCGTCACCCACGTCACGCGCGGCGGCGCGGTTGCGTGCGATACGCGCGCGCAAATCTGTCTCACGCGCGGTCACCCTGTCCCAGCCATTCACCAACGCTTCGCGTTGCCCCCCAAAGCGCTTGATCAGATTCTCGACGCCCTGGAGCGCGTTGGAGGCGATGCGCTCCTGTTCAGGCCCGCGCATGGAATATTCGAGCAGCCGCCCACGCGTTTCCGCGAGATTCACCAGCGTCCATGGCAATTGATGGTCGCGTGCGAACGCCAATTCCGCCGCCGTCAAAGAGCGTGACGTGACACCTGGGTTGCCCGTCGCCAACACAACCTCGTTGTCCTCAACGGGCGTGAAGCGCATCGACAAATGCTGCGGCGTCACCGCCGGCGCGCCGTTCTCATAGACACGCAAGAACGCGAAATCGAGGCAATAACGCGGGAAGTTGTAATTGTCCGGATCGCCACCGAATGCCGCGATTTGATATTCCGGCGCGAACACCAAGCGCACGTCGTCATAACGTTTGTATTCGTAGAGCGCGTAGCGTCCGCCTTGGTAGAGCGTCACCACTTGGCAGAACCGCCCGGCGCCGTTGCACGGCGCTTCGATGCGAGCGATCTCCGCGTCGCGCGCGGCGGCAAAGCCATCCGCGGGAATGGTCGCCGTCGCTGTGTTGAGGCGCGGCGTCACGTCGGTGACCCGTTCCAACACTTGGATCGACGCGCCAGCGCAGCGGCGTTCTTCTTCGCGCGTCCGCGCCATGAAGCCGTCGCGAATGTAGTTCGCGTTCGCCGAAGACAGCGCGTTCACGCACGCAATGACGCAATGATGGTTCGTGAGGATAAGCCCGGCTTCGCTCACGTTCGAACCGGAGCAGCCGGGCAAGCGCGCGGAACCCGCCATGACACGATCAAGCCACGCGCGATCCGGCGCCCAGCCAACTTCCTGCTGCATGCGCGCCGTTGGGAAATTGTCGAACGTCCACAAACCTTCGTTGCTGGACGCTGGCGCTGAGCCAAACGCACAAACGCCAAGCGCGACCGCGGCCGCGCGCAGTTGGTTTCGCATACGTGAATCCTCAAAACCGTTGCGCCGCAGGCAAGCCGAACTTGCCGGCGCGCGCAACCCCGTTGCGATCAGTTCTGCAGGTTGAGCGCCGCAAGCATCTGCGACTGCACATCCGGGGACAATTCATCCGCTTCGGCAATGAAATCCCGCGCGTCTTGCGCACTGACGCCGGCGATCCGGACATGCGCGCGATCGCCCGTTTCGCCGCCCTCTTGCGCGTTCACATTGATGGATTGGCCGCCAATGTTGATCGCAACCGCGCCGCCGCCCTCGCCGTCCGCGTCGGGATCGCCGCTGATGGCGAAATTCACGCCCGGTGCGCGGAACGACATCACTTCTTCGCTCATCGGCTCCGGCGGCGCCGCTTCCGTAAACTGGCGAATGCCGGACGCATCCATCAACGCCGAAGCGCCGCCCGCGGCGCGCGCGCCAACACTCGTGCCGTCCGGCGCGGTGACCAAGTACAGTTGCTCGTCATTGCTGGCGCGGATTTCCAGCGTGTAACCGCTCGGGTCCGGCGTCGCCGCGCCGCCATTGGTTTCAACGGCGCCGTCGCACGCCGAAACCGCAAAAGTTAGAGCCGCGGCCGACGCGACAATCCACGCACGCATGAACGCCTCCCTGGTTCGCCGCGAGTTTCGCACGCGGAGCCGCCTTGATCTAGCGCCGTGATCGGTTCTGATCGACGCGATCCAGGCATTGGCCCCGGTCAGCAGGGCGGGTTTCACGCTCGCACTCTGATCGGGCGTGTTCATCGTAGGCGTTTTCGATGCTGGAGGCGCAACCACCCAATGCCAGAGCCGCCAAAGCGGCGATCACAAATCTACGCATCCGCGCTCTCCCGCGCCTAGCGCGCGCGCTCCTCAATCGGACGCCGCCCAAGCATGCGCAAGGTCAAATTGCGGCCAGCGCGAAGCACCGGGTAGAGCGTCTTGGTGGCGCGGCGATTGGAGAACATCCGCGCCACGAGCACATTGAAAAAACCAGCGTCGGTGCTCATCAGCGACAAGCGATGCATGCATTCTGGACCGGTGAAATGCTCGCCGTTCATGATCAGCGCCATCTCCTGGTTGAGATCGACGCCTTGGCTTTGCAGGTAGCGAACAGCTGGATGGTCGTCGCGCGCGTTGATCAGCTTCACCGGGCCGACGGCCTCCCGCAGCTTCACAAGCCTCACGTATTGCGAGCAGAACGGGCACTCCCCGTCATAAACAACGAACGTGCCCGGCTCAGCGTACACTGAAATACTCCACGTTCCGGGCCAGCACCCGCTTGGTCACCCGCCCCGCATCGAGGCCGTAGCACGCCGATTCCGTAATCAGGCGATAGCCCACGACATCGCTCAGAGGGAGCGCGTTGAACTCTGAATATAGGAATGGATTGCTCGGGTGGTGATGGGAGCGGAAATAGAAATTGCCGCGGCCGAACGTCGCCTCGCGACCTTCCATCTTGGCGTGGTGGGTCGAGAGGAAGCGCTGCAACCATTCCATGCGCTCGGTGTGTTGCGCCGGCGTTTCGGCGTACCCGCGACGGGGGAAAGTTGCCGGATCCGCGCACTGGCCTGACGCCTCGTTGCGATCAAGAAAGCGCGCCGAAGCCAGGGTCGTGTGCTCGTAATGGCCAGGCTCGTACTCAAGCGCCATGTTGCCATGCGAGACGGAATACGAATGGCTGAGGAAAAACGCCGACGGCACTTTGATCTCGCGCCCGTCCTCCGTCACCGCCGCGAAATAAGATTGCCGCGCGTCGGACACATCGTACCAAGCAAGCCACGCCGCCTCGTTGACCTTAAAAATGGGCGCGCCGAGCAGAATCGCGACGATGCACGCCACCTTGGTGTTCAACATCAGGGGCGCCTTGGACGACCGCGCGGCCCACCAGATCGTGAGGTTGTTCCAGATCCACGGCCAGAAGAACAAGCCACCGAAGAAATAGATGCCGAGATGCAGAAGGTCGAACAGCACCGAGCAGATCTTCAGCCAATCGATGCGGAAGATGCAGATGATGGCGAACAATTGCGCCACCACGATCGCCGCGTTCAACGGCACGAACGTCCAGCGCATCGCCTCGTAGGCAAACTCCGCCAACCACGGGAGATGCCCAAGCGGAAGAATGCCGCTCTCGATCGTGTGTGGAATCTGATTGTATGTGTGGTTTTGGGTGATCCAGTACCAAGGCGTCGGCCCGATCGCGAGTTTGGCGATGCCGGACCAGAAATAGTTCGCAAGGTGCAACCCAAACGCAGCGCCAACGATCTCGCCTTGCCGCTCGGGCGCGGCCAGCCAAGGATGGATGCGCGGCCCAAGCTGCGTGATCGCCAACCCGCCCAACGCCAGAAACAGCGCCATGTCGAGCATGTAGCGGATGTCGAGATCCGACATGATCAGACCGGAGATGTACTGCACCAGCTCGCGCGATGAATAGAGATAGATCGCGACCGGGATGACGAACGCCGGGCGAAACAGCGCCAGCACCGCCACCGGCAGCAACAGGAAGTAGGCATGGTTGATGTAGTCTGCGGCCGTACCGCCAAAATCGGGGTTGGCGACCGTGAAGTCCGGCCGCGCGAAAACCATCACCGCCAGCAAACCCGCCGCCGTCGCCCGCAGCGACATCGCCAACAGCGGCGTGAACGCAGCGTAGCGCACGCGCACCAGGAAACCGGCCGCAACCAGCGCGCCAAGCACGGGCGCCCAGACGCGCGGCCCCGGCCAAGCGTAAATCTTGTCCAGCGCCATGTTGAACAGGTCGAGCGCGATCAGGGCCGTCGCCGCGAAGGCGATCATCGCCAACACGCGCATATTGCCGATCGCCGCCAAGCGCGGCCGCGCCCACGTTAATACTGAAGTCACGCTTTTCGCCCCGGGAAAGCTCGATTAGCCCCTCATCAAGCAATGCCCATGCCCTTCAGGCGAGCGGGCGATCGCTTGGCGGCGCGTCAAAGCGATACGGAATGGCACATACCCCGGCACGTGCGATTAACGACGTTCAGCGCGTGCGTTCGAACCGCACCACCTTCTCGTCGCGATCGACATAGGCGACGCGATAGCCCGCGCGCGTCCAGGCGCGGGAATGAGCTTCTTGGTTGTCATTGGCCCAGAAAGAGCGATGCTTCACCGCGCTCTGCGGCAGCGTCTTGCCGATGATCTCTTCGATTTCCTCGAACGACAGCATCTCCGGACGCCCGTTGCGGCGCTGCAGATGGGACAATAGCGGCTGGTATTTTCGCAGCATTCACGCGCTCCCGCTTCGCGTAGTCCGGATCACTTCCGGAACGGTCACGGAGAGGAATGATGAACTGATTTGCTCGTTATGCACAGGTGGCGGTAATGATCCGAATACGCAACAAAATCGCGCCGACGCGCTTAAACCAAAGACGCGCCACGAGAGGACCGCCCATGCGACGCTTTTCACTGATCGCCCTCCTCGCGCTCGCAGCGTGCGCAACAAGCGCCGAGAGCGGGCCATCCCTGCGGTACGCTGACGCCGCGAGCCGCGGCGCATTCGCCTCCCTGCTCGCGGGCAGGCCGAACCAGGCGCAAGTGGACCGAACGACCCAAACCTGGTCGGAAGCCTTGGGCGATAGCTTCGCCTGCAGCGTGCCAATGCGCGAAGTGCTCAATGCCGGCCTCGTCGGCGCGCTCGAGATCGGCGCCATGAATGCCGCCGCCAGCGGCGGCGGCGAGCGCGAGGTCCGCGAAGGCGTCGGCCGCTACGTCGCGACGCTTGCCTCGCTCGCGATGCAGCGCCGCGAGCCCGCATCGCGTGAACGCTGCGAAGCGCTCTCGGCCTGGGCCCCACGCATCGCCGGAGAAGGCCGCGAAGCCGTCGAACGCGCACGGCGCAACGGGCTGATGGAAGACGATTACGGCTTGCTCTTGGGTTTGCTCGCGCAGTGACCTCGGTCACAGGCTGAAACGGAACGCGCCATCATTGGAGACGTTGCGGGGTTGCAGGTTCCCTCCGTGCAACTCAAGGAGACGATTGTGAGCGAACAACCCCATGGCGCAGCGAAAATCCATTCATCCAAGGGCGGCGGCAACGGCGCGAAATGGCTCGTTGGCGCGGTAGCGGCGGCGGCCCTCGTTGGCGGCGGCTATTACGTTTGGAAATCTATGTCGCCCGGCCAAAACAACGCCGAGATCGCTTACAACGACGAGTACGGAAACGATCAATACGGCGCCCAACCGATGGCCTCTGGCCCCATCGACCCGAGCGAAACGCCAAACGCTGAATCCGCTGCAACGGACGACGTCGCCGCGCCAGCGGCCGCTCCACGCAGCAGCACAACCACGCGCCGCGCTACGACGGCGCGCGCCGAGCCGGTGCCTGAAGAAACCATCGGCGTAACCCCGGCGAGCGTGACCACTGGGTACAGCGACAGCGACGATATCGTCGTCACCGCGCCGCGCCGCCCGATCTGGACCCGCACGCCAAGCGCGCGTCGCCTCGAACGCCTCTACCCCGTCGCCGCTCTCGAGCGCGGCCGCGAAGGCCAAGCCATGCTGCATTGCACGGTTCAGGCTGAAGGCGAACTCGCCTGCGTGCGCGCCGAAGAAACGCCTGGCGGCTTTGGCAACGCCGCGCTGCGCGTCGCCCGCACGCTCCGCCACGCCGAGCAACTCCGCGACGGCAGCACAGCCATCGGTTCGCCCGTGAACCTCCGCGTCGTCTTCCGCATCGAAGACGAAGAACGCGGCCGCGGCTAAAGCCCAGAGCAGAAACAATTGCGGCCGCGCGGCGAAAGCTGCGCGGCCGCCTTGCTTTGCGGATAGCGCCGCCGCTACCGCCCGAACTTCTGAAACTTGATCCGGTGCGGGATCAAGCTGTCGGCGCCTAAGCGGCGTTTTTTGTCCTCTTCGTAGCTGTCGAAATCGCCTTCGAACCACTCGACATGGCTATCGCCCTCGAACGCGAGGATGTGCGTCGCCAAGCGGTTCAAGAACCAGCGATCGTGGCTGATCACCACGGCGCAGCCGGCGAAATCCTCGAGCGCAGCTTCCAGCGATTGCAGCGTCTCCACGTCGAGATCATTGGTCGGTTCGTCGAGCAGCAGCACGTTGGCCCCGGTGAGCAAGGTCTTGGCCAGGTGCACGCGGTTGCGTTCACCGCCGGAGAGCTGGCCCACTTTCTTCTGCTGATCGGCGCCTTTGAAGTTGAAGCTTGACACGTAAGCGCGCGACGGAATTTCGCGGTTGCCAACGGTAATAACATCGAGCCCGCCGGAAATTTCCTCCCACACGTTCTTCTTGTCGTCGAGCGCATCGCGCGATTGATCGACGAAGCCGAGCTTCACGCTTTCGCCGACAACGATTTTTCCTTCGTCCGGCTTCTGATCGCCAGTGATCATGCGGAACAGAGTCGATTTGCCGGCGCCGTTCGGGCCAATGATGCCGACAATGCCCCCAGGCGGCAGCTTGAACGTCAAACCGTCGATCAACAATTTGTCGCCGAACGCTTTCTTCAAGCCGTCGAACTCGATGACATTCTGTCCGAGCCGTGGTCCGGGCGGAATCTGGATCGTCGCGAAGGTTTGCTTCTCGCGCTCGGCCTCGGCCGCCATTTCCTCGTAGCGCGACAAACGTGCTTTCGACTTAGCCTGACGCGCTTTGGGAGATTGACGCACCCATTCCAATTCGCGCGACAGCGCCTTCTTGCGGCTCTCGCTCTCGGACGATTCCTGCTCGCTGCGCTTGGCTTTGATCTCAAGCCACGCCGAATAATTGCCCTCGTGCGGGTGGCCCTTGCCGCGGTCGAGCTCCAGCGTCCACTTCGTCACCTGATCCAGGAAGTAACGATCGTGGGTGACGAGGATGACGCAACCCGGAAACGCTTCGAGGTGATGCTGCAGCCACGCTACGCTTTCAGCGTCGAGGTGGTTGGTCGGCTCGTCCAGCAGCAGCATGTCGGGCTTCGACAACAACAAGCGACACAGCGCGATGCGCCGGCGCTCGCCACCCGATAGTTTGGTAACGTCCGCGTCGTCCGGCGGACAGCGCAGCGCGTCCATCGCCATTTCGATCTTCGAGTCGATGTCCCAGGCGTCGGCGGCGTCGATCTTTTCCTGCAGCGCCGTCATCTCTTCCATGAGCTCGTCCGAGTAATCCTCGCCGAGCTTGATGCTGACATCGTTGAAGCGCGCGACGAGCTTTTTTTCCTCGCACCACGCCTCGACGTTCTCGCGCACGCCGAGGTTCGTATCGATGTGCGGCTCCTGCTCAAGATAGCCCATCTTGGTGCCGGCCATGGCGAAGGCTTCGCCCGTGAAATCCTTGTCGAGCCCGGCCATGATTTTCATCAAGGTCGACTTGCCCGAGCCGTTGACGCCAACGACGCCGATCTTCGCGTCCGGAAAGAACGACAGCCAGATGTTCTCGAACACCTTCTTGCCGCCCGGATAGGTCTTCGAGAGACCCTGCATCGAGAATATGTATTGAGCGGGTTGGGCCGCCATGGGTGCGCAATCCTATGAATGGGAAGGCGCGATATAGCGATGCCCGCCGCCGCCGTCGAGGCGGCAGGCGATCCGATTTCAGCCATGAGCCGTAGCACCCGCACAGGAGTGGGCATGCGGCGGCGCGCAATTTTGGCTGGGCTCGGTTATTCGGCGCTGGCGCCCAATGCCTGGGCGCAATCCGAGCTTCGCGGGCGCGACACCGCGGGCGACATCGCCATCTTGCGCGAGGCGTTCGAAGCCTTGCACCCCGGCCTTTATCGGTACGCCTCGCCCGAGGCGATGAACGGGCGTTTCGCCGCACTTGAGCAGACATGGGCGCGAGACCAAACGCGCGCGGCCGCCTACCTCTCGCTCTCGCGCTTCCTCGCCAGCATTCAATGCGGCCACACCTACGCGAACTTCTACAATCAGCGCCGTACCGTGGCGGAGGAATTGTTCGCCGGCCGCAACCGCCTGCCGTTTCATTTCGCGTGGCTGGACGAACGCATGATCGTGC
The DNA here is from genome assembly GCA_000974665.1 of alpha proteobacterium U9-1i. Classification (NCBI taxonomy): domain Bacteria; kingdom Pseudomonadati; phylum Pseudomonadota; class Alphaproteobacteria; species alpha proteobacterium U9-1i. Next base: position 1,428,264 of record BBSY01000002.1, on the reverse strand, counting down.
TGCGCAATCACAGCGGCGAAGCACGCTTGGCGCCAGGAACCCAAGTGCTGTCGATCAACGGCCGCTCCAGTCGGCGCGTGCTGCGCGACCTGGTGCCGCTGATGCGCGCCGATGGCGGCAACGATGACAAGCGTCGCGCTTTGCTGGAGGTACGCGGCATCGATCGTTTCGAAAGTTTCGATATCTTCTATCCGCTCGCATTTCCCAACCAAGCTGCGAACGCGTTTGCCTTACGCGTGCGCACGCCGGACGGCCTCACGCATCGCCTTGAGGTCGCGCCGATTGATCTGGCTGCTCGTCGCGCTCAAATGGCCACGTTGGCGCGCGCTGACAACGCACCCGCGTGGTCCCTCACCTATCCGAACCCACGTTCCGCGGTGCTGACGATGCCGACATGGGCGCTCTACAATTCGAGCTGGGACTGGCGCGGTTTTCTTGATTCAGCTTTCGCCGAAATCGACGACCGCGCCATTGCCCGCCTGATCGTGGATTTACGCGGCAACGAGGGCGGGCTTGATTGCGGACACGAGATCATTGCACGGCTCATCGATCGTGACCTGCCGCTCGCGGCCTACGAACGGCGCGTGCGTTTCCGAACCACGCCGGGCCATCTCAATCCCTATCTCGACACCTGGGACGACAGTTTCCGTACGCTTGGCGAAGGCGCCGAGCCGCTTGGCAACGGCTCGTATCGGCTTCCGGCCAGCGCTGAAACGCGCGCAATCGCGCCGAAAGGCCCGCGTTTTCGCGGCGAACTGACTGTCCTGATCGATGCGGCGAACAGCTCCGCCACGTTTCAATTCGCCGACCTCATTCGCAGCCATTCTCTCGGCCGTCTGTTTGGAACGGCCACCGGCGGCAACAAACGCGGCATCAACGGCGGCGCCTTTTTCTTTCTTCGGTTGCCAGCCTCCGGGCTCGAAGCGGATCTGCCGTTGATCGGCACATTTCCCCTCGCTGCCGCCCCTAATTCGGGCATTGCGCCCGATGTGTGGGTGGTCGCCAGTGTCGAAGACATCGCGCTCGGCCGCGATCCGGTTATGGGCGCAGCACTCGCTTAGAACGATCCCGATTCGGCGGCCCGCTCAGACGGGTTCAAACTCAACCGCAGGCCCAAATGCTGCGGCGATCGCATCGATCAGCGCGAAGCGATGATCAGCGCCGACAACCAGCGCGACCCTCCCACCTGGATTGGCGCGGATCAGCGCCACCGCGTTGGCGTCGATATGAGCATCGCGCGCCGCATAGAAATCCGTCATTGGCTGATATGGCGTACCGCGCAGCAACTCGCCCAAGCGCGCATAGCGCCGCCGCGTCAGCGCGTCATAGCGGCCGTCATTCATTTCCGAGGCGCTGCCCGTGCGGACGAGCGGCATTTGCGCGGCGCCGATCGTCTCCAACTCGGGATCGTTTTTTGTTGGATCGTTTGGATCAGCGGCAAGCGCGCGCTCCAGCCGCTTGATCTCGTTTTCGTTGGCCCAATACCCCGCCGGAACCTCGCGCCCAACGAGATCCTCGCCCAGCCAATCAATGCCCGAAACGATCGCATCGTACTCAACCGCCAACGCGCCCATTTCCTGCGGATAATTGGCGGCGACATAGGCTTGAGACCGCTCCAAATCCTCCTGCCGAACTTCGACCCCGACAGCCGTCGGCGCAAACGCTCGAATGCGCGCGTAAAGATGGTCGTACGTATAGTTCGGATTCATCCGGTGCGCGCCGTGCAGAACGGCGATCACAAGCACGCGCGTCGGCGGGGGCGGCGGCGTGGCGCACGCGCTCAACAACGCCGGCGCGATCAGAAACAAACGACGATCGATCAACATCGCCAAATGCTCGGCGCGTCGCACTGTCGGCGCAACAGCGCTCGTCGCAAACAACCGCCCACTCAGCAAAAGGGCCGGCGTTTCCGCCGGCCCTTCGCGATCAGTTCAACGCTGACGCGTTACGCCGGGACCCATTGGCCCGCGCCGTTGCGGCAGAAGGTTTCCGGCGGCAGCTGCTGGTTGCCGTATTGCTGATCGTTGACGGTCGCACTCACGGTGCGGCACTCCGGACGGCCCGAAACCGGCTGCGGCGGCGAGACCGCGAGGCTACGCGGCGCGCCTTGATCGGACTGCCAATTGTCGCTCACCGGCGCGCCCGAGTTCAGCGATTGATAATACGCATTCTCGACACGTTGCTGTTCGCGCGCGCTGAGCACGCGGCACACGCCGTAGGTCGCCGCGCCGCCAACGGCCGCGCCAAGCGCCGCGTTTTCCGCGCGATTGTTGCGGCTGTCTTGCGCCGCGCCAATGATCGCGCCGATACCGGCGCCGATCAAAGCGTTGCGCGTGCATTGCGAGAGGCGCGTCCCGCCGCCGCCATAACCGCCGCCTCCAGTGGTTTCGCACGCCGTCAGCGCCATGGCGCAGGAAACGACCGCAGTGAGCAATTTGAGACGCATACGATTTCTCCTTCTCAAGTCGCGGCGGCCCTCGACGCCGTGTTCTGTACGATGGCCAAAGTCTCGGCCAAATTCCTCGCCCGATTACTGGCCCGACGATTGGCCCGACGTCGCTCTAGCATCAGGCGTCACCGCCGTCTCGCTGCAGAGCGTTTGGGCTGCGCCCGGGCGCGTCCAACTCGCCTGCGTGCTTCGGCCCCGCAATTCCGCGCCCGCATCGACATATCGGTAGCCGGAACCAACGTTGCGCGCCGGAAGCGTGACCGGCGCATAGCCTTCCTGCAGGATTTGGGCGGTCTCAGGGCTTCGCGAAAAATTCACTACGATATCCGACCCATCGGCGCACTCGAACCGCACCTGCGTCATTCCGGTGACAGCGGGTGGGCACGGTGAGGCGCAAGCCGCCGCCAAAGCCAAAGCAGGGACAATCAGAGCAAAACGCATGGGTCCTCCTGCCGCTTTCATAGCCGGTTCGACCAGCGCCAGCCAGCCGCGCTTGTGGCCCCAAGGGCCGGGGCGGTAGGTTCTGGACCGCTTCGAGGGGGATGATTGATGAGCAATGGCTGGCTGATCGCCGCGCAGGCGGACGCTGGGATCGGCGCGGAACTGGCGGCCGGCTTCGGGCTGGACCTGCTCCACCCAGGCCCCCCGGAGGAGCGCGAGGCCGTCCTGGCCCCGCTCACGGCCACCCCCAACTTGGGTCTCCTCTTAACACCGCAGGGCGCGCGCGACGATGCGTTCGTGGCGCTGCTCCGGATGCTCGCGGGTCGACGTGACGGAGCGCAGCTGATCCTCACCAGCCAGGAAACGCTCGCGGCGTTTCCGTTCATTCCAAACACGTGGCCGGTGCTGTCGCTTGAGGAAGCGCTGCGTCGCGCGCGCCTCTCCGCCGAACGCCGCGCCGGCCCGTTGCCGCCCGAGCCGGAAGCGCCGGCGCTACACGCGGAAGCCGCAGCAGAGCCCACGCCGACGCACGTCGCAGATCCCGAGCCTCAAGCGGAGCCAACGCCCTCTCACAGTGTTGAGGATGCGCCAGCGCCCGCGGATGAAGCGCAGGCGCCGGACGTTTTCATCTCCTACCACACCTGGGATCAAGCGAAGGCGCAGAAACTGGCCGACGCGCTCCGCAAGGCCGGCCTCGACGTCTGGCTCGCCCAGCAAGATCTGGAAGCCGGCCCCGCGTTCGCTGAACAAGTTCTGCAGAAGCTGCGCGGCAGCAAAGCCGCGATCGCGCTTTGGTCCGATCATTCAGTCGCCAGCCAATGGGTGCTCCGCGAAGCACACGAAGCCGATCAAGAGCGCAAGCTCATCCCCGCACGCATCGGCGACGTGAGTCCGCCAAGCGCGTTCGTGAGTTATCACACGCCCGACCTCAGCCACTGGAACGGCGATGTTACGGACAGGGCTTTCGAGCATCTCCTGCGCGCCGTCCAAGCAAAAGTCTCCGGCGAGCAAACTGAAAGCTTCGGCGCGCAATCGCCACTCGACGATGCAGAAACCCACGATCTGCGCGGCGAACAAATCGAAGAAGCCAAGCGCGTCACCGAAGACGAGCACGAGGACGTTGGCGCCGCGCGCGAGAGCGACGAGCCCGTCGCCGCCGCGCCGCCCGCCAGCGTCGCCGCACCGGAACCACCACCCGCTCCCGCCCCGCAGGATCACGACGAGGCGCCGCCAGCGCCGCCGTCTGCGCCACAAATTCAGCGCATGGACGATCCCCCGGTGGAGATGGCGCGCAAGCGTTCCGCCCCACCGGGCGCACCGATCGGCGGCATGGTTGGCGGCCTCTCGCGCAACGCCGCGCCCAGCGCGCCCGCCGACGCCACCGCATTCGCGCCGAAAAAGCTCCGCCGCGCTGAAGCCGAACTCGTCCGCATCGCCATCCACCAACCCAAGGATTTGCAAGCGGTCATCAAAGCCGCGCGCAAGGCCGATCCGCGCACCAATCCCGCGCCACAGAGCATGGGCATCGGCGAAGTCGCGCTCGGATCGAGTGTTGGCGTCTCGCTCGAAGTCAAAGGCGCCGCCTGCGACGGCGCTCTGCAGCGGCGCACATGGAGCGGCGATCCGCTCGATTTCTCATTCGCCGTCGAAGCCGATGCCGATGTAAAGCAAGTCGTCATCCTGGCGCGCGTTTTCGTCAACGACGCGCAGATCGGCGTGCTCGCCTTCACACGCGGCGTCACCGGCCCACGCCCAAAGGCGTTGTCCGATGGCGAACGCGTGCGCCTCAAGCGGCACAAGCGCGTGTTCTTGTCGTATTCGAGCAAGGACCGCGAAACCGTCTCCACCATCGCCACCGCCTACGAAGCCGCGGGCGTCGCGCATTTTTGGGATCGCACCTCGCTCAAATCGGGCGAGGAATGGCACCCGCGCTTGCGCCGCGAGATCGATCGCTGCGATCTCTTCCATTTGTGCTGGTCGAAGGCGGCCGCTTCGTCGGAATGGGTTGAGAAAGAAGCGACCCATGCCCTTGGTCTGCGCCGTCGCAAGAAGAAGCCCGACATCACCGTACAGATGCTCGACGGCCCGCCTTGGGCCAAGCATCCCGACGCGCTCGACAGCATCAATTTCGACGATTTCGTCCGCGCCGCCATCGTCGGCTACGCCCGCGGCGACGCCGACTCCGCGGCGCCATAACGCCGCTATTTACATCAAGCGTATCCACGCGTGGCGTCCGTGTGGCGCGCATTTATTGCCAGCGTGGGTGGCAGGCAATTGAGCGCAAGCGATGTGGGGAGACGCGAAGTCTGGGGCCAGCAAGCGCGAATGGCGTAGGCCCGACAGGACTCGAACCTGTAACCAGACCGTTATGAGCGGTCGGCTCTAACCATTGAGCTACGGGCCCCCAATAGTCGCCAAGCGTGCATCTGCGTTGAGCCGCCCCCCGTCGTCAAGCCTGAGCCGCTGACTGGGATCGGGAAACACCTTGTGGCGCGAGACGAGTCTTGTGTCGCAAGTACGATCCGCGTGCCGCCGCCGGTACCCACCATCCGCCATGCCAAAAGTCGCGTTGCAGATCGGCGACAATTGCGGAATGGCGCGCACTCAGGCGCCGTCCCGCCGCTCCACCGCTTCCCGCACCTTGGTGGCGAGGACGCCGTCCAGAAGCGGCTTCTCGACAATTTCAACACCCGCGGCGCACGCTTCTCGCCGCAAAATCGCGGTTGGATTAGACGTGATCAGAATGGCAGGCGCGCCGACATTGCGCGCGCGGAGCGCCGACAAAAGTGCAAGCCCCGACATTCCCGGCAATTTCTGATCCAGCACGAAGCACAGCGAAGCGTGTGGTGATTGAGGATCGGCCAAAAGGGCCTCGGCGTCCGCGAACGCGCGCACGTCGTAGCCCTCGGTCTCAAACGCGAAGCTGAGCGCATGAAGCAGCGCAGGATCGTCGTCGACCAGGACAAGCGCCGGGGCCAGAGGAAGTTTTTGTGCCAGGGATGCCTCACGCTAAAGGCGCCACCTGACGCGCTTTCGAGGCGCACCGCCTTGATCCGGCGCAAACCCTACGGCGTCACAAGTGTTCACGGATCAGCGCCATCCGGACCAATTCCGAGAGCGTGCGCGCCCCCATCTTATCCATCACATGCGCGCGGTAAATTTCAACGGTGCGCGGACTGATGCCCAGTTTGAGGGCCGCTGCCTTATTGGAGTTACCCGCAACGATCGCTTCAAACACTTCGCGTTCACGCTGAGATAGCTGAGCGATACGCGCCTCCACTTCGGCTCGTTCGGTTTGACGCGCCGTCACGTCTTCATCTCGCGCCAACGCGGCTCTCACTGCCTTCAGCAACACATCTTCGTCAAAGGGCTTTTCGATGAAATCGACAACCCCCGCTTTCATGGCCTCCACAGCAAGCGCCACATCGCCGTGACCGGTCAGCACGATGACAGGGTGCAGGATGCGCCTTTCCTTTAGCTTCAAGACAAGCTCAAGACCGCTCATGCCAGGCATGCGCACGTCCGTGACGACGCAGCCCGGTTCAAGCTCGCGCTTCGCTAAAAGTTCGAGCGCCGATTCATAGACGATTGGCGTCATGTCCGCTGCGCTTAACAAGAAGCTCAAAGAATCGCGGATTGCCGGATCGTCGTCGACCACGTGCACCACGGTCATGTTACGGTCTCCTCATCGGGCGCCAGTCGGACGCTGAAGTGGAATATTGCGCCGCCGTCTGGATTGGGCTCAGTCCAAATCCGCCCCCCGTGCGCCTCAATGATTGTGCGGGAAATAGACAGGCCAATACCCATCCCTTGCGCCTTCGAAGTGACAAAGGGCTGAAACAGCTTCTCGGCAATGAGGGGATCAAGGCCGGCGCCGGTGTCGGCTACGCTCACCACCGCCATATCGCCGTCTATCAACGTTGACACCAATAGCTGACGCCGCGCCTGTCCGTGCATCGACTCCATCGCGTTGCGGACAAGGTTGACCAATACCTGTTGAATCTGGATGCGATCCACCAAAACGCGATCGAGATGGGGATCGAGTTCATAGCGCACATCGACGCCGCTTTCCTTGGCGCCGACCAAGGCCAAACCGCAGGCTTCATGCACGAGCTTGGAAAGCGATTCCACGCTGCGTTCCCCCTCGCCGCGCGAAAGAAAGTCGCGCAGACGCCGGATAATATCGCCGGCGCGCAAGGCCTGGCCGACCGCTTTATCGACGGCCTCAACCGCTCTGGGATCAACTTCGCCGCCGCGCGACAGCAGGCGCTTGGCGCCGTTCAGATAATTGGCGATGGCGCTCAAGGGCTGATTGAGTTCGTGCGCGAGCGCCGAGGCCATTTCCCCCATCGCCGAGAGGCGCGAGATATGGACGACCTCGGCTTGCAATTGTTCGACCCGCGCTTCGCGCTCTTCTCGGTCAGTGAGGTCGCGCACAAAGCCCGTGAAGAAGCGTCCGTGCTCTGAGTTTACCTCACCAACGGCCAATTCCATTGGAAAGGTTGAACTGTCTTTGCGTTGCCCAACGACGATGCGGCCAATGCCGATAATTCGCTTTTCGCCGGTCGACAGATAGCGATGCACGTAGCCGTCATGCTGGTCGCAAAATGGCTGCGGCATCAACATCGAGATGTTGCGTCCGATCACCTCGGCGGCGCGCCATTGAAACATGCGCTCAGCGGAGGCTCCGTAAGATTGCACGATGCCTTCGGTGTTGATGACGATCATGGCCTCGGGTGCGGTGTCAAAGATCGAACGCAAGTGCGCTTCGCGCGCGGCAAGCGTCACCCGCGCCTGTTCGCCAAGCTGGCGCCCACGCTCCGCCCAATAACCCACTAATGAGGCGCTCAGACCGATGACCACGAACATGGCCGAGGCGCTTGAGCTGTGCGGCTCACCCGATTGGATCGCAAACCCGCTGAGAAGCCCAAGCGCTGTCGCGAAGAGACCAGGGCCCGCTCCGCCCAACAGGCTCGCGGCCACAACGACGGCGGCAAACAGCATGAAGCGCGGCAGGTCCGGGATTGCCGTCCCGAGCAACCGTGCAAGCAAAAAGGCGAAGGCGCAGGCGGCGAGTGTCAGCGCATAGGTGCGCCCGCGCCGCGCCAGGAAGGCGCGTATGCTTTCGGGGAGCAACCCACTCACCGGAGCGAAACCCCACCTATGCGAGGGAGGCATGCCTCATTGGGTGCGTCACAAACTACGTGCATGGTCGTCAAGGCCGCTCTCATTCCGATTTTGCGCGAAGCGCCCGTTGCTCGCTTGCTCCCGAGAGAACCTTACCGGCCGAGAGCCGATCCGCCTAGCCGACCGGATTGTGAGCACTGACATCGACTTCAGCGAAGGTAGACCAGCGACCAAACGCCCCAGCGCCTAGGTTCGGGGTCGCTTCAGCGTGCGACACGGCGCCCGTCCGCTGCGCCTCTCCGTCTAGGCCGGAAGGACTAAGGGCTTTCCCTTAAGCGTTGATCCCGAATTTTTCGAGGCCCGGGATCGGCCTACCCCTTGATGCACATCAAGACGGAGCTGGTCATGCGGACGCAAACGCTCAACATCCCAAAGGCGGCGCAGGCGCCCCAAGACAGCATCGAATTTGGCGGCGTGACGCTTCGCGGCGTGCGCATGCGTTTCCAACGCAACGAAGAGATTTTCGGCCAAGACGAAGCGGCCGAGTATGTCTACCGCGTGGTCTCCGGCGCTGTGCGCACCATGCGCTTTTCCAGCGACGGACGTCGCCAGATTCTGGGTTTCCATTTGCCGGGCGATATCTTCGGCCTTGAACTTGGCGACACGCACACGCTTTCCGCCGAAGCCCTGGCCAGCTCCGAAATCGTGATGGTGCGCCGCTCCGCGCTCGACAAAGCGGCCGCAGACGACGCCCGCGCCACACGCGCGCTGCTCCAGCTCATCTCTGAACAACTGACAACCGCCCGCGAGCACGCCCTCGTGCTCGGCCGCAAGGGCGCCGGCGAGCGGGTCGCCGCGTTTTTGCTGCAACTAGCCGATCGCTTCGTCGCGAAGCGCGAAATGGACCTGCCCATGTCGCGTGCCGACATCGCAGACTATTTGGGCCTCACGATCGAAACTGTGTCGCGCGCCTTCTCCGAGTTCGAGCGCAACGCCGCGATCGCGCTGCCAAGCTCGCGCCATGTTGTAATGCGCAACCCGAGCGCACTCTACGAATTGGAAGCGGCCTGACACTTAGCCTTCAGGGTGCCCCAGCCAATCGTGACTGAAGACGCCGAGCCGCCGCGTCAGCGCCAACAGGAACGCCGTCGACCAAGCAAACAGGATCACGCCATTCGCCGCCTCGATAGCGCTGACCAAGCGCCAACGCGGCGATAGCACAATGTCGCCAAATCCAAGCGAGGCGAAGGCGGTGGTCGAGAAATAAAGCGCGTCGGTGAATGCGGCCGCCTCGCCCAGCCCTTGGTAGAGCCAAGCATAGGCCCAGATTTCCGATGTATGCAGTGCGAAGACGCCGAACACGCCGAGCAGTACAAGTATACCTGCGCGTCCATGGCTTTCATGAGCGCGCAGGCGCCGTCCTCCGTGCGATACAAGCCGCGTCAGCAGCACGAGCCCCCAAAAGTGCATCAGCACCGTGATCCCGACCATGCCGCTCGCGAGCGCCAGATTGCTGGCGAGTCGGCTCAATTCGCCACTCATGGTCGTTAGAGCGGCTCGACCGAAACGACGCGATACGTGTGTTCGCCTTCGTCTTCTTGGAGGGTGACGTATTCGCCGCGGACGAACCGGTGATCGCCCAGCCGGTAGGCAGGATCGTCGTCCTCGCCGCCATCATCAAAATCGTAGTGAAACGCCCACGAGCCGCCCGGGCGCCGGCGCAGATATCCTTCTTCGTGCTCGCGCGCGGCGTGGAAGCGCACGACACGGCAGGCCTCTTTGAACGCGCGGGCGGTCTCGATATCGAGCCGGCCGTCTTTCTCGAGCGGCGCCACCACAGTGTAGCCGATGTGCGAATCCCCCTGGGGATGGCGTGGCTCGCGCGCCAATTCCAATCGGATCAGGCGGAACTTGGTCGGCAGGTTGAGCGTGGCTGAAGCAATCATGTCGGTTCTCCGCAAGCACAACACCACAGATCGAAGCGATGGCGATTGCGCCGGATCAAAAGGCAACGACCACGCGCCGGCGCCCTTGCGCCAACGCAAAAGCGCCCGATCGCCTAGTCTTCGTCGTCGTCGATCAGCACACGGTGCGCGGCGCCTTCGAGGTCCTCGTACTGGCCCGCGCGCAGGCTCCAGAGAAAGGCGACAAGCCCGATGGCGCCCATCACAATAGCGGCGGGCGCGAGGAAGATCAGGATATCCATCAGCGCTTCCCCTGCATACGGAGAGCGTTGAGCGTCACGATCAGGGACGAACTCGACATGGCGACGGCTGCGATCAAAGGCGTCAAGAACCCCGCCGCCGCGAGCGGCGCCGCGATGACATTGTAGAGCGCCGAGAAAGCAAGATTTTCACCGGCGCGGCGCTCAGCCCGTTTGGCGACATCAATCGCTTCGACCAAACCCATGAGCGCATCGCCTTGCAGCACCAGATCTGCAGCCGCTTGGCTCGCTTGCAAGGCGTGACCAGGCGAAGCCGACGCATGCGCGGCCGCAAGCGCCGCCGCATCATTCAAACCGTCGCCAACCATCAGGGGTTTGCGCCCTAACGCCCTTAGCGCCTGCATACGCGCGGTCTTCTGGGCAGGGGTCACGCTCGAACGCCAATCCGCTATACCGGCCGCCCGCGCCGCCGCTTCCGCGGCGCTGGGCCGATCGCCCGAGAGCATCTCTATCTGCAGACCGCGCGCCATCAGAGCAGCGACGGCTTCAGCTGCATCAGGACGCAGCGCGTCCGCGAAGACGAATCTCACCGGCTTGCCGTCACCCGCTGTGAACCAGAGTTCCGGCGAGCCATCGTTCGCGTCTGCTTCACCCGGCGCGGCAAAGGTCCGTTTACCGAGTCGAACGCTTCTGCCCTCGATCAAAGCTTCCACGCCCTCGCCTGGAATCTCGGTCGCGCCAGGCACGGCCGCTCCTGGGCCAGCGGCTTCCACGAGTGCACGCGAGAGTGGGTGACGCGACACGCGCGCCAGCGAGGCCGCAACCAGGAGTGTTTGTTCATCGGGCGAAGTGATCAACTTGGGTTTGCCCAGTGTCAGCGTTCCCGTCTTGTCAAAGACGACAGTGTCGACCTTTGCCAAACGCTCCAGCGCATCACCCGAGCGCACGAGAACCCCTGCGTTGAAGAGACGCCCCGTCGCCACCACCTGCACGGCGGGCACCGCAAGACCCAAAGCACAAGGGCACGTGATGATGAGCACCGCGACGGCGTTGGCGAGTGCGACGCGCAGGCTTGGCTCAGCGACATCAAAGCCGAGGGCCCGAAACGCCAGCGGACCAACAAGCCAGCCGATTAAGGTCAGCAGCGCCACGCCGTGGACGAGCGGCACGTAGAGCGCGGCCGCCCGGTCGGCGAGGCGGACAAATCGCCCGCGCCCCTGCTCGCCGACTTCGATGAGGCGCGCGAGTTCTGCGACGGCGGAATCTTCCGCGCGCGCCTCGGCGCGCATGGTGATGGGCCGGCTCGCATTGATCGCGCCGGCCAAAATCGCATCGCCCGCGCGCACGGGCGTCGGCAAAGTCTCGCCAGTCAGCATTGAACAATCGAGATCGGACGCGCCTTCAACGATGACGCCGTCGCATGGCGCGCGTTCGCCCACGGCCAGCAGCAAGCGATCACCGATCGCGATATCGCGGCTTGCGACCGCTTCGACGGCGCCGTCAACGCCGATCCGGCGCGCGCTCACCGCTTGCAGCGCCAATATCTCGCGCGCGGCGCTGCGCGCCTTCTCCCGCAGCCTGTGATCGAGATAGCGCCCGATCAGCAGGAAGAAGAGCAACATGGTGACGCCGTCGAAATAGGTGTGCGCGCCGCCCATCGCCGTCTCGGCAATGCTCATGGCGAAGGTCAGCATCACCGCGAGCGAGATCGGCACGTCCATGTTGGCGTGGCCGGCGCGGAGCGCTTTCCAGGCCGAGCGGAAGAAAGGCTGCGCCGCGTAGAGACCGCACGGCACGGCCACCAGCGCGCCGAACCAATGCATCAAAGTGCGTGTGTCGGCGCCCATATCGTCGCCGAACCAAACGGGCGTCGTGAACATCATGATGTTCATGGCGCCGAAGCCGGCGACGGCCAGACAACGCAAGAGGAAGCGGCCTTCCTCGTCGACGTTCTGTTGGGCCAATTCCGGATCGAAAGGCGCGGCGGCGTAACCCAGCCGCGCGAGCGTCGCGGCGATGCTGTCCGGCGCTAACGCGCCAGGGCGCCACGCGACGCGTAAGCGTTTGGTCGAAAGATTGAGCCGCGCATCGGCAACGCCCGGCAAAGCCAGAAGCCCTCCTTCTATCTTCTTGATGCATTGAGCGCAGCTCGCACCGTCCACCATCAGCTCAAGCACGTCGTCGCCGTGCGCCCCTTTGCGGACAAAGACAGCTAGATTAGCCGGCAATGCCTCATCTTCAGTGGGCGCGGACAAACCTGAAGGGCAACCCGCCGCTAAAGTGTCGGCCATGTCAGCTCCGCTTCGAAATCCAGCGCGGCGCCACTCAGGCCTTCAGCCCGCGCGCGCAACTCCCACCGCCCTGCTGAGAGCGCGCCTAGATCCGCCGCATAGGCGCCAGCGCCGATCGGCGTGAAGCGCAAGGATCGATCGCCACTCTCATTTGGCGCCCAGCGCAGCACCGCATTGATCGCCGCATCGTCAATCGGCGCGCCGGCGCGGTCCGCTAAGTGGACAATGAGCCGCGCGCCCGATGACGTCCGCGCCAATTCGGAGCGCGCGCGCCACCCCAGTTCTGTTTGCGCACGCCGCTCAGCGAGCACGTCATTGTAGTGCAGGCCTTGTGTATAGGAGCGCCGCTCGTCTTCGCCGGGAAAGGTGCGTACCGCCGCGACCGCAAAGGCGACATTGATGGCGATGATGGCGGCGAAGAAAAGCAACAGCCCCGCCAGCACATGGCCGCCACGCAGTTCAAAGGACGCTCTGCTCATGGCGCGTTCCCCGCGAAGAAGGCCGAGGCGCTGGTTGCGGTCTCGCCGGTTTCAGTGTCTGTGATTTCAAACCTGATCGGATGCGAGCCACGCTCGGCGCCGGCGGCCACATGGACGCGCACATTGGCGACGCCATCGGCCTGTGCCTCGACTTCGATCGCGCCATCGGCTTCGACACTATGGCCGTTGGCGATGAAATGGGCGCCGTCTAGACCGCTCACGGCGATGCGGATGCGGCGCGCGCGCGGCGCCATATTGATGAGCTTCAAGGTATAATCGTTGCGCACGCCGCCATGCGCGAGACGCACGAACGGCGGACTGCGGTCGCGAATGACATTGAGGTCGAGCGTCGAACGCGTGAGCAGCGCAAAAAGCATGATGGCGCCGACGACGGTCATCAAGACAGCGTAAAGCACAGTGCGCGGACGAATAAGGCGGATTCCTGCCTGTTCGCCCCGCTGTCGCTTCTCGACATTCACATGGGTGTCGTAAGCGATGAGGCCTTTGGGACGGCCCACCTTGGCCATGATCTCATCGCACGCATCAATACAGAGCGCGCAATTGATGCACTCGAGTTGGTCGCCATCGCGGATATCGATACCTTGCGGACAAACCGCGACGCATTGGCGACAATCAATGCAATCGCCTCGCCCTTCCCAGCTTTCGTTCTTCTTGTGCGGGCCGCGCGGCTCGCCGCGGTCGGCGCGATAGGTGACCGAAAGTGCGTGCTGGTCGGTCATTGCCGCCTGGATACGCGGCCACGGGCACATATAGGTGCAGACCTGTTCGCGCATCGTGCCGGCGAGCGCATACGTCGTGAAGGTCAAGAGCCCAACGAAAAGATAGACCGCCACACCGGCCTGGCCGGTGAAGATCGCACGAAACAGCGTTGGCGCATCAGCGAAATAGAACACCCAAGCGCCGCCGGTCGCGGCGGCGATCAGAATCCAGATCGCGTGCTTCGAAATCTTCTTGCGCGCCTTGTCCAAAGAGAACGGCGCTCTGGCCAGACGCATGCGCTCGTTGCGATCGCCCTCAATCCAGCGTTCGACGTAAATGTAGAGATCGGTCCACACTGTCTGCGGGCACGCATAGCCGCACCAGACCCGGCCAAACAAAGCCGACGACAAGAAGATGCCGAACGCCGCCAGGATAAGCAGACCGGCGAAATAATAGACTTCCTGCGGCCAGAGCTCGATGAAGAAGAAAAAAAAGCGCCGGCCTTCGAAATCCACCAGCACCGCTTGGTCTGGGCGGCCAAGACCGCGATCCCACCGGAGCCACGGCGTCACATAATAGATCGCCAACAGGACGATCATCGCCACCCATTTCAGGTTACGAAATGTCCCATGCGCGAGCTTTGGGTAGATTTGCTCGCGCTTTTTATAAAGCTCGCGCGCCTCTTTGGAATTGACGGCGCGCGCGTCGATGCTGTGCTCGTTTTCGCGCCTATCGATGAGTGTGACCTTGCCCACGCTTAGGGCGTAGCATTGCCGGTGGCGCCCTCGTCTTGACCTTGATCAATTGCAGGCGCGGGTGCGCCCGCCGCTGGCGCAACTGGAGACGGAGGCCCCGCGTCCGGCTCGCCGCCGCCCATTTGATGGACATAATAAGCGAGCGCGCGAAGCGTGCCGGCGTCGAAACGCTGCTCCCAGGACGGCATCACGCCGCCGCGGCCAAGCTCAATCTGGCGGCGAATTTCCGCTCGAGATCCGCCATAGAGCCAGAGATCGTCATTGAGGCTGGGCGCGCCCGTGGCTCGGTCGCCCGCCCCTGTCGCGCCGTGACAGACAGCGCACTGCTCCTGGTAGACGAGCGCCCCGCGCGCCGCTGCCCGCATGTCCGGCGGCAAACGCGTCCGCGCACTCGACACCGCAATCACATGTTCGGTCACATCGCCGATTTGTGCGTCGGTCAAAAGCCGATCGCGGCCGAACGCCGGCATCATCGACAAGCGCGCGTCCGGATGACCCGAACGAATGCCGACGCGAAGCGTGTGCTCGATCTCATCCATCGAACCGCCCCAAATCCAAACATCATCTGCCAGCACCGGATATCCCGGCGCGCCGGCGCCGCCGGCGCCATGACACGTCTGGCAATTGTCGCCGAATACCGATTCACCCGCAGCGCGGGCAAATTCCTGCAGCTCTGGATCGCGGGCAAGATCGCTGCTCGATGCATGCGCCAGACGCTCGAACATTGGCGCGCGAGAAGACTCTAGCGTTTGCACCTCGGCCGCCACATTACGCCGGTCCGACCAATTGAGGAGCCCTCTGGTATAGCCATTGGCCAACGGCCAAGCCGGCATCAGCACCCAATAGATGATCGCCGCGACTATCGAGGCGTAGAAAATATAGAGCCACCACCGCGGCAGCGGGGTGTCGAGTTCCTTGATGCCGTCCCATTCGTGACCGGTCGTGTCGGTGCCGCTGTGGTCGTCGCGCTCAATCTTGTCGGCCATCTTCGTCCTCGTCTTGGAGCGGCGTTTCAGCTGCGCGTTTGAATTTCTCGCGATTGCCAGGCCAGAACGTGTAGATCAGCACGCCCACAAAGAGGACGAGCAGAAGCAAAAGCCCCCAAGTCTGCGCAAAGTGCGAAGCTTCAGCGTACGTCATGGCCGCCTCACCGTTCGTTCTCGGGCGCGTCGGCGCGATAGGTCGAGAAATCGACGCCCGAACCCAGCATCTGCAGATACGCGATCAAGGCATCCATTTCGGTGACGCGATTTGGATCGCCGTCGAAGTCGCGAACGGCGACGCCCGGATAACGCTGTTCGAAATCGTAGGCGTTAGATCCGAGCGGTTCGGCCTGCGCGCGCGCGTCGCTATTGGCGTTGGCGAGTTGCTCGTCTGTGTACGGCACCCGCAACATACGATTGGCGCGCAAATGTGCGTCCATGTGCGCGGTGTCGAGTTCTTGCGCTTCCAGGAACGCGTAAGGCGGCATCACCGATTCTGGCACAACCGAGCGTGGGTCGACCAAGTGCGCACGATGCCATTCGTCGGAATAGCGCTCGCCGACGCGCGCGAGATCGGGACCTGTGCGCTTGGATCCCCATTGAAACGGGTGATCGTACATGCTCTCGGCCGCGAGCGAGTAATGGCCGTAACGTTCGACCTCGTCGCGCAATGGACGCACCATCTGCGAGTGGCAGACGTAGCAACCCTCGCGGACGTAAACTTCGCGGCCGGCGAGTTCGAGCGGCGTATAGGGTCTAACGCCGTCGACGCGCTCGATGGTCGACTCGATGAAGAAGAGCGGCGTGATCTGCACCAGCCCGCCGATCGAGACAACGACGAGGATGCCGATCAGCAGAAGGAGCGTGTGGCGCTCGAACCATTTGTGAAACTTCCACATCGGATGAGCCCCCTATTCCGCCGGCACGGCGATGGCTGCGGCCGGGGCGTCAGCGACGCGCACGTGCGCGGGCTCGTTGCTCGTCGCCGTCTTCCACAAATTGTAGACCATGATCAGAGCGCCGATCAGATAGAGTGCCCCGCCGCCTGCGCGGATGATGTAATAGGGGTGCATCGCCTCGACGGTTTCGACGAACGAGTATTCGAGGAAGCCGAACTCGTTATAGGCGCGCCACATGAGGCCCTGCATGACGCCGGCAACCCACATCGAGGTGATGTAAAGAACGATGCCGATGGTCGCGAGCCAGAAGTGCCAATCGACCAGAGCGAGCGAATGCAGCTTTTGTTTGCGCCACAGCCAAGGCGTCAAACAATAGAGCGCGCCGAAGCTGACAAACCCGACCCAACCAAGCGCGCCCGAATGCACGTGGCCAATGGTCCAATCGGTATAGTGGGAAAGCGAATTGACGGCGCGGATACTCATCACCGGGCCTTCGAACGTCGACATGCCGTAGAAGGCGACGCTCACGACCAGCATGCGCAACACCGGATCGGTGCGGAGTTTGTCCCACGCGCCCGAAAGCGTCATGAGGCCGTTGATCATACCGCCCCATGACGGCATCCAGAGCATGATGGAGAACGTGGCGCCCAAAGTCTGCGCCCATTGCGGCAGCGCCGTGTAGTGCAGATGGTGCGGGCCGGCCCAGATGTAGAGGAAAATCAGCGCCCAGAAGTGGATGATCGACAGCCGATACGAATAGACCGGCCGGTTCGCCTGCTTCGGGATGAAGTAATACATGATGGCGAGGAAGCCGGCGGTGAGGAAGAACCCAACCGCGTTGTGGCCATACCACCATTGCGTCAGCGCATCCTGCACGCCTGAGAACAGCGAATAGCTGAACGAACTGCCAAACGTCACCGGAACGGCGAGGTTGTTGATGATGTGCAGCATCGCGATGGTGACGATGAAGGCGAGATAAAACCAGTTCGCGACGTAGATGTGCTTCTCTTGCCGCTTCCAGATCGTGCCAAGGAATACGAGCAAATAGACGACCCAAACCAGCGTCAGCCATAGGTCGGTGTACCAAGGCGGCTCGGCGTACTCGCGCCCCTCGGTGATGCCCATCAGATAACCCGTGGCCGCAAGCACGATGAAAAGCTGATAGCCCCAGAACACGAACCACGGCCAAAGCCCACCCGCGAGCCGCGCGCGGCACGTGCGCTGCACGACATAGAAGCTGGTGGCGATCAGCACATTGCCGCCGAAGGCGAAAATCACCGCTGAAGTGTGCAGCGGGCGCAGGCGGCCGAAATTGAGCCAACCAAACTCTGGAAAATAGAAGATGCTCGGAAACGAAAGCTGCAGCGCGATGATGACGCCGACCAACAGACCCGCGACGCCCCAAAACATCGAGGCGATAACACCGGCCTTGACCACGTTGTCCTGATAGCGCGTGGTCACGTCCTTGCGCGGCCACTCGGCCATCACCCCGACGACGCCCGCGCCGCCCAACAGAAACGCGATAAGCATCGTCCACATCTGCGCGGCAAACGGCGCATCGATCGCGCGCGAGACGCCGAATAGGACCAGGAATGATCCCGCGGCCAATATGGCCAGGATACCGGCCGCATCATCGCGAAACCCGCTCTTGTGGATCATCGCCCCGCCTCTTGCTCGACGGCGCGCATGCTTGACCGTCGCCGATCGCTTAGCAGCGACGGTCAGGCCCGCATTTGACCGAGATCAAATGCGCCCGCGTCGCTTGGGCGCATAGAGGACCTGTTGGAGGTTCGCGCCATGGGCCGGCATTCGCTGCTTTCATTGTCATGCTTCGCCGCGGCGGGCGCTTGGCCGACACTTGTGACCGCGCTGGGCAGCGCAATGATGTCGCCGCTGGAACGAGCGATGCAGGATTCCATCTGTGGCGCGCCCCTTCACACCGCGCCCGCCCTCCTGGGCCATTGCGCGGCGTGCTGGGCCGGGTCGGCCATACTCGCGGCGACTGGTATTGTTGTGCTGATGTCCAACGCCAAGCACGCCGCACGCGTGAAGGCCGACTGAGCTGCGTCCGGCCGCTGATGGCGGCTTTTGGCGCCACCCATCACGCAGCGAAGCGACCAAACGATCTCCAACCTCAATGCGCTTTGCGCGCTGGCCAAGCCCGATCCGCTCATCACGTCGTGCTGGTGGTCCGCGCCGATCTCCGCCGCGGCGATCAACACTAAATCACGCTTTAGAGAAACGCGGGACATTCGTCGCTTCCATGTGGCGCACGCCAGCGCGGCGGCACACGTTGACGGCATGAACACTTACACGCCCACACCGCGCACAAAACCCGTACGTCGGGCGCAGCGCGCCAGCTACGACAAAGCGCTGGTGCACGCCATCCTGGACGAAGCGCTTTGCGGCACGCTCGCCACCATCGTCGACAACGAACCGTTTGCGCAACCGATGATCCACGCGCGCGACGGCGACGACATCATCCTGCATGGCTCCAGCGCAAATCGAATGCTGAGCGCACTGGAGGCCGGTGCGCGCGCTTGTCTAAGCGTGTCGCTCATCGACGGCTTGTTGCTTGGCAGAACTGTGCCGGATCATTCGTTTCAGTATCGCTCTGTCAGCGTCCACGGAACCTGCCGCGCGATCACCAACGCCAGCGAAAAGCGAGCCCGCATGCGCCGCGTTTTTGATCACATCATTGCCAAACGCTGGGAGACATTGCCGCCGGTGGACGAAGGCTATCTCGGGCACGTGAAGGTGCTGATCCTGCCGCTCGATGAATGCGTGGCCAAAATAAATGCTGGCGTCCCCGACGATGTGCCGGGCGACCCGGCGCACGCGGTATGGTCGGGCATTGTCCCGCTCGCCGTTCAAGCCGGCGTCCCTCGCCCGGCGCCTGGTCCTCAGCCGCAACCGCCAAGCGAGGTCGCGCGTTATACGCGCACTTAGCGCAAACCCTTAGGCGTAAACCCTGGTCAAGCCGGAAGCGGGCGCTACATTGGGGGCGGAGAAGCGACGATGTTCTGGTCTGTAATTCTAATCGTGTTGGTGCTGACCATTTGCGTCTCGTTCCTGGTCGGGTTCTCGATCAAGACGCAAAAGGACAAACGCCAGCTGAGCCGCCAAGAAATGATGACGCTGACCAAAGCGTCCGGCGCGCTGAAGCACCGCAAGTCGAACCGCTAATGGCCGAAGCCCGCGTTGAGTTGCCCGCCGGCAAGGCTGAGCGTTACGCGGCCCTGCGCGCGGAAATCGCCGCCGTCATCGCCGGCGAGACCAGCCTCACCGCCCGCTACGCCACCGCATCGTCGCTGCTGACGCAAGCGTTTCCCGAAACCTATTTCTGGTGCGGCTTCTATCTGGTCGATCCGCTCAAGCCGCGCGAACTTGTCGTCGGCCCCTACCAAGGCACGCTCGGCTGCTTGCGGATTCCGTTTGGCAAAGGCGTCTGCGGCGCGGCGGCGGAGAAGCGCGAAACCATCGTCGTCCCCGATGTCCACGCTTTCCCCGGTCACATCGCCTGCGACAGCCGCTCTAACTCGGAAATCGTCGTGCCCGTGTTTGATCGTGCCGGCGCACTCGCGGGCGTGCTCGACGTGGACTCCACCGCGCTCAACAGCTTTGACGACACCGACGCGCGCGGTCTTGAAGCCATTTGCGCGGACTTGCTCACCATCGCTTGAGATCAGGGCGGCGTCGAACCCGTTGCGTCAGCCGGTGGCGAGGTCACAAGCTCTGGTCCGCCCGAACCATCCGTCTCTACCGGCGCAACCGCGGGCGATTCACCTGGCGCGTTTTCTGAAGCGGCAGGTGTCGGTGTACGACGTGCAAACGCGGTGAGGCCCGGCACGTTAGCCGCGCCATCAAACGCCTCCAAACGCGCGCCCTCGAACGCGGCGCCGACAGGCTCCGTGCGCCCACCCAAGCACTGGCTTAGGAAATGCTCGGCGATTGCCAGAAACGAGAGCCGGTTCTGCGGCCGAACAAGCTCGCGGCCTTCATCCGGGAACACCACGAACGTCAACGGCGCGCGGCGCGCGCGAAGCGTTGTCGCCAAAGCGTCCGCGTCCGCGCGCGATCCGCGCGGATCGCGCGCGCCCGCGGCAAGCAACAAAGGTTGGCGCATCTGGTTGACGCGCGCCGCCGGCGAGCGTTCGCGCAAAACCTGGCGCCCATCCGCCGTGCGCGCATCGCCCACGCGCAGATAAAGCTGGTCACGCATCGGCGTCGTGAACGCTGGCAGCGCCTCAAACATCGACGTCAAATTGGACGCGCCGGCCAAACTCACGCCGCACTGGAACTGATCCGGCGCGAACGCGAGGCCCGCCAACGCCGCATAACCGCCAAAACCCGCGCCAAATACGCCAACGCGCTCAGCTTGCGCCACGCCGCTCTGCACCGCCCATTGCGCCGCGTCGATCAAATCTTCCTGGATCTTCGCGCCCCATTCGCGGTTGCCCGCGTTGAGGAACGCTTTGCCAAAGCCGCTGGAGCCGCGAAAATTGACGCTCAGCACCGCATACCCGCGATTGGCCAGCCATTGGTGCAAAGCGTTGTAGCCGTACGTGTCGCGCGCCCACGGCCCGTCGTGCGGCAGCAGCACCAGAGGCACCGGCGCGTCTGGGCGCGCATCGCCGTTCTCGTCCGAACCGATCGGCAGCGTCAGATAGGACACCAAGGTGAGCCCGTCGCGCGCTTCGATCTCGACCGGCGTCATCGGCTGCAACGCCACCTGGTCCAACGCTGGGCGGCTGCGGAACAACAACGACATCCGACGATTGGCGCGATCGCTACGGTCATAAAGATAGGAGCGCGACGCAATCGCCGGCCCCTCCTCAACGACAATCCAGCGCGCATCGTCAACGCTACGCGACACGACGTGGAAATCGCCATTCAGCTGCGCATCGAGAAAATCGAGATCGGCCTGCGCATCGGGATCAAGCGCACGCCAGTCACGCCGCAGATAATCAGCGGCGAACGCTTCCGGCGCATTTGTTTGCGGATCGAGCCACGCATCGGCGACGTCGGCCCGCGCGCTTTCACCCAGCACGGTCTTTACACCGGATTGCGCGTCAACGCGCACCAAAGCCGCACGATCGCGTCCGGTTGAATCGAGCATCAGGAACGTACGCCCGTCCGCCTCGAACCCGAGCACACGCGACCCCATCGCGTCCTCGAAGGGGATCGTGAACAAGCTCGTCCACGCCCCGCCCTGCGCGGGCCGCGCGAGAATGTCGACGCTGCCATCAGGTAAGTTCTTCGTGCCCAGCCGCAAACGATTGGCGAGATCAACCGAGAAGCTCGAAAACCCCCGCGCCGCGGCGCTGTTGGAGTTCCGCTGCATCAACGTGCGCGCGCCTGACGTGATATCGACGCGGAACACGTCAGGCCATTGCGCGTCGCGCGCGTTCAAGCTGATGACAACGCCAACCGGATCGGCAGCACTCACGCCCAGCACTTCGGCGCGCGCGCCAGCTGGCGTCAGCGGTCGCGCTTCGCCGCCCGCGGCGGGAACGGCATAGAGGCGCCAATTCTCGTCGCCATTGTCGTCTTGCAGATAGAGCAGCGTCGCGTTGTCGTGCGCCCACCAATAGGTGCGAATGCCGCGGCCGCGATCGTCCGTGACTGGTTGCGGCTCGCCAGATGAATCCACCGGCATGACGAACAGGTTGGTCACCCCGTCGCGCGGCGCGAGGAACGCAACGCGATCGCCGCGCGGCGCGAGCTGGGCGTTTTGCCGAACCGGTTCGCCGAACAAATCAGCGCGGGCGATGAGGGGTGGCGGCGCTGGGGCGGCCGTCGGCGCAGACGCACGCGGGCCGCAGGCGGCGAGCGCCGCTGCCAGCCACAGGGCGGTCGTGGCCCTGGCCAAAATACTGGTCAGTCCTTTCCCCACCACCCAACCTTACAGGAACTTCATGCTCCGGCCAAACGCCAACGCCTGTCAGGAAGTTCACCAATGCGGCATCGATGGGGCGCGAGGTGAGTTGCCCACCAAAAAAGCTGTCTAAACGGTAATATAAGCCCGCCGCCCCTTCGCTTAAGGGCAGATACGCGTACGCCTTTGACTCCAGGCGCGACGCTAACTATTCCACGCGCGCTTTGGCAAAATCCTCACGCCCCCCCGCCCCGACCGGCGCACTCGTGCTCGCCGACGGGACGGTATTCATGGGCCAGGGCTTCGGCGCGGTCGGAAACGCCGAGGGCGAGGTCTGCTTCAACACCTCGATGACCGGCTACCAGGAGATCCTGACGGACCCCTCCTACGCCGCCCAGATCGTCGCCTTCACCTTCCCGCACATCGGCAATGTCGGCGCCAATAGCGAAGACATGGAAGGCTCGTCGCCCGCCGCCAACGCCGCCGCGCGCGGCGCGATCTTCCGCGCAATTCCGACGCCACCGTCGAACTGGCGCGCGGAAGATACGCTCGACGCGTGGCTGAAGAAGCGCAACGTCATCGCGCTCGCCGGCATCGACACGCGCGCGCTCACCAAGCGCATCCGCGAGCAAGGCATGCCGAACGGCGTGATTGCGCACGCGCCCGACGGCAAATTCGATCTCGACGCGCTGAGGGCGAAAGCCAAAGCGTGGGCTGGCCTCGACGGCCTCGATCTCGCGAAGGATGTGACGACAGCGCAGACCTACGTCGTCAACGAAGGCCGCTGGACTTGGCCGAACGGCGTTGAAGAGATCACCAATCCGAAATTCCACGTCGTGCTGTTCGATTATGGCGTGAAGCGCAACATCATCCGCGCGCTCGGCGATGTCGGCGCGAAAGTCACCGTGCTGCCCGCATCAGCCACGGCCGAAGACGCGCTCGCGCACAAGCCGGATGGCGTGCTGCTCTCGAACGGCCCCGGCGATCCGGCCGCGACCGGCAAATACGCCGCGCCGCAGATCAAGAAGATCGTCGACAGCGGCACGCCAGTGATGGGCGTGTGCCTCGGCCACCAAATGCTCGCGCTCGCGCTCGGCGCCAAGACGCTGAAGATGAGCCAAGGCCATCACGGCGGAAACCATCCGGTGCAAGACAAATCCACCGGCAAGGTCGAGATCGTGTCGATGAACCACGGCTTCGCCGTCGATCGCGACACGCTGCCGAAAGGCGTGAAGGAAACCCACGTCTCGCTGTTTGATGGCTCCAATTGCGGCATCGAACTCGAAGGCAAGCCGGTGTTCTCGGTGCAATACCACCCCGAAGCCAGCCCCGGCCCGCAAGACAGCCACTATCTGTTCGAACGCTTCGCCGAGGCGATGGCGAAGAAGAAGGGCGCTGCGTGAACGCGGGCCACGCCTACATCGACATCTCCGCGTTTGTCGCCCGCTGGCGCACATCAGCGCTTTACCAACCTGATCTAGCGCCATGGCTGCTCACGACTGACGCTGACGCACGCATCCGCGCGGCAATGTCGACCTTGGATTCTTCGTACCAGATCAAGGATGGCGTCGCCGTCCATGAAACAGCCGAGATCGAGACCGGCGCGATCGTGAAAGCGCCCGTCATCCTTGGCCCACGCACTTTCGTCGCGGCAAACGCCTACCTGCGTGGCGGCGTGTTTCTCGATGAAGGCTGCATCGTCGGGCCTGCGTGCGAAGTGAAGACGAGCTTCCTGTTCGCCGGCGCGAAGATCGCGCACCTGAGCTTCGTCGGCGACTCGATCCTCGGCGCCGGCGTGAACATCGAAGCTGGCGCTATCGTCGCGAACTACCGCAATGAGCTGGACGACAAAGCCATCCGCATCGTCTACGCTGGGGCGACGATCGAAACAGGCGTCGATAGATTCGGCGCGCTGTTTGGCGACGGCACAAAAATCGGCGCCAACAGCGTCATCGCGCCAGGCGCACTGCTCGCACCCAACACTCGCATCCCCCGCCTTACCCGCGTCGATCAGCATCCAGACGCGCGCTGACAATCAGACTGAGCAGCCAAAGGCGCCGAGGTCCGTCGGCGAGCTCAAATAGCCGCCGTTATTCGCACTCATCGTACTCCTCCCCCGCCTCCGTCACGGGCGGCGGTGGTGGAGGCGGCGGCGGGTCGACTTGAGCGAGATGGCCCCACAACACTGACTCCCGCGCCCACCCGCTTTGACCATTGGCGCGTTCGAAGCGAACCCACATGCCGTTGCTTGGATTGTACAACCGTTGCCGCGGCTCCCAAGCGACGCCGCCGTCGATGCCCTCGATGAGATCACCGCGACGCCACACCGTATGCCACTTGCACACATCCGCGACCGCATAGACGATATCGCCCACATTCATGCCGTTATAGGCCTCGACAGCCACGCCGCGCCGCGCCGCGACGAAGCGCGCACGCTCAACCAAGACCACAATTTCGTCCGGATCGAGCCGACCAACGCGCCGCGAAGTCGGATTGGGCTCGGCGTAAATCGGCACGCGCGCATTGGCGCGCCAGCGCACGACCTGACACTCTGAATTTTCCCCACAGATCGTGTGTGTCGCGAAGAGACCATGCTCAAGCGGCAGTCCTTCGTCGGTCGGCAACGGGCGCCCCGCGGGCGTGTCAGCGGCAGTGACCTCGGCCGACCACGGCAAGGCCGGCTCGTCCGGTCCTGTCGCCCACTTGAGGCAGCCGATGTAGCTGCGCCCCAAACCCCCGTTGCAGCTATCCTCAGCGAAGCAACTCTGCTCTTCCCAGTCCAAGCGCTCCCACGTGCTGGGGTCGAGGTCGCTCTGCCGATAGCAGCTCGCGTTCGTTGTTTGCGCCGGCGGAGATTCCGCCGCCGCGCGCGCGCTTTCGCCACCGCCGCTGCTGCTTTCGCCGCCGCCGCTGCCGCCGCCGCCGCTGCCGCCGCAAGCCCCAAGGAGAACAACGCACGATGCCAACACCGCCGCCAACCGCCGCCGCATGAATTCCTCCGCCGCCTCCACGGCACTATGACCGCGCCGCATCAAACTCTCAACGGCGCACGCAGAACGCAGAGTTTTCGGCCCGCTGCCAAGATGACGACACGGAGGCGTTGGTGCTACGCAACACTCATGACCGAAAAACCCGCGATCCTCGTCCACCCCCCGCTTGGCCTCTTCGAGATGCAGCTCGGCGCTTTCGACGTCGTGCATTGGCCAACGGATCGCACAGACATCCGCGCCGCGATCACCATCGGCCACGTCGGCATCTCCAATTCCATGATCGACGCGCTGCCTGCGCTCGGCCTCATCGTCTGCTTCGGCGTCGGCGTTGACGGCATCGACCTGAACTACGCCGCCAAGCGCGGCATTCGCATCACCCACGGCCGCGAGATCAATCACGAGGACGTCGCCGACGTCGCCATCGGCCTCACCATCGCGCGCTTCCGTCTGTTCACCGAAGGTGAGCGCGTGTTGCGCGCCGGCACGTGGGTTCCCCCGCTCGCTGTGCCGCCACAAAAACGGTTGCGCGGTTCGAAGATGGGCATCGTCGGCATGGGCGCGATCGGCAAGGCCATCGCCCATCGCGCCGAGGCATTCGGTTTCGAGATCAAATGGAACGGGCCACGCCCGAAGGCAGACATTTCGCTCGCCTATGAGCCTGATCTGCTGAAGCTCGCCGATTGGTGCGACGTGCTCGTCGTCGCCGCGCGCGGCGATCAGGCCGGCATCATCAGCGCCAGCGTGATCGACGCCGTCGGCGATCGCGGCGTAATCGTCAACATCTCGCGCGGCGGCTTGATCGACGAAGACGCCATGATCGCCGCACTGAAGAGCGGCAAGCTCGGCGGCGCCGGCCTCGACGTCTTCACCGAAGAACCAACACCCGTCTCGCGCTGGGCGGACGTACCGAACTGCACGCTCACGCCCCACCTCGGCGGCGCGACGCGCGAAGCGCTCTACGCGGGTTCGCAGAACGTGCTCGGCAATCTCCGCGCCTTCTTCGCGGGCGAACAATTATTGACGGAACTTTAGGTCCGCGCCCAAGCGCCCGAACCGCACTTTCCTGCGTCATGCGCTTTCGCTCCGCCAGCGATGCACTAAGCTTCGTCGGCAACGGGAGGCAGTCCATGACAGGCGCGCGCATTTTATTGGCTATGTTGGGCGCCAGCCTCACGATCGCCTCGAATGCCTTCGCGCAAGACGAACGTCAGTGCATGGCGCCGGTCGCCATCACGGAAGCAATCGTGCACGACGCAGCTTTCTATGATTTCCAGAGCTTCGTCGGCGATGGCGCCGCGCCCGCTTTCGTCTTGGGCCACCTCTCCCCCACGCGTGATCGCGAGGACGCTCAAGATGTTCACGGCACAGCCGTGTTCGTGCGCGAGGGCGATCAATGGCGCGCCTTTCTGCCTCGGCCGGGTGAAAGCGTCATCGCCGCCTATGTCGCGCGTGAAAGCGGCGCCTTTATCCTCGTGACGCAATGGCAAAGCGAAGGGCCCGGCCAATCCTGGACCTTGCTGCGCTCTAGCGACGGCCTCGCCACCGGCGCGTGCACCGACATTCGCTTTCCGGAGACGCTTAACAATCCCAGTTGGGCGAACGAGGCGCTCGACCTCGTCGATCTCGACATCAACGCCCGCGGCCGCGGCGAAATCATCGCCCATGCCGAAACCGACGATGACGGACCGCTTTGGTACGCTTACCGCACCAGCGATCACGGTGCGCGCTGGAGCAATCCGCGCAGGCTCCGCAGCGAGAGGCAAGCCCGCTCCGGAATTTATACCCCAATCGATCTGGACGCCGACGCATCGCCGGATCTTATCGCCGCGCTTCAAGCTTATGCGGCGGGACGCTAGACGCAATTCGGGCGGAGCGCTCTCACGCTCCGCCCGTTTGTGTTAGCGCAATTCGTAGGTAACGCTGAGGTTCACGCGCGTTTCCACTTCGCCCGGCGCGATCGGCGTGCTTTGCGCGCCGTCGGCCATGCGCGCTTGCATCATTACAGGATACGGCATCGGCGGCGGGTAGCCGCCGCTCTCGCTGATCGCGATCACGCGATGCACGCGCATGCCAAAAGATTGCGCGTAAAGATCGGCGCGGCGGCGCGCTTCGGTCGAGGCGTCGCGGCGTGCGGCGTCAAGTTGCGCATCCGGGTCCTGGTGCGAGAAGCTCACGCCATTGACGGTGTTGCCGCCGGCGCCCACCGCCGCATCGATCACGCGGCCGACATTGGCGATGTTGCGCACGCGCGCGTTCACGTTGTTCGACGCCTGGTAGCCAGTGAGGCGCGGCGGCGTGTTTTCGCCGTACGCATATTGCGGGCTCACCGAAACGTTGGCGGTTTGAATGTCGCGCTCGGCGACGCCGGCGCGGCGCAGCGCTTGGGTCAGCGCATTCATGCGCTGCGCGTTGGCGGCGAGTGCGGCGGCCGCTGTTTGTCCTTCGGTGGTGACGCCAAGATTGACTGTCGCCATGTCCGGCGCGCTTTCGGTTTTGCCTTCGGCGCTGATCGTCAGAACCGTGCCTTCGATTGCCGGTCCATGCTGGTGCGCCGGCTGCTGCGCAGAAGCGAGCTGCGGCGCGGCGAACGCGGCCACCAAGGTCGCCACAGCCGCTACTTTCATCAAACGCATAAATATTCCCCTTGTCGTTCCCTTGCGGGCCCTCGATGGCGTTCATGCCGGTCGGGCAGCGGCTAAATTACGGCGAATACAGGTCTTTAGCGCAACCTCGCGGACTTGTGAGGGTTGTCCCGGACCAAGGGCGCAAGTCCAGGAGTTTCAGTCCTATGAGCAAGAAAAAGCCCGCCCAACCGTCTCAGCAGCCGAAGCCGCAAAAGATCCGCGACGCCGGCCCCGATGCGATGAAGCAGAAGCCCAAAAAGTGGGACCCGGTCGTCGACCAGCAGAGCGACGAAAGCTTCCCCGCCAGCGATCCACCCGGGAATTACTAAGAACTCACACCAGCGCGGTCACACCGTTGGAAGCACCCACGAAGAATGCGATCAAAGATACCAGAAAACAGGAAATAGCAGCCCACTCGCGTCTGCCACCTTGCTTCATGTGCCTCGTCTCGTCGGCGTCGGCGGCACGCACTTTCGCCTGGTCATGCAGCATCCCGAAGTAAATCTTGTCAGCTCCAGACTCTTCCTGCCGCGCGTACTCAGTTTGAGTCAAATATGCGCAAAGGACGCCTAGCAAGGCGAGGACGAAACCAAAAACAAACGCGCCAAAGGCGCTGAACATCAAACCCTCGTCCACGGGCCGCTGGGTATTTCCGAGAAAGGTCAAAATGGCAACCAAGGCACCACCGTGGGCCACAAGTAGACTCCGGATGCCAAGCTGGCCAAAGCTCGCCGCGGACGCGAATCTTTCGCCAGCGCCACGGTACAGGTGCTCGACACGGGCCTTATGATACTCGACTGCACCAACACTCGGATCGGGAGGGGCAGGTGTTGTTTGGCTCATTGGATTTCGGTACCATAAAATACTGAGTTGAATCAGTGCGCCCGAATCGTTTCGGCGAATCGCTGTATAATAGCGCCAGTTGATCCCTCAGGTTTTGATGCGTTTTTCCGACACCTTCCTACGACAGGTGCGCGACCGGGTTTCCATTGCCGACTATGCTGGCAAAAGGATGGCCTGGGACAAGCGCAAGACACGCGCGTCGGCCGGAGATTTCTGGGCGTGCTGCCCGTTCCATGACGAAAAAAGCCCCTCGTTCCACGTGCTGGATTCCAAGGGCATCTACAAATGCTTCGGCTGCGGAGAGAAGGGCGACGTCTTCACGCTGGCGATCAAGCTTGAAGGCCTCACTTTCCCGGAAGCTGTGAAGCAAATGGCCGAGCGCGCCGGTATGGCGCTCCCGGAAGACGATTTCGAAGACCGCCAAGAAACCGACCGCCGCAAGCGCTACTTCGCTGCCGCCGCGCGCGCCGCGAAACTGTTCGCCGACGCGCTGCGCTCATCCGGCGGCGCTGATGCGCGCAAATACCTGCAAGGGCGAGGCATCGGCCCCGACGAATGGACGCGCTTCGGCATTGGCCTCGCGCCTGACGAATGGACGTGGGCGACCGACAAGCTCAAAACCGAAG
Source organism: alpha proteobacterium U9-1i (assembly GCA_000974665.1). Lineage (NCBI taxonomy): Bacteria > Pseudomonadati > Pseudomonadota > Alphaproteobacteria > alpha proteobacterium U9-1i. The sequence continues at coordinate 1,398,995 of BBSY01000002.1, read as the reverse complement.
GCTTCACGCTCGAAGAAATTGTCAACGCCGGAATTGCGCGCGAAGGCGAAGAAGGCAAGCGCGCCATCGACACCTTCCGTGGTCGCATCACGTTCGAAATCACCGATACGGCGGGTAAAATCATCGGCTTCGGCGGTCGCGCGCTCGCGAAGGACGCCAAGGCCAAATACATCAATTCGCCGGAAACACCGCTCTATTCCAAAGGCCGCGTGCTTTATCGCATCAAGCAAGCGCGCGAGCTCCTGTCGAAAACCAAAGCGCCCGGCCTTGTCGTCGGCGAAGGTTATCTCGACGTCATCGCGTTTGAACGCGCCGGCATCGCCGCTGTCGCACCGTGCGGCACCGCGCTCACCGAAGATCAGTTGCAGTTGCTGTGGCGCTCGGGCGGCGAGCCCGTGCTCTGCTTTGATGGCGATAGCGCCGGCAAGCGCGCCGCCGATCGCGCGCTCGATCTGGCGCTGCCGCATTTGGCGCCTGAGCGCACCGTGCGCATCGCGCTTCTGCCCGAGGGCGAAGACCCTGACGACATCTACCGCCGTCTCGGCGCTGAAGCGCTCGCGCCGATCATCGCCGCAGCGTTGCCTGCATCGGATGCGCTGTTCGAACGCGAACGCGTACGCCGCGAACTCACCACCCCCGAAGCGCGCGCCGCCTTCAAACAAAACCTGCGCGACGCCGCTCAGAAGATCGCCGACGCGGAAACCAAGCGCGCTTACCTGTCGGACCTCCTCTCGCGCGCCGACGAGGCGCTGCGTCCGCCCAAGCGCGAGTGGCAGCCGTGGCAACCGCCCGCGCCCGGCGGCGGCCCCCGCAAAGGCGGCCGCTTCGCCCCGCCCCCAGGGCCAAGCGCGGAACTCAGAGCCTCGATGGCCGCGAACGCCCGGCCCGCCGCGGAGAATTTCCTGCGCTTCGCGGTGGACCATCCGGGCGTCCTTGCGCGCTACGCCGATTGGATCGATCGCCTCCACGTCGCAGACCGCGAACTGGAGGCCGTCAGGACTGCCCTTTTGGCTCTTTCCGGCCCCGAAAGTAGCGGGCAAACCATTGACCGGGAGGCCCTCAGCCGCCATCTCCACCAATCCGGTGAAGAACGCGCTGCGGCGCGCGTTTCGCGCTGGCCGGCGCTCTCCCCCAGGCGGGGGTTGGCCCAGGTCGCGCCAGACGCGGACTTGGAGGCCGAATGGCTCGCCCTGGCGACGCGCGACGTGGTTTTGCCGGCGATCAAGGAGGAATTGGCCGAACTCAGGGAGATGGTGGATGCGGGCGACGACGACGCCTTTGTCCGCTTCCAAGCTTTGGCCAAGGAAGCCCGCGCCATCGAAGCGCGGGCGCGTGAGAAACAAGACGATAGCCGTCCCAGCGACGACGCCGACGACATGGTTGCATGATGAAAAAAGTTGAGACCCGGGAGACCCGCCGCGTGAGCAAGTCCGAAGAAACGACGACGGAAGAAAAGGAAGCCCCGGATGGGCCGATCCTCGACCTCTCCGACGCCGCGGTGAAGAAGATGATCAAAGCCGCCAAGGCGCGCGGCTTTGTCACGCACGAAGAGCTGAACAAGGTTCTGCCGAGCGAGGAGTTCAACTCCGAGCAGATCGAAGACGTGATGAGCCAGCTCTCGGAGATGGGCATCAACGTCGTCGACAACGAAGAAGAAGGCGAAGCCGCCGAGGAAGACACCAAAGGGGGCGCCGTCGCCACGCGCGAGGAAGCGACCACCAAGGTCGCCGTCACCAACACCCGCGAAGACGCTGACCGCACCGACGATCCGGTACGCATGTATCTGCGCGAAATGGGCAGCGTGGAGCTGCTCAGCCGCGAAGGCGAAATCGCCATCGCCAAGCGCATCGAAGCCGGCCGCGACGCCATGATCCGCGGCCTCTGCGAAAGCCCGCTGACGTTCGAAGCCATCATGGTGTGGCGCGACGAATTGCGTGAGCAGAAGATTCTGCTGCGCGACATCATCGATCTCGAAGGCACCTACAGCGCCGAAATGGGCATCGTCCCGCAATCGGCGCCCGGCGTGAACGCCGACGGCCTGGTCGATCCCGAAGCCGCGAAAGCCCAGCTCGCCAAGGAAGCCGAGGACGCCGCCGCCGCGAAGGATCCCGGCGAAGCCGCCGCCGAAGCCGACAGCGACAGCGAGTTCGACGACGAACAAGCCATCTCCATGTCGGCGATGGAGGCCGAGCTCAAAGAAGGCGTGATGGCCACCCTCGACGCCATCGCCGAAGCCTTCGGCCAATTCCGCAAGCTGCAGGACAAGCGCATCGAATTGCGCCTGCAGGGCAAATCCCTCCCCGGCGCGAAGGCCGAAGCCTACGACGCCGCGCAGAACCAGATCATCGAAGAGCTGAAGAAGCTGAAGCTCAACAACGCGCGTATCGAAAGCCTGGTGGAGCAGCTCTACGCCATCAATCGCAAGCTCATTCAGCTTGAGGGCAAGCTCATGCGCCTCGCCGAAGCCAACGGCGTTGCGCGTCTCGCCTTCCTCGAAGCCTACCAAGGCAGCGAACTCGATCCGAAATGGGCCGAGAAGGTCGCGGTGAAAACCAAAACATGGGGCAAGTTCGTCGCCAGCGAAGGCGATCAAATCGGCGCCATTCGCGGCGAGATCGGCTCTCTCGCGCAAGAAACCGGCGTGCCGATCGACGAATATCGCCGCATCGTGCAATCGGTGCAGAAGGGCGAACGCGAAGCGCGCCAAGCCAAGAAGGAAATGGTCGAAGCGAACCTCCGCCTCGTCATCTCCATCGCCAAAAAGTACACCAATCGCGGCCTGCAATTCCTGGATCTGATCCAGGAAGGCAATATCGGCCTGATGAAGGCGGTCGATAAGTTCGAGTATCGCCGCGGCTACAAGTTCAGCACCTACGCCACGTGGTGGATTCGCCAAGCCATCACCCGCTCGATCGCGGATCAAGCGCGCACGATCCGCATTCCGGTCCACATGATCGAGACGATCAACAAGCTCGTGCGCACCAGCCGTCAGATGCTGCACGAAATCGGCCGCGAGCCGACGCCGGAAGAACTCGCCGAAAAGCTCGGCCTGCCGCTCGAAAAGGTTCGCAAGGTGATGAAGATCGCCAAAGAACCGATCTCGCTCGAAACCCCGATCGGCGACGAAGAAGATTCACACCTCGGCGATTTCATCGAGGACAAGAGCGCGATACTCCCGGTCGATGCCGCGATCCAAAGCAATCTGCGCGAAACCACCACGCGCGTGCTGGCGAGCCTCACGCCCCGCGAAGAACGCGTCCTCCGCATGCGCTTCGGCATCGGCATGAACACCGACCACACGCTGGAAGAAGTCGGCCAGCAATTCAGCGTCACCCGCGAACGCATCCGCCAGATCGAAGCAAAGGCGCTGCGTAAGCTGAAGCACCCGAGTAGATCGAGGAAACTGAGAAGTTTCCTGGACAACTAGCCTCGCCGGTCGGACGGGGCTTCACATGAACCCTGCCCGATTGGATTTCACATGGCCCTTGTTGCTCGGATTATTGGCGACTGCCCTGGGTGCGGCGGCAATAACACGTTTGGTGCCGTCACCGTTCACGGAAACCACGCGAGTCGCGGCTGCTTCCGGTGCCGGCACTGGGTACGTCTGCCGCTGATCGAACTCCGCAAGAAGATTGTCTACCTAGATCAATCGTTCTTCAGCCGTGCGTTTCGCGAAAATGACACGTCCTTCGTTTCAGCCGCAAAGCGGCTGCAAGAAGTGTCGCTTCGACAAGCAATAGTGATTCCATACTCGTCCGTTCACGAGGAAGAGACTTACCTATGGCGGGGCGCAGACGGGAAGTCGAACGACGAATTGATGCACTTCATTAAGACTACCACTGGCAATCACGAGTTTGAGGCGGCGTACAGCGTGCAGAAAGATCAGCTCGTCAAGAGCTTCATTCAGTACGTCAGTGGCGAGGCGATCGCGCCGCTTGATCCGAGTGACGCGCTGCCGCACGACATTCACGACTGGAACAACTTCATCTGGCTTGATGTCGGACGATATCTCGGCAACTCCGAGAAAATTCGAAACGCGAAGGATCGATCCGCAAAAGAACTGTTGGCGCTTTTTGAAGAATGGCGGGCCGCGCCACCTCATTTCGAAAACGATGTCGAGCACGAACTCCGCACCGGTGCGGCAGCGTACATTAAGCTGTACAAAGAGTACGTCGATCTCATCGCAAACGGGAACGCGATGGAGGCGCTGCTAAACACTAGCGTAAACTCGTCGATCGTAGAGACAATGCTGCTCTACTGCTTCGACGAGAGTGTCCCGATGCAGGATCGCGCCGCGAAGCTGCACGCTTACTTCGGGTCGGACCACTACAAACTAGCGCCCTATCAGTGGCTCTCGGCGCGAATGTTCGCGCTGCTCAAAGAGAAGGTCTGGCAGAATCCACCGCAGAACAAGGAGAAGGCCGCAAAGCGCTTCCGCAGCTTTTTCCATGACGTCGATCACATCGCGACATACGCGCCTTACTGCGATGCCTTCTTCATGGACAACGCCATGGCGCAAATGATGCGAGACCCGCGAATAGCGTTAGAGCAGCGGTTCGGAACCAAGGTCTTCAGCATCTCGAATTGGAAGCAGTTCTTGAATTGGATCGAGGAGGTCGACGGCTCATTGTCGCCTGAGCATCTCCGAGACCTGAAAATCGCGTACCCAGAATCGATCACCGATCCGATGGGCACGCTTCGGACTTTGTCTCAGAAAGAGTGACACCCCTCCCTTCTCCCGCATGGGCGGGAGAAGGTGGTCGCGCAGCGACCGGATGAGGGTGGGCGCCGCAGAACACCGCGCCAGCTTCAACACGCGCGCCCCCATCCTGAACCCCGCCCCCTCACCTTCGCTGCTGCGCAGCTTCGGCGGGCCAAGCCCGCTTCGCGCAAGCGCGAAGCGACCTCTCCCCCTCGCGGGGGCGAGGTGCGCAAACGCCCCGCTCCTCCTCGATGGAGGAGCTGTCAGGCGGAGCCGCAGGCGAAGGCTGACTGAGGAGGTGAGGCCCGCGACGTCAAAGGGCGCGCCTCACGAGGCTCATTCGTCATCGTTTGCGGGCCGCACCCGCCCCGCGCTTGCAGCGCGGCCCTCCCATCGAGGGAGGGCTGTAAGAACGCGCCTCTATCCCCGCCCAAACGCCGCTCCAGCCCTTACGCCACAAGCACCCACACAAAATCTATCCGACCCCCTCCACACCGCCCGCATACTGCGCGCACATGACATCCGCTCCTCCCATCAACACTGCAAAGCTCCGCGCCTTCGCCGCACTCATGCGGCGGTGGTTTGCGTTTGTGCTGTTGTGGTTGGCGCGGCTGCCGATGAAGCGCTCGCGTGACGAGATCGAGCGCATGGAAGGCCGGCTCAAATATCTGATCGGCGCGAGCGTGCTGCTCGAAGGCTTCCAACCCGGCAAAGCCCGCATGGGCGCCCATCTCACCGGCCGCGCCTACAAAGGCGCATGGATGAATTTCGTGCTGCGCAATGCGCTGCCGCCGCTCAGCGCGTTCGGCTACGACCGCATCGCCCGCATCAAACACGTCGCCGCGCGTATCGATTTTTACGTGCAGCGCTTCATGCGTCGCTTGAAGCGCGGCTTCCTCATGCGCCGCAGCGCCCTGCGCGGAACCGCGCCCCGCGCGTTGATGTCACACGCGCCGGCGCTGCTCGTCGCCGTCGCCGACACCTCCTAGCCGCCGTCTTTTCCCGAAGCTCAACAACGCGTGGTCGGCATCCGACTCACGCGCCGCACGCGCACGCACTAAACCTCCTCCTCGATGGAGGAGGTGGCCACGAAGTGGCCGGAGGAGGTGCGCGCGCTACGATGAAGGCGAGCCACATTTTGGCTCAACCCAAATGTCGCGAGCCTCACCCTCCCCGCGCTGCGCGCGGCCCTCCCATCGAGGGAGGGCTAAGAGCGGCCGCCTCAGCCGAGATGTTTACAGGCCGACGTTCGGCGGGGCGATGCGCTGGTTGCGGTCAGCGCCCACGTCCGGCGTCATCGTCACTTCGGCGTAATCGGGGCCGGCGCGGTGCGCCGCGCGTTGCAGCATCGGCCGCGCTTCAACGCGAACCGCGTCCCACGTGCGAGCGTCAGCAGCGGCGCGGATCGCTTGGGCGCGCTCGGCGGCGTACGGGCTCGATGCGTCAAGCGTGACGCGCAATTCAGCGTAGCCGCAGCTGGCGACATTGCGCTCAGCAGCGGCGAGGATTTCGCGCGCCGAAGCGTCAAGCGTGTCGGCATTGGCGCCAAAATAGATGCGGAAGCTCGTCGCGTCGCAACGCGCCGGCTCGTCGGCGAATGCTGGCGCGGCGGTCGCAACCAAAGCAGCGCAGGCGATCAAAGCGGAACGGACGAACATGAAACTCTCCCTCGGCGTCACAACCTTAACGCCAGCCGAAGATGGAACCCGGCGCACCTGAGCGCCGTGACCTGCGTCACGCCCGGATAACGCCCTCTCTTAGCGAAGGTTGCCGCCGTCCTTCCGCCACACGCGTGAACACGGCGCCCGCTTACGCCCATCGACGCCCCACGCACGTTGGTCGAAAAGCTCACAAGCCCGCACCGCGCGCCGTTAGCGTAAGCAATGCTCCGCACCCTTTCCCTCGCCGTCGCCCTCGCCGCTTGCGCTTCGCCGCCACCGCCGCCAGAGCCGCCGCGCCCGTCGATCGAACGCGCCTTCACCATCGCCGAACCGGACCTCGTGCCCGAGGGCATCGCCTACGATCCACAAACCGGCGCGACTTACGTCAGCTCCACCTGGCAACGCCGCATCGTCCGCGTCGCCCGCGATGGCGCACAAACCGATTTCACGCCGCGGAACAGCAACGCGATGTATGGCGTCATCGGCATGCGCGTCGATGCGCAACGCCGCCGCCTCTGGGCCGCGCACGCAAGCGCCGGCGCCTCCATGCCGATCCGCGACGACGCATCCTCCGGCCAAGGCGGCCTCGCCTTGTTCGATCTCGACACCGGCCGCCTGGTGCGCAACCTCACGCTCAACGACGGCGTGCCGCATTTCCTCAACGACCTCGACATCGCCGCCGACGGATCGCTCTACATTTCCGATACGATGAGCGGCATCGTCTATCGCGTCGGCCCCAATGGCGCGGCGCTCGAGCCGTTCCTCACCCTCCCCGAAGATGGTCGCGGCAATGGCGTCGCCCTGAGTGACGACAACCGCACGCTCTACGTCGCCGATGCGCGCGGCGGCGTGTTCCGCATCGACATCGCAACCCGCCAAGCCACGCGCGTCGCCCTGCCCGAAGGCGTGCGCATCGGCGCTGACGGACTCTATCTCTACGAGGGGGATTTGGTCAGCGTTCAGCCATGGACGGGCGATTGCCGCGTCTGCCGCTACACGCTCGACGAAACCGGCCTGCGCATCACAGCGGTTCGCGCGCTGCTGGTTGAACACCCAGACCTTCTGCAGCCCACCACAGGCGTCATCGCCGGCGGCGATATCTACGTCATCGCCAACAGCCAATTGCAGCACTATCGCAGACTGATGGAAGCCAACAACGGCACGGTTCCGCGGGATCAGCTGCACGACATCGTCGTGCTGCGCGTCGCGCTCGATCAGGAATAGTTGAAGCTCACGCTGATGCGCGATTTTTTCGCGGCGTTCACCGGCACTTCGTGGCGAACGAAGCTTTCCCACATCAACACGTCACCCGCCTTCGGCTCAACATAGACGAAAGTGCGCTCCGCCGCCGGTGCGTCCTCCGCGCGCGATGGCGCGGCCATCATCAAAGGCAAACGCGGATCCTCCAGCTTCAGCGCCGACGAACCCGCCGGCGTCTCGACATAATATGTGCCGCTCAGCACTGAGTGCGGATGGATGTGGCCGGTATGAACACCACCCGGTTCGAGGATGTTGATCCAGATCGAATCGAGCGTGAGCTTCTTGCGCCCAAGCTCGAGGTGCAGCGCCTTTGCGAAGGCGGCCGCATGTCTGTCGAGTTCTCTCTTGAGCGTCGCGAACGCGGGATCGCGGGTCGGCAAATCATTCAACGATGCGTAGGAGGTATAACCCTTGTAGCCCTTCTCGCGGCTCCAGGATTGGCCCGCCTTATCCTCCTTGGCGATCGATCGGCAGGAGGCAAGCAAATCGCGATTAAGCGCTGCAGCGTCCTCCAGGCGTTCGCGGTAAAGCTTGGTGACGAAAAGGGTTCGGATCTCGGCGGCCATTGGCATTTCCCTAAACCGTGTGGCGTTGATGCAAAAGCCGGTGCGCCTAGATTGCGAGCATGCGCCTCAATCAAGTCACCGTCGCCGCGACCGATCTCGACGCGTCGATCGCCTTCTACACGCTGCTTGGCCTCAAATTGATTGTTCACAGTCCGCATTACGCGCGCTTTGAATTACCAAGCGGCGAGGCGACATTTTCGCTCCACATCGTCGACGCTCCACCGCCACGAGAGCACGCACCGCAGCTTTACTTCGAGTGCGATGTCGACGCCGAGTTTGCACGCCTGACAGCCGCAGGCGTCGCGTTCGAGAGCGCACCGCTCATGCAGAGCTGGCTTTGGTATGAGGCTTGGCTCCGCGATCCAGCCGGCAACGCACTTTGCCTGTTCAGCGCCGGCGAGAACCGTAAAAATCCGCCTTGGCGGTTGAAGGACTAGGCCGGCCGGACCCGAAGAACTTCGCCAGCGTCGGAATCAGTCAACAGGTACACATGTCCCTGTGGCCCCACGCGCACGTCCCGGATGCGCGCCAGTCGATCGTGAAGCAGCACCTCCTCCAACACCGCGATGTTGTCGCGCACGCGCACCCGCCGCAAATGGGCGCCTGTCAGCGCCCCGATCAGAAAATCGCCCTGCCACTCTGGGAACGCGTCGCCCAGATAAAGCACCATGCCCGACGGCGCGATCGACGGCGAAAAAATCGCGACCGCGTTCTCAGCGTCAGGAATTTGATTGTTCGGCGTGATGATCGTGCCGTCATAATCGATGCCGTAGCTGGCAAGCGGCCAACCATAATTGGCGCCAGGCTTTAGCAAGTTGAGTTCATCGCCCCCGCGCGGGCCGTTCTCATGTTGCCAGATCGCGCCATCGCGCGCATCGAGCGCGAGGCCCAATGTGTTGCGGTGACCGTAGGAATAAATCTCCGGCAGCGCGTCATCGCGGCCCACGAACGGATTGTCAGCCGCCGCCGCGCCTTCACGCGTCAGCCTCAAAATTTTGCCAAGATGCGAGCGTAGATTTTGCGCTTGCTCTTTGAAGTCATATCCGTCGCCCACAGCTAGGAGCAGCGTCTCGTCCGGCAAGAACAATATACGCGCGCTCGGATGCCCCATATCGGACTTGTCTGGCGTGGCGCGGAAGATCACCTGACCATCAACAAGAGCGGAACCGTCGAAGCGCGCCTTGTAGAGCGCAATGCGATTGGCTGTCGTGTCGCCTTCAAGAAACGACACATACACAAAGCCGTTTTCAGCAAATTGCGGATCAACCGTTACTTCGTGCAGGCCGCTCTGCCCTTCTTGAAACACGTTCTGCGGCCCGCCGGCGACAGGCTCGGGCGCAAGCGTTCCATCCGCACGCAGCAAACGAATGCCACCCATCTTTTCGGTAATCAACGCATCGCCATTCGGCAGGAACGCGAGGCTCCACGGATAATTGAGCCCGCCCGCAACGACATCGACGGCAAAGCCCGGCCCGTCTCCTTGCGCCGCTTCACGCGGCGCACACGCAGCGGCGGCGGCGGCGATCGGAAAAAGGACAAGCGAGCGGCGGCGAACGAGGTGCTGTGTCATGCCCGTTTGGGGCCACAATTCCACGCGCCCGTCCAGAGCGATCTGACGAGCGCGCCGCGCACGCTCGCGACGGCTGCGGCTAAGCCGCAACCGCCGCGTCGCGGGGCATTATTGCGCCGAAGCGAGTTGCAGCGCCGGATTGATGGACGCGACCGTCAGCTCGCCGTCGCGGCTTACGTCGCAACGGACGTTGGTCAGCCGACCGTCACGCCAAAGGTCGATATCAACGCGCACGGTGTGCGCGCGAACGCGGACTTCGTCGAAGCGGGCTTGGCTCTGATCGACATTCGCCTGAGCCGCCACTTCGGCGCGGCAGAGGCGGATGGCGGCGGTGCGATCTTCGACGTCGTTGCCCGCAGAGGCGACAGGCGCGGCGAAAGACACAACGGCGAACGCCAGTACCGCCAGGGATTGAGCGAAGAAGGTGGTCTTCATGGGGAGGTCTCCAGGGCCGGCCGCCGGGGAGGAGGTAACTAAGTATGACGACCGGTCCACTTACTATTATATCTAGACCGGTCATCATACAAGTGCTAAGTTCGATCCATGGCAAAATTGTCCACCGCTAAGACCGACCTGATCGACGCCGCCGTGGAGCTCTTCCGGCAACGGGGCTACGCCGGCGTTGGTGTCGCCGACCTGCTCGCGGCCGCCAACGCACCGCGCGGTTCGCTCTATTTCCACTTTCCGGGCGGGAAGGAAGAAATTGGCGTCGAGGCTGTACGGCGCTTTGGCGATGAGGCCACGGGGCGGTTTCGCTCGCTGACCGAGAGCGGCGTCGACATGATCGAGTTCATCGATCGCACGTTCAGATACGTCGCACGCGAGGCCAAAACCCACCGTTACGAGATTTCGTGTCCGCTGCTCGCGGTGGCCTCTGACGTGGGCGCGGACACGCCGGAGCTTGGCTTGGCCGTGCGCTACGTGCTGGCGTCATGGGAACAGGAAGTAGCGCGCGCCGCTGAGCAACGCGGCTATACGCACGACGCCGCTATCGAACTGGGCTCTGCGTTGGTGTCAGCCATGGAAGGCGCCACCTTGACGTCAAAGGCGCACGGCACATCGACGCCCTTCATCTACGCCGGCAACGCCGTGAAGGCCCTGGCGGCGCAGCTCGCGCCGCGCTGATCATTCGGCGATCAAGCGGCTCGGCGGTCGTATCGCGTCCGGCGATTGATTGAGCGCCATGATTTCGGCGATCAGCGATAACACTGAAGAGGAGCGATCGCCTTCCTCCGCAGTGTCCATGCACACGCCCTCTTGGCTCGCCTCAGAGCAAGAGCGCCCGACCGCGGGTCCCGCGAAATAAAGCGCCCCCGCATAAGACACGCGCGCCGCGTAGCCGCGCTGTTGTACGCTGGCGTGAGGCACGATGCGAAACAACGGCACGCCCTGCCCGCCGCCACGCAAGCCAGCGGCGGAAATCGAGACTTGCGCGTCGATCGGCTCCCCTGGCGCCGCGCGCATCGCACCGGCGCGCATCAACTCGCCGACGAAATAGATCATGTCGTCGAGCGAGCGCAGGCGAAACGTGTAGAAATCCGGGCCAACCGCGAACACCGGATCGCAATCCTGACCCTCCGCCGGCGGCGTTGCACGCACGGGCCGTGCCGGCAAATAGGCTTCCACCAACCCGCACACGCCACGCGCATTGGCCGCGGTCGAGAGCTCCGCCGGATGATCGACGCGATCGAGGAACGTACGCAGCGCCCGAACGAATTCGCAGCCATGGGTTTGAATGCTTGGCGCACAATTTTCGAAGATTTCGTTGGCTTCGTTGTTGAAGGTGTGGCTTTGGCCGTCTGCAGTATGGAGCGTGATGCGCTCCACCATCATCAAGGTCAGCAGATCGCGCGGCCAGCCGGACCGCCAATAATGCGCAAACACGTAAGGCTGCGTAGGCTGAAACGCCGCCCGCGTCAGCGTGTCGGCGGCGAAGGGTTGCACGGCGTAGGTAGGCCGGCTCTGCGTTTCGCGCTCGATGCCGAGACTGCCAAAGCCCCACGGCGATGAGCCCTCGCCCAACGGAATCGAGCCCACGCCCGCGTTCTCGCGCCAGCGCAGGGATGGACTGTCGGAAATGCCCGTCATCGAAAGATAATGCCGCGGCAGCCGATCGCGTGAGCGGAGGATGTTGAGCAGGATTTGCGCCGACACGGCTTGCCCGTACGCCTCATTGAACGCGGCCGCGTCGTCGGCGATTTGGTGCGTCAGCGCCGACCGTCCGGTCGGCACAAGCGGCGTCGCGCACGATGCCGCCAGCACCAGCGCCGCAAGCGCGCTCAAAACCTTCATCGAACCCTCCGCGCCCAACATGCCCGCGAACGCAAAGCGCGGGCCTCGTGCTTCACCTTAGAGGCGAAGTGCGCGCCTCGGCGCCCTTGCCCTGCGCGCCCGACTGCGCTTGATGCATCCCATGGATCACTTGATCGAAGGCTATCGCCGTTACCGGGCCGAGAGCTGGCCCAAATTGCAGCGTTTGCATCGCGAGCTCGCCAACAAAGGACAGGCGCCGCGCGTGATGGTGATCGCGTGCTCGGACAGCCGCGTCGATCCGGCGACGATTTTTGACGTCGGCCCAGGGGAGCTTTTCGTTGTTCGCAACGTCGCCAACCTGGCGCCGCCCTATGAGACCGGCGGCGGCCTGCACGGCGTCAGCGCGGCGATCGAGTTTGCCGTCACTCGGCTGAAGGTGGACACCATCATGGTGCTCGGCCACGCCCAATGCGGCGGCTGCGCCCACGCTCTGGCAGAGCATCAACATGATGGCTCGTTCTTGGACCGCTGGGTAAGCCTGCTCGAGCCGGCGAAGGCACGCATCGCCGGCTCAAGGGGTGATCCGGCGACCCTGCTCGAGTACGAATCCATCCGCGTCACGCTCGAAAATCTCCGCACCTTCCCGTTCGTTCAGGCGGCCATCGAGGAGCGCGGCTTGATGCTCTCCGGCGCCCGCTACGGCGTCGCCGACGGGGCTTTGGAGGTGCTCGACCCCGTAACTGGCGCCTTTTGCGCAGTGGTTTGATCCGTTTTCATCAAACCAAGCGCATTCACCCAGGTGCAAGCACCTGGGGAGGTGTGTTATCCCGGTCACGAGCGGGGACCTGGGGACGCCGGAGTAGGTATGGCGGACGTACTCATTGTTTGTGTCCGTGAGGATGAACCGCAGGCCAAAGCGCTTGCGGATATGTTCGAGGCAGCGGGGTTCAGCATCGGCGGCGCGCCGTCGAGCGACGGGGCCCTGCGCTCCTCCGGCGCCGGCGTCATCGTCTGGTCACGCTCCTCAATCCGCTCTCGCCCATTCCTGGACGCAGCCCAACGCGTCGTGAACGCGGGCAAAGGCGTGGTCGCCAGCTTGATCGAGCCGCCGCCGCCGTCGAGCGTGGGCGATGCGCCGACCTTCGATCTCAGCGCGTGGAGCGGCGACGCCGAAGATCCTTCGCTCGATCCGTTGTTCTTCGCCGTTGACCGCATGGTCAATTCTGCGCGCGCCGCTGTCGGCGTGGGGCAAGCTGAGCCAGCGCCGCAAGCGTTCGAGCCTCCGCCAAGTTTGCGCCCGCCGCCAGCCGCGCCGCCGCCGCGCCCGGCCTCGCGCGCCGCGCCTCAGCCGCCGCCGGCGATGCCAAATCTGTTCTCAAATCGCGCGCGCAGCGAAGGGCTCAATTCAGAGGCCGAGCATTGGCGCGCCATTCGCGACAGCAAGAACCCGGCGGACTTCATGGACTACATCGCGCGCTACGGCGCCGATGGCGCGTTCGCCGAAGTCGCCGAGTTGCGCTTGAAGCAACTCACCTCGCAAGGCGGTGCGCCTGCCGCACCGACACGCGCCGGGCCGCTGCGCGACGCCGCACGCGCGGCGGCAGCGGAACCGTTGCGCCCTACCCGCGCCTACGAACCACCGCCTCCGCCACGCCGTCCCGATCCGCCACCGCAACAGCAACGCCGCGTCGAACCGACTCCGCTGCGTCGCCCAGATCCACCGCCGCGCCGCGAAGCGCCGAATTATGATCGGTATGACCGCCCACCCGCGGAGACACGCGAGCCGCCGAAGGCCGGCGGCGGCGCGATGCGCGGCTTGATCATTTTGCTGCTGCTGGCTGGCGGCGCAGTTGGCGCCGGCATGTATTTCGGTTCGGATCAGCAAGCCGCGCAAAACGAAGACATCGCGCCAGCCGCGATCTCCGCGCCGGCAGATGCGCCCGCTGATAGCGGCGCAACGCCAGATGGCGTCGGGTTGAGCGATCTCGCTGAACAGGCGCCCGCTCGAAACACGCCACAGCGTGAAGCTGCCGCGCGCAACGAGCGCGCCGCTGCTGCGCAGCGCGAGCGCCAAGAACGCACGCGGCAGGAACCGGAGGCCGAGGCGGCGACGCCGGCGCCCGTCACATCCTGGAACCAAGCCAGCGGACCGGTGTCGTTGCAAGCTGGCGCGCCGAATTCTGGGCCAGCGGTGACGGTGCCGCTGACGCCGCCGATCAACGCAGAACCGGCGCCAACACAGGTCGCCGACAATCGGCCAGCGGCGGCGACGCCGACTGCAGCGCCGACCATCTCTTGGTCACAGCGCCCAAGCGCCAACCGCATCGCCGAACTTTACCCCGCGCGGGCGCTCCGTGAGGGCGTTGGCGGTCGCGTGGTGCTGGATTGCGTGGTGCAGCCGGCGCTTACGGTCGCCTGCTCGGTCGCGTCAGAAACCCCGGCAAGCGCGGGCTTCGGCCGCGCGGCGCTTTCGGCTTCGAGTTCCTATCGCGCGGTTAGCGCGCGCTCGGATGGCAGCACTGCAGTGGGCGCACGCGCGCGCTTGGCGATCACGTTCCGCCCACCGCAATAAGTCGCTTACTGCGTCAAGCGCAGCTTACCGATGCCAGAACCAATGGCGCTAAACGCTTGCTGCAATTGCGCGGCGTTGGCGGCCTGGAAGTAATGCCCTTCCGGGCCTGTCGCTGGGGCTGTCGCGCAATTCATCAGGCGCGCTTGGTTGGCGCCGCCGGCATCGCGGAATTGGATCGTGTAGATCTCAATGTCCTGAGCCTTGATCGCGTTGCACAACTGCGTTTGACGGTTGTTGATGTAGTTCACCATCGAGGTTGAGTTGGTGATCCCGGTGCGCTGCCACGTCGGCAAAATCGCCGCGAGGTTGCCGAGGAAGCCCAACAAATTGAACTGATAGTCGCGCCACAGACGGCGATGTTGGTAGGACGAGTAATCGGACTCGAACGCCGCGTTGTCGTTGTCGAGCGAGGTGTTGTCGCCGTCCGTCATCAGCACGATCACTTTGCGCACTTCGTCGGTGCCGCCAGAGCGGCCCTGCGTGAACGGCGCGCCAGGCGACAGTACGCGCCAGCCCCAGGCCAAGCCCTCGGTTTGATTGGTGCCGCCGCCGTTCGAGTGAACCATCGCCCGGATGGCATCGCGCATCGTGGTGCGGTCCGTCGTCAGCGGCACGATCGGTTGCGGGCAGCCGCGTTGTGGGCCGCGCATTTCCGGCTGCGTGAAGGAGACGTTCAAGGTCGCATTCGAGCGATACTTGAAGACGCTCAGGGTTCGCGCGGTCGCAGTATTTGTGATCCCGGACGTGTTCGTAGCGGCAAACAGATTCGGCGTCGCTTCCGTCAGCCAATTGTTGCTGTCGGTATCGTCTCCCCCCTCGTCGTTGGCGAAGTAAGGTACGAACATCGTGGCGGGGACTGCGGGATTCGGAGCGTCATCGGTGATGTCGTATGGCGGCGGGCGCGCTTCGACGCAGCCACCCCAACCTCGCACCGCGCCCGGCAGTGTGCGATACAGGTCGAACATATTGATCTGCGTCGGGTTGTAGGCCGTGCAGGTGTTGGCAAGCAGATTGTAGACCCAACGCACCTGATAGGCGGCGCCGCCGGAGGTCGTCGGTGCGTTGGCGACGGTGGTCGGGAAACGCTGCGTGTTGGCGCAAGAGTTCTGATACGCCGGACGCGTTTGCAGCTGGCGATCTTCCAGGAATTCGCCGTGGTGCGGGTTGTTGCCCACGGTGTCCATCCACGCCATTTGCGGGCCGCTGGTGCCGATGTTCACCTGGGCCACAAACGGAACCAGCGCGACGCTGACCGTGTCGCCATCGAGCGACAGCAGATATTCGGCAAGGTCTTCGGCGGCGTCACGGAGCGCCTGCATGTCGTTTGCCATCGATCCGGTGTTGTCGAGCACAAGAGCGACTTCGATCGGCGGGCTGGCCTGGGCCTGCGCTTCGGCGGCGACGCCGATATCCCAATCGTCGCGGCTGATGACGCGCGCGAGGCTAACGGGCATGGGAATGTTGGCGTCGACGCGGTGGCCGCCGCTGGCGACCTGGGTCACGGAGAAAGTGGCGTCCTGGGCGAACTCGCCCATTTCAGCGTCGAAGAAGGCCCGTGCGGCCGCGGTGCGCTGCGCCATGGTGAGGTTCGAGCTGCGCTCGGCAACCAAGGCGGCGCCGTCGGCGGCGTTCTGGAGCCGGGTCCGCATGGTCTGAGCGCGCGTGAAGTCGAGCGCCAGGCCGGAGATGCCGACCAGCACGATCGCCATGATGCCCCACATCATGGCCACGTTGCCGCGACGATCCCGGGCGAACGCCCCAACCGCCTGCTTGAACCAATCCTGGCGCTGCCCGTTACCCATTTCCGGCCTCAAAACCGAGCTTTGGAAGCCTCGTGATCTATCAAAGCGCGCTTAACACCCGATTTGCTGGAATGGTGAATGGGCCTGAATTTCCTTGAGTACCGTAGAAATTGGTATTAGGATGATATCATATTGATGGTACGGAGGGACGAAAATGGCCGCCGCTGCGCTAAACAACACCCAGGAACGCCGCGCCCAGACGAGCAATGGCGGGCTCATGCTGCTGGTCAGCGTCATACTTCTGTTCGCAGGCGTGTGGGCTCTGATCCAACTGGCGGCGACGGACAGCGACACTTACGTGCCGCTTCTGATCGGCACGCTGATCCCCTTCATCCTCGTGATTACCGGTTTCTATACGCTGCAGCCCAACGAGGCGGCGGCCATCACCCTGTTCGGCAATTACAAGGGCACCGACCGCACGCCTGGCCTCCGCTGGGTGCTGCCTTGGTACAAGCGCACCAAGATCAGCCTTCGGGTTCGCAACGTCACCGGCGAGAAGCTCAAGGTGAACGACAAGCGCGGAAACCCAATCGAAATCGCCGCGGTCGTGGTCTGGCGGGTCACCGACACAGCCCGGGCGCTGTTCGACGTCGATCATTATCAGACCTTCGTGGACATCCAGATCGAGACGGCGGTGCGCGAAATCGCCTCGCACTTCTCCTACGATCACGCCGAGCACGATGAGCCGACATTGCGGGGCGACGCCGACCAGGTGTCCACGCTGCTGCGGGAAAAGCTGCAGGAACGAGTATCCGTGGCCGGTGTCGTGGTGGACGAGACCAAACTCTCCCACCTCGCCTACGCACCCGAAATCGCCAGCGCCATGCTGCGTCGCCAACAGGCCGAGGCCGTCCTCGCCGCGCGCCGCTTCATCGTTCAAGGCGCAGTCGAGATGGTGGAACACGCTCTGGCCCAATTGTCCGAGCGCGACATCGTCAAGCTCGACGACGAGCGGCGCGCGACCATGGTGTCTAACCTGCTGGTGGTGCTTTGCGGCGATCGCGACGCTCAGCCGGTCGTCAACGCCGGCTCGCTCTACTAGGCGCGGAGCGGATCGGTGGCCGACAAGAAAGCGTTCGCCCTCCGTCTCGATCCGGCGCTCTACGCCGCGATCGCACGGCTGGCGAACGCTGACTTGCGTAGCGCGAACGCCGAAATCGAGTTCCTGCTGCGCGAGGCGCTACGGGCGCGCGGGATCAGGCTGGACGCCGTGCCTGAGGGCGAAAACGACAACTGAATCTCGTTCCGGGTAAGTTGCGCCCGGGCCCTGCGCATCCGCCGCATGCCGCGGAACTTGCCCCCGCCGCTGCTGGCCGCTATGCACGCGCGATCCATCAAATGGGTCGATTCCGGAGCCGCTGAACGCGGTTGAGAGCGCGCGCATGCCGAAACGTACCGACATCAAATCGATCCTGATCATTGGCGCGGGGCCGATCGTCATCGGCCAGGCGTGCGAGTTCGATTATTCGGGCGTGCAAGCGGTGAAGGCGCTGAAGGCCGAGGGCTATCGCGTCATCCTTGTGAACTCGAACCCGGCGACGATCATGACCGATCCCGAGCTCGCCGACGCCACTTACATCGAGCCAATCACGCCGGAGATGGTCGAGAAAATCATCGAAGCTGAGAAGCCAGACGCGCTGCTACCCACGATGGGCGGGCAAACCGCACTGAATTGCGCGCTCACGCTTGAGCGCACCGGCGTTTTAAAGAAGCACAATGTCGAGATGATCGGCGCGAAAGCCGATGTGATCGAAAAAGCCGAGCATCGTCTGAAGTTTCGCGACGCGATGGACAAGATCGGGCTGGAGAGCCCGCGCTCGCGCCTCTGCAACACCATGGACGACGCCATGGCCGCGCTTGAGTTCGTGCAGCTGCCGTCGATCATTCGCCCGTCGCTCACGCTTGGCGGCCTGGGCGGCGGCGTTGCTTATAACGTCGAGGAATTCCGTGAGATTGTTGAGCGCGGGCTCTCGGCCTCGCCGATCACGGAAATTCTGGTCGAGGAAAGCATCATCGGCTGGAAAGAGTTCGAGATGGAGGTTGTTCGCGACAAGGCGGACAATTGCATCATCATTTGCTCGATCGAGAATATCGATCCGATGGGCGTGCACACGGGCGACTCGATCACCGTGGCGCCGGCGCTGACGCTCACCGACCGCGAGTATCAGATCATGCGCAACGCGAGCATCGCCGTGCTGCGCGAGATCGGCGTCGAGACCGGCGGCTCGAACGTGCAGTTCGCCATCAACCCGAAAACCGGGCGCATGGTGGTGATCGAGATGAACCCGCGCGTGTCGCGCTCGTCCGCGCTGGCGTCGAAGGCGACGGGCTTTCCGATCGCCAAGGTCGCGGCGAAATGCGCCGTCGGCTACACGCTCGACGAAATCGCCAACGACATTACGGGCGGGGCGATGCCGGCGAGCTTTGAGCCGACGATCGACTACGTCGTCACCAAAATTCCGCGCTTCGCGTTTGAACGTTATCCCGGCGCGGATTCCACGCTCACCACGTCGATGAAGAGCGTCGGCGAAGCCATGGCGATTGGGCGAACCTTTCAGGAAAGCCTGCAA
Organism: alpha proteobacterium U9-1i; assembly: GCA_000974665.1. NCBI lineage: Bacteria > Pseudomonadati > Pseudomonadota > Alphaproteobacteria > alpha proteobacterium U9-1i. The sequence goes on along the minus strand of BBSY01000002.1, from coordinate 1,380,039 downwards.
AAGTGCCTGCGTTCGCTCGATATCGGCCTGATGGGCCTCGACGAAATCGCCATCGAAGGGGGCGCCGACGAGGATCAGGGCCGCAACGCCGTGCGCGCGCGGCTTGTCGCGCCGAAGCCGGATCGCTTGCTGGTGGCGGCGGAAGCGTTGCGCCGCGGCCTGACGGTTGAAGAGATTTGCGCGGCCACACACTACGATCCGTGGTTCGTGCGCCAGCTTGAAGAAATCGTCCAAACCGAAGCGCGCGTGCGCGCGGAAGGTCTGCCGAAGGATGCCGTCGCGTTCCGCGCGCTGAAAGCCCAGGGTTTCGCCGATGCGCGCCTCGCCAAGCTCACCGGCAAGAAGGAGCGCGACGTGCGCGCCGCGCGCCGCAAATTGGGCGTGCGCCCGCAATTCAAACGCATCGATAGCTGCGCGGCGGAATTCCGCGCGACGACGCCATATATGTATTCGACCTATGAGTTCCCCGCTTTTGATGGCGTTGCCGAGTGCGAGGCCGAACCGAGCGACCGCAAGAAGATCGTCATCCTCGGCGGCGGGCCCAACCGCATCGGCCAGGGCATCGAGTTCGATTATTGCTGCTGCCATGCCGCTTTCGCATGCGCCGATCTCGGCGTTGAAAGCATCATGATCAATTGTAATCCGGAAACCGTGTCGACCGATTACGACACGTCGGATCGCTTGTATTTTGAGCCGCTCACCACCGAAGACGTGCTTGAAATTTTGGAAACCGAGAAAGCCAGCGGCGAAATCCTTGGTCTCATCGTGCAGTTCGGCGGGCAGACGCCGTTGAAGCTCGCGCAACCGCTTGAGGATGAAGGCGCGCCGATCCTGGGCACCAGCGTCGACGCGATCGATCTCGCCGAGGACCGCGAGCGTTTCCAAAAGCTCCTGCACAAGATTGGCTTGAAGCAGCCGGAGAACGCGACCGCGCGGTCCGCTGACGAGGCGCTCGAAGGTGCGCGGCGCATCGGTTTCCCGGTGGTGCTGCGCCCTTCCTACGTGCTTGGCGGCCGGGCGATGGAAATCGTCCACGATGAAGCCGGCCTCATGCGCTACGTCACCGAGGCCGTGCAAGCTTCTGACGAGCGCCCGGTGCTGCTCGATCGTTATCTACGCGACGCCATCGAAGTGGACGTCGACGCGATCTGTGATGGCAAGGACGTGTTCGTCGCCGGCGTGATGGAGCACATCGAAGAAGCTGGGGTCCATTCCGGCGACAGCGCGTGCGCGCTGCCGCCCTATTCGCTCAAGCAAAGCGTCATCGCCGAAATCGAGGCGCAAACGAAAAGGCTGGCGTTGGCGCTGAACGTCAAAGGACTTTTGAATATCCAGTTCGCGGTGAAGGACGACGACATCTACGTGCTCGAAGCCAATCCGCGCGCCTCGCGCACGGCGCCGTTCGTGGCCAAGGCGATCAACCAGCCAATCGCCGCCGCCGCCGCCAAGGTGATGGCGGGCGTGAAGGTGGCGGACCTGAACCTCAGCCGGCCGGCCAAGCCGCATGTGGCGGTGAAGGAGGCTGTGTTCCCGTTCGCGCGCTTCCCAGGGGTCGATCCGATCCTGGGGCCGGAGATGCGCTCCACCGGCGAGGTGATGGGACTCGACGCCAATTTCGAGGCCGCCTTCGCCAAAAGTCAGATCGCCGCCGGCTCCACCCTGCCAACCGAAGGAGCCGTCTTCGTATCTGTGAAGGACAGCGACAAACCGCAAATGGTCCAGCCGGTGCGGGAGCTGATTGAGCTTGGCTTTCGGGTGCTGTGCACTGGCGGCACCGCCGATTACCTCCAAAGCCAAGGCCTGAGCGTCGAGCGGGTGAACAAGGTGGCCGAGGGTCGGCCCCATATCGTCGACGCGATGAAGAATGGCGACGTGCACCTGGTGTTCAACACAACCGAGGGCGCGCAATCTTATAGGGATAGTTATTCCATTCGACGCACCACATTGGTGCAAAATGTGCCCTATTACACCACGATCTCCGGAGCGAAGGCGGCCATCCAGGCCATCCGAACGCTCAAAACCGGGGCCCCCCTAGGCGTTCGCCCCCTTCAGGCGTATGCTTGACGCTCCCTCCGGGGAGGGTTCAACCTCCCATATTGAGAGACGGACGAAAGACCACCTCTGACATGGAAAAAATACCGATGACCGCCGAGGGCTACCAAGCCCTCGACGCAGAATTGAAGCGTTTGAAGACCGTAGAGCGCCCCACGGTGATCTCTGCCATCGCTGAAGCGCGCGCCCACGGCGATCTCTCCGAGAACGCCGAGTACCACGCCGCCAAAGAGCGCCAGAGCTTCATCGAGGGCCGCTTGGCCGAGCTTGAGGACAAGATCGCGCGCGCTCAGATCATCGACGTGTCCAAACTCAGCGGCAAACAAGTGAAGTTCGGCGCGACGGTGAACCTCGTCGACGAGGATTCCGGCGACAAGTCGAAGTACAAAATCGTCGGCGAGGATGAGAGCGACGTGAAGGGCGGCAAGATCTCCATCACCTCCCCGATCGCGCGCGCCATGATTGGCAAGGAAGAAGGCGACGTGGTCGAAGTGATGACCCCGGGCGGCCCCAAATCGTATGAGATCGCCAAGGTGAAGTTCATCTGAGGAGCGCTGGCTTCCAGCCCGCGCACCCGCTGAAGGTGTGGGCCGTCTCCGACGGCCGCGCCGGCATCGAAAATCAGGCGCTTGGGCTCGCGGAGGCCATTGCGCGCAGGACGCCGGCGGAGATCGCGCTCCGCCGCGTGCAATTGCGCACGCCTTGGAGCTGGCTGCCTGCGGGGTTCACGCCCGCGCCGCGCAATGCGCTCACCTTAGGCTCGGACTCCATCGAGCCGCCGTGGCCGGATATTTGGATCGGCTGCGGCCGCGCCTCGATTCCGCTCTCGATGGGGGTGCGGCGCTGGTCACGCGGGCGCACGTTCGTCGTGCAATTGCAGGATCCGCGCGTGAATCCGCGTGAATTCGATGTCGTCGCGCCGCCGATCCACGACGAACTCGAAGGTGCGAACGTCATCCCCATCGTCGGCGCCTGCCATCGCGTGACGCCGGAGCGGATCGATCAAGCCGCACTTGATTATCCCACGCCGCTGGAAGATTTCGCCACGCCGCGCCTAGCGGTACTGATCGGCGGCAAATCCAAGCGCCAGGATATTTCCGCAAGGCGCGCCCGTGAAATTGCCGACGCGCTTGTTCATGCGCAACGCGAAACTGGCGGTACATTGATGGCGACGCTCTCGCGCCGCACCAACGACGCCGCGCGTATGCAATTGCGCACATGGCTCGCGCCGCACTGCGCGGTGTTTTACGAGGGCGAAGGCCTGAACCCGTATTTCGCGTTGCTCGGCGCGGCGGACCACGTCTTCGTCACCGCCGATAGCGTCAACATGGCCACCGAAGCTGCGGCGACGGGTAAGCCGGTGCATATCCTCGCCGTCGACGGCGACGCAGGCAAACTCGAACGCTTTCACCAAAGCTTGCAGCGACGCGGCTGCGCGCGCCCGTTCAGCTCAAAGCTTGAAACGTGGGCCTATCCGCCTCTGCTTGAGACAGATCGCGTTGCCGCGGCCGTGCTGACGGCCTGGGCCGCGCGGCAGGCCCAGAAGTAAGCGCTGAGGACGGCTGAAAGCCAGCGGTCCCTTGAGATTCAGTGAGCCACCAAATGCGCCAAGGTTTCAGCGAGCACCTTCTCGCTGACCGGCTTCGTCAGCAGCGGAACGTGCTTCAACGCCTTCGCCAACCCAGCGATGCGATCATCGCCAGTGACAAACGCAAACGGCACGCCCCGCGCGGCCAAGGCTTCGGCAAAAGGTGCGCTTGAGCGCCCGGCCAGTACGCCGTCGAGCAAAGCCGCGTCCGGCGCGCGCTGGGCCACCAGGGCTTCGGCGTCCTCCAGCGTCACCGCGGGCCCCATTACGCCATAGCCCAGCTCGTCCACCCGTTCGGCCATTTGGGCGCCAAACTCGGGATCGTCCTCGACCAATAAAATCAGCGGCTTGCTTGCCATGCGCGACAGCATAGGCGCCCCGCGCCCAGGTGCAATTCACGACCGCTCGACCCATATTAGCTGACGACGAATCTCCGCAGAAAGCTCTGTGATGTCTGACAAAACCACCCGCCACGCGCCCCTCATCATCATCGGCTCCGGCCCCGCCGGGCTGACAGCGGCGATCTATTCGGCGCGCGCGCTGCGCAAGCCCTTGGTGTTCGCCGGCCTCCAGCCGGGCGGGCAAATGACGATCACCACCGACGTCGAAAACTACCCGGGCTTTGCCGAAACCATCCAAGGCCCTTGGCTGATGGAGCAGATGCGCGCGCAGGCCGAGCATGTCGGCGCCGAGTTCGTGCACGACACCATCGTCAGCGTCGATTTCGCCAAGCGTCCGCTTGCGCTCACGGGCGACAGCGGCGTGATCTACACCGCCGACGCGGTGATCATCGCCACCGGCGCGCAAGCCAAGTGGTTGGGCGTTCCCGGCGAGAAGCATTTCCAAGGCTTCGGCGTATCCGCGTGCGCGACGTGCGATGGCTTTTTCTTCCGGGGCCGCGAAGTCGCTGTGATCGGTGGCGGCAACACGGCCGTCGAAGAAGCGCTCCACCTCGCGCACTTCGCGTCGAAGGTGACGCTTGTGCACCGTCGTGATCATTTCCGCGCGGAGAAAGTGCTGCAGCAGCGCCTGTTCGCGAACCCCAAGATCGAAGTGATCTGGGACCACACGCTTGAAGAAGTTGTGGGCGGCGACGAGCCGCGCGGCGTCACCGGCATGGTGATTAAGAACGTGCAGACCGGCGCGAAAACTGAACGCAAACTCGACGGCGTGTTTGTCGCCATCGGCCACCAGCCTTCGACGGAAGTGTTCCGGGGCCACGTCGCGATGAAGGACAGCGGCTACATCATCGTGAAGCCAGGCTCGACCGAAACCAACGTGCCCGGCGTCTACGCCGCCGGCGACGTCGCCGACGAAACCTTCCGCCAAGCCGTCACCGCCGCCGGCTTCGGCTGCATGGCAGCACTCGAAAGCGAGAAGTATCTCGCCGCCCTGGAGCACGGCGCGAGCGCGGAAGCGGCGGCTTAGCGCCGGCCGCACACCAGAATAGCCAGCACCGCGCCGACCAGCTGCGCGACGATGAACCCTGGAGCATCTTGCGGTCGCACGCCGGCGAAGGTGTCACTCATCGCGCGCGCAATCGTGATCGCGGGATTGGCGAACGAGGTCGAACTCGTCCACCAATAACCGGCGGCGATCGTCAGCGCGACGGCGGTGGGAACAGCGAGCGCGTTCACGCGCGAAACCAGAATGATGCAGGACATCAACGCGAACGTCGCCACACCTTCGGAAAGCAACTGCGCGGCGCCCGCTCGCTCGGTCGAGGCGGTCTGCACCAGTGGTAAGTCAAACATCGCATGCGCCAACATGGCGCCGGCGATACAGCCGGCGATCTGCGCCAAGGCAAAAAGGAGCGCGCGCCGCGCGGCGATCTCACGGCGTAGCGCCGCCACCAACGTAACCGCCGGATTGAAGTGCGCGCTCGAGATTGGCGCGAGCGCCACGATCAGCACGTAGAGCGCCGCCGCCGTCGCCAGCGTGTTCGCCAGCAACGCGACGCCTTCGTTTCCATCGGCGAGCCGCCCGCCCATGATCCCGGAGCCGATCACGACTCCGGCGAGGAACAGCGAGCCCACGAATTCGGCGCTGGCCGCGCGCCAATCGTCAGACGTCACGTGCGGGCATTTCCTTGGTGCGGCCGATATCGTCGAGGCGCTTCTTCAACGTCAGGCGATCAAGCCCTTCGAACGGCAAACTCACGAACAGCGTTATGCGGTTGCTCAAGCGCCCGTAGGCGTCCGCGAACGCCGCGGCAATCTCCGCTTCCGAGCCCGTGGCGGCGGCGGGATCGGGCACGCCCCAATGCGCTGTCATTGGCTGGCCCGGCCAAATCGGGCAGACCTCGCCCGCCGCGTTGTCGCAAACGGTGAACACGAAATCGAGGTCCGGAGCGCCAGGGGCGGCGAACTCGTCCCAACTCTTCGAGCGGAACGCTTCGGTCTTGAAGTTGAACCGTTGCAGCAGACGCAGTGCGTTAGGATGCACCGCGCCTTTCGGAAAAGAACCCGCCGAGTATGCGTTGAACTTACCCACGCCGGCGCGCTGCAGAATGGCTTCCGCCATGATCGAGCGCGCCGAATTGCCGGTGCACAGAAACAGCACATTGTATGGACGGTGTGATAAAGGCGCGTTCATGCGACGCTCTCCAGCGCCTTCGGCGCACAGCAGGGCGGCGGCCTCGTCGCCGCATGCGATTCAGGTGCAGCGCCCTCGGCGCCGCCGCCATATTCGGTGGCTTCGCCGGTGGTGAGGAATGTTTCCCACGTCACGCCTTGCGGATCATTGATCCATGTCTTCTCAGACTGGGCGTAGCAGCACGTCGTCTTCCCCTCTTCCAGGGTCGGGCCGTCGGCGCGTTGCAGCCTTGCGAAAACCTCTCTCAGCTCCTCGTCATTCTCCACTTGAATGCCCAGGTGGCGTACGCCGCCAGCATCGGGACGCGCTGAGATGGCGAAGTTCACGCGCGGATCGTCCAACATCCATTTCGCGTAGTCGCTCTTGCGTACGGTCGGGTCGGCAGCGAACAGGGTCGAATAGAACTGAACCGATTGGCCAAGGTCGTTGACGCCGACATGCACATGCAAACGTTTCATGACGCCTTCCTTTTCTTGGGTTGCGCCGCTGGCGCGCAATTTTTGCCGCCACAGCAATTTTCGGTGAGAAAGCCGATCAACGCGCTCATGGCCGCGAAGTCAGCGGAGTAGATCAGCGAACGGCTTTCGCGGCGCTGCGCGATCAACCCTGCCCGGTTGAGGTGCGCCAGGTGAAACGACAGCGAGGACGCCGGCAATTCCAGCGCATCGGCGATCTCACCCGCCGACATTCCCTCAGGCCCGGCTTGCACGAGCAAGCGGAACACCCCGAGGCGATGCTCATTTGCGAGCGCGCTCAACGCTTCGACAGTCTGCACAACATTCATTCCATATTTCCAGTATCATGGAATTATTGAGACGGCAAGGCCCGATGCCGCAGGTGCTCCTCCGGTCAGCGCATCGTCAGCAATTCGCGCTCGACTGTCGCCGCCTCAACGTCGGCGGCATGGAAATTCATCGCCCGGAATTCGTTGCGCGAAAGCATGGGTAGCTGGTCCACGACGCCGGGCGGGGTCGCGCCTTCGAAATTGCCGTACGCCAAAATCCCTCGCGCGCGCACTCGCTCGGCGAACTCAATCGCGGCGACATAGGTGGTGCCGCCCGTGAAGCGGTCCACGCCGGTTGGGTCGCGCGTCCACCAACCGACGTGGAATGCACCGAGTGGGCCTGGGCCAAGATCGGACGGCAAATCCGCGCCGCGATAGCGCATGCGCTCGGCCTCGCCCCATGCCACGTCGAGCCGCCCGTAGCGTTGGCGCACCACATCCGCGGCGCGCTTCAACGCCGCGACCGCGTTTGGCACATCGTTCAAGCCACTCGGCCCGGTCAGCGGTGCGTTGAAGCTCCAGGGAGTGCGATAATCCGCATCGTCCAGCCCAAACTGAAACGCCCATTCCTGATAGAGCACCGCGCCTCGGCTTGCCGCGCGCGTCTGGCGATCCCACGCCCGCAACACATCGCCCGCCTCGCGGACGGCGCGATCACGCGACGCCGCCGCGCCGGCCAGCAGGTCGTCCAAAACATAGTCCGCACTCATCAGGCGCGACGAGAGCGTGTAGCTCGTGAACTCATCGAAGCTGATGCTGTCATCGCCGCTGAGCAGCGACAGCGACGAATGCGGCCGCGGCGGCAGCCGCGGCGGCACGAGATCGCCTGCATAGTCGCGTGGGTTGAGTACAGCCGGCACAGTTGACGTCCACGGCGGCTCGTTGGCGTTCTGGATGAAGCCGGACGGCGGATTGCGATAGTGCGGAAGCTGCTCGTAAGGCAGATAATCGGTCCAGACGTTCGCCGCCCCGCCTTCCGTGATCCCTGCCCACGCGGCGGCGTCTCCACTGGAGCGGCGCGGCGCCAGCGCGTTGAAGAGGTAGAACACATCGCCCGCGCGATCGGCGTACACGGTGTTCAACATTGGCTGCTGCTGCATCGCCATTGCCGCCTCAAACGCGTCGGCATTTCGCGCGCGCGCCATGCGCCAATATTGCTCGGTGATGCGCGCCCGCGCAGGATCGCCCAGTCCGGCAACACGCACGGCGTAAACGTGCGTCGGTGTTTCCCGCAGCACCGGCCCCGCTATGGTGCGGCGGATATCCAGCGGCCGCAGTTCGTCGCCGCCCTCGGCGTTGCGGACATGCAGCATCGCCGTTTCGGTCTCGAACGGCCGCACCGCGCCGTCGACCACATAACCAGCACCGGATTTTGCGAACCTAAATGTATCGACGCCGTCATAGGTGTTGACGGTATGCGTCCAGCCGGCGCTGTCGTTGAAGCCGAGGATAAGGAACGGCTGACCGATCAGAGCGACGCCATAGACGTCGAGATCATCGGCGCGCATGTGCGCCTCGAAGAACAAATACAAATCGTCCCAGCGCAGGTGGGGGTTGGCGAGCAACATCGCGTGCCCGCCTGCGGCGCGTGACGGCGCCACGGCCCAGGCGTTGGAGCCCGGCACGCCTTCGTGCTCCGTAGCGAGTACGCCATCGACACGGCCGAGTTCGCCGCCCATCACGAACGTGATGTGGATTGCACGCTCGATGTGCCCGAGCACGTCAAGCGCCGTGACTGGCAGCGCGCGCTCCATCTCGTCGTCGATCAATTCCGGATGCGCCGCGGCGTAGGCGTTGATGCCGGCCGCAAACGCATCGAGTTGGCGTTGTTGCGCTGGCGCCTGTGCGGCGTAGAGGGCTGGCAAGCTTTGCGGCACGCCCAGGCGCCACAAAAGCTCATCAGTCGCGCGATACGCCTCGCCCCAGTATTCGCCGCCCCGTCCGCGCGCTTGCCCCATCAGCTTCAGCACAAGGTTCGGCCGCGCCCGCGCTTGCGCCCAGCCAAGGCCGTACGCCGCGCCAACGTCGTCAGCGGCGCGGACATGGGGCACGCCCCACTGATCCCAGCGCACTTCAACGTCGCGCGAGGGGGGCGGCGCTGTCGCACACGACGCCAACGCCAAACCGAGAACCAGCCCGAACCAATGGCGCATCGCAACCTCCCTCCGGCAAAGCATGGACCGAGGCCGGGAGCTATGCAATATTGCAACGAAAGAGGCTGCCGCGCGGGCGCCTCCGGGGCGGACGCTGCGTGGACTGGGACAAACTCAAAACCTTTCACTACGCGGCCGAGACCGGCAGCCTAACGGCGGCCGCTGAAAAGCTCGGCGTCAGCCAGAGTTCGGTCAGCCGTCAAATCGCGGCGCTTGAGAACGGCATGGGCGTGCCCCTCTTCCAGCGCCACGCGCGTGGGCTGCTGCTCACCGGGCCGGGCATGGCGCTCCGCGAGTTCACCCGTGAAATGGCCGGCGCCGCGGTGATCGCGGAATCAACGTTGAAGGATGCGCGCGAAAAGGTGATTGGCGACCTGAAGGTCACCGCGCCTGTCGCGTTCGGCTCGACGTGGCTTGCGCCGCGTCTGGTGCACTTCGCCGACACTTACCCCGAAACGCGCGTGCAGATGCTGCTCGATGATCGCGAGTACGATTTGCTGAAGCTTGAAGCGGAGTGCGCCATCCGGCTTTGGGCGGCGACGCATGCCGATCTGATTCAGCGCAAATTGTTCGACGTCAGCGTGAGCCTCTATGCGTCGGACGCGTATCTGCAGCGCCACGGCTCACCCAAGCACGTGGACGATCTCGATAACCACCGCATCATCGCCTATCAGCAAGGCGTGCCCACGCCGATGCGCGAACTCGATTGGGCGCAACGCGCCGGCCGCGAGGACGCCAAGCCGCGGCCGCCGCTGCTGGAGATCAACAACGTCTACGGAATGTTGCTCGCGGTCGAGAGCGGCTTCGGCATCGCCAGCGTGCCCGACTATATGGCGCGCGACCGGCCTCATCTGGTGAAGGTGCTGCCCGATTTGCCGGGGCCGACGTTCGAGGTTTATTTCATTTATCCGAGCGACCTGAAGCGCTCAAAGCGCATCGCCGCGTTCCGGCAATTTCTCATCGAACAAGCGCAGAGCTGGCAGGCCTAGCCGAAAGCGATCAGCCCCGCCCCGAGCGCCACGACGATGGCGCCCGCCCATCGGCGCGCGCCAAGGCGCTCACCCAGCAGAAAAAACGCGATCAGCGCGCCCCACACCACCGATGTTTCGCGCAATGCCGTGACCTGGGCGATCGGCGCTATCGTCTGCGCCCACAGCACCAGGCCATAGCCGGCGAAACTGATGACGCCGATGAAGATGCCGCGCCACGGCGCGACGCGGGCGCTTTGCATCAACGCGTGCGCGCCGCGACGATAGAATGAAAACGCGATCATCGGGATCGACATGAGGCCTGTCGTCCACCCGACATAGAGCACCGCATTGTTGGCTACGCGCGCGCCGAGAGCATCGACCAACGAGTAAGACGCGATGCAGAGACCAACGATCAGCGCCCACATCGTCGCGCGCAGAGGCGCGCGCGGACTAACGCCGACCAGCAGGATACCAATGGAGACCAGTCCAACACCCGCGGCCTTAACCGGCGATGGAATTTCATGCACCGTGAGCGCCGCACCGATCGCGACAAGCAACGGCGCCGAGCCGCGCGAAAGTGTGTAGATGTGGCTCAGATCCCCGAGGTCGTAGCTCTTGAACAGCGCGATCCAGTAGACGAGATGGATCGCCACCGATGCCGCAAGGTAAGGCAGCGCGGCCGCTGGCGGCGCGCCGACAATCAACGCCACCGCCGCACCGATCAACAGCCCGCCGACTGCGATCAAAAACGCGTCGGTGATGCGATCCGGCGTCCGCCCGCCACTCGTCTTCAACGCCGCGTTCCAGCTTGCGTGGATCAAAGCGGACGTAAACGCGGCGGCGATAGCGAGGGGCGGCATGGGTAGCGCAACGTAATGCGTTGGGCGCGCCCCGCAAATCGCAATGCGATCAATCCCACGTCGCGCGTGCCGTGCTATAAGCGCGCAGGGAGACACACATGAGCGATCGCGAGTTTGACGTCATCGTCTATGGCGCAACCGGCTTCACGGGGCGCCTCGTCGCCGAATATTTGCTCTCTCGTTACGGCGCCGGCGGCGACGTCAAATGGGCAATGGCCGGGCGTGATGCGGCCAAGCTCGAAACGATCCGTGCCGAATTGGGCGCACCGGCCAGCCTGCCGCTCGTGACCGCGAACGCCAACGATGCGGCGTCCATCGATGCCATGGCCAAGCGCGCGAAGGTCGTGCTCACCACCGTTGGCCCCTACCAGCTTTACGGTGAAGCACTGGTCGCAGCTTGCGCGCGCACCGGCACGGATTACGTGGACCTCTGCGGGGAACCCGCCTGGATGGCGGCGATGATCCAGAAGTACGAGGCGGCGGCCAAACAAAGCGGGGCGCGCATCGTGTTCTCCTGCGGCTTTGACTCGATTCCGTTCGATGGCGGCGTGTTCTTCCTTCAGCAAGAAGCCCAAAAACGTTTCGGGGCGCCCTTGCCGCGCGTTCGCGGACGCGTACGCAAGATGAAGGGCACGTTCTCGGGCGGCACGATGGCGTCAATGCTGGCGACGCTTGAAGCCGGGGAGCGTGATCCAAGCGTGCCGGCGTCGATGCGCAATCCCTATGCGCTCGTTGCCGATCCGCCGAAGACCCGCCAGCCGCACGGCCAAGCCGTGCAGCACGACGCAGACATTCCCACATGGTCGGCGCCGTTCGTTATGGCAGCGATCAACACCAAGAACGTGCACCGCACCAACGCATTGCTTGGCTACCCCTATGGCCGTGATTTCACCTACGATGAGATGCAAGCGACAGGCGATGGCCCCGAAGGCGAGCGGCGCGCGATCGCGGCGATGCGCCAGTCGCGAACACAGATGACGTTGCTGGGCATTCCGTTCACGCGAAGCTTGTTGCGGCGCTTTGCGTTGCCGAAACCTGGCCAAGGGCCGAACAAGCACGAGCGCGAGACAGGCTTGTATGAGGTGTTGTTCGTTGGCGATGCGCCGGACGGCCGCGCCCTGCGCGCCGTCGTCAAGGGCGATCGCGACCCAGGCTATGGCTCAACGTCGAAGATCATCAGCGAAGCAGCACTGTGTCTGAAGGACACGCCGCGCACGCAAACCGCCGGTGGCATTTGGACTGCAAGCGCCGCTATGGGTTCGCCCCTGCTCACGCGCTTGCACGAGCGTGCTGGCTTGACGTTCGCGCTGGAAAATTAGCGCAGACTGCCGCAGAAGCGCTGGATTCTGGCGCACGCTTCTTCGAGCAACGCGTTGGATGTCGCGTACGAGATGCGGAAGCATGGGCTCAGGCCGAACGCCGCACCATGAACAATGGCCACGGCTTCAGCGTCCAGCAATTCAGTCGCGAAATCTTCGTCGGTTTTGATCGCCTTGCCTGCGGGCGTCGTTTTGCCGATCAATCCTTCGCACGACGGATAGACGTAGAACGCCCCTTCAGGCGTCGGGCATTTGATGCCGGTCGCCTGGTTCAGCATCGACACCACAAGATCGCGGCGCTCTTGAAACAGCGCGCGGTTCTTCGGGATAAAATCCTGCGGGCCGTTCAGCGCTTCCACTGACGCCCATTGTGAGATGGAGCACGGATTAGACGTGATCTGACCCTCAACGTTCGCCATGCCCTTGATCAGCCATTCAGGCCCGGCGGCGTAGCCGATGCGCCAACCTGTCATCGAATACGCTTTCGACACGCCGTTCATCGTCAGTGTGCGCTCGTACAAACGCGGCTCGACCTGGGCGATCGTCGTGAACTCGAAATCACCGTAGACGAGATGCTCGTACATATCGTCGGTCAGCACCATCACGTGCGGAAACGCGAGCAGCACGTCGGCCAACGCCTTCAGCTCCGCTCGCGAGTAAGCCGCGCCGGACGGGTTGGATGGCGAGTTGAGCAGCACCCAGCGCGTGTGCGGGGTGATGGCCTTGGCCAACGCCTCAGGGCGCACTTTGAAGCCGTCCTCGATTTTAACATCGACGAATACGGGCGTGCCTCCGCACAGGAGCACCATATCGGGATAGCTCACCCAATATGGCGCCGGGATCACCACTTCATCGCCGGGATTAAGCGTCGCCATGAAGGCGTTGAAGATCACCGGCTTGCCGCCGGGCGAAACGTTGACCTGGCTTCGCTTGTAGTCGAGCCCGTTCTCGCGCTTGAACTTGGCGACGATGGCGTCCTTCAACTCCGGGATGCCGTCAACGTCGGTGTATTTGGTCTTGCCCGCCTCGATCGCCCGGATGGCCGCTTGCTTGATATTGTCTGGCGTATCGAAATCCGGCTCCCCCGCGCTCAGCGCGATGCAGTCACGGCCGGCCGCCTTCAGCGCCCGCGCCTTGGCGCTGATCGCCAACGTGGCGGATGGCTTTACCCGCGACAGCGCCTGTGACGTCTGAGTCATTTTATTTCGCCCGTCCGATTTCCGATTGGGCCCTTCTAGGACAATGCGTCGCTAGCTGGAACCGTCTGGCTTGCCTATATGCGGCAAAACACCTTGGAGGACGCTATGCCGCTGTTGATGTGCCCGAACTGCAATGGATCGATGCAGGAAGTGAAACGGGCCGACGTCGCCTTCGACATGTGCCCGAGCTGCCGGGGGGTCTGGCTGGATCGCGGCGAGCTCGAAAAGATCATCGCCGGCGCGAAAGACCAGCATGCCGCGTTCACGCGTGACCGAGACCAATTCTACCAGGACCCGGACGCCTACCGCCGCGCACATCCTCAACCGCAGCAGCAATACCAACAGCCCCAACACCAGCAGCGCCCGCAGCAAGGTTATGGCGAACGCGGCGAGTACGGCGAGCGTGGCGAATATGGCGAAGGCGGACAATACGATCAGCATGGACGGCGGCGCCGCCGCGGTTTCGATCTATTTGATATCTTCGACTGACGCCGTTAGGCGCGATGTTTGCATCACGTCGATATGTGTTTGCAAACAAGTGACACGCACTGAAATGAAGCGGCACACATTCGGCTGACCGTCGCGGCTTTCAGTCTCCGGTCGCAACAGTGTTGATCTCCTGCATGAACACCGCGGAAATCCGCGCGTTGCTTTGCAAGGATCAACCAGTGAAACGCCTTTTTCTCTCCGCGTCCGCGTTTGTCGCCGCAACGGGCGTTGCGAACGCACAACATCATGGTCCGCCTCCATCGCAGACGCCGCCCCCACAAACACGCGCGCAGGCCAACGGGGACGATGCGGATGATTCGATCGTCGTGCTAGCGCCGCAAACTGACCAAGTGCGCATCGATCGGCGTACCTACACGTTGCGAGAAGACCCGGCCGCGCAAACCACCAATATGTTCGATGTGCTGGGGCGGGTACCTTCGGTCAGCGTTGCTCCATCTGGTAACATCACGCTACTCGGCGCAGCGAACGTCACCATTCAGATCAACGGCCAGCCCGTTCCGAACACAAATATCGAGCAGGTTTTGCGCGGCTTCACGGGCGGCGATGTTGAACGAATCGAGGTGATCACCAACCCGTCCGCGCAGTACTCCGCACAAGCTTCGGGCGGCATCATCAACATCATCACGCGCCAGCGTTTCAATGGCGGCTTCAGCGGGTCCACGCAGGTGGCTGGCGACTCCGCCGGCGGATACTTCCTCGGCTTTTCGCCGAGTTGGTCCGGTGGGCCGTGGTCGGTTGGCGGTCAACTCGGAATTTTTGAGGGAGAGCAAGAGCAAGACTTCCGACGAACACGCAACATCTTCGCTGGCCCCGTCACCACCGTCGAGCAAGGCGATCAAACGCTGGGATTTCGAGGCTTTTCGCTTGGGCGTCTGCAGCTGGGATATCGGCCAAGCGAAGATCGACGGATGAGCGTGTCCCTCGATTTGGTGGACGTGAACAACGATCTTCTCAGGACAACCGACACCACGAGCAACGGCGCGCCAACATCGACGCAGACCACCGATAACAGCACCCATTTCTACAATCGCCAGGTGAATTTCGAGTATCAGCAGAACGGCGAAGCAGGTGAAACGCTGAAGGCCTCCGGCATGGTGCAAAGTCACGGCGTGGAGTTCGACCAGCGCTTCGCCCAAACCCCGGCTGGCGGCGCGCTCAGCGCATTCCAAGCGCTCAATACTGTCGATCTCATCATCACCAATTCCAAACTCGATTACGAGCGCCGCCTGCCAGGCGACTCGCTCCTGACGCTCGGCGCGTCGCTCGATTGGTCGGTGCAAGAACTCGAGAACGCGCGGACCACGCTTGCAGGCGCGCCGACACTGCCGGACTTCATCTCTTCGCTAGACGGACGGCAACAGACGCTGGCCGGTTACGGCACACTCCAGTTCGGCCTCGGCGATTGGACATTGCAGCCTGGCGTACGGATTGAAAACTATCGGCGAGAAGTTGAATCCGCTGGGTTGGAGAGTGACACCGATGATCCTCGAACCTTTCCCTCGGTGCACATAAGACGCGCACTAACCGACCGCATCAACCTCGACCTAAGCTACACCGGCCGCGTTCAGCGGCCGATGTTCAATCAGCTCGACCCGTCTCTGCGGTTCACTGATGTCAACCGTGCGCTGTCGGGAAACGCCAATCTCCAACCGACGACAACAGACGCCTATGAAGCTAATTTCAGCTATCAGCACGCCGGCGCCAGCGTCAGCCTGACGTTCTACGACCGCATCAGCGAAGATGTCGTCTCTCCATTCACGACGGTCACGCCAGCCGGTGTGATCCTTACAACCCCCGTCAATGCTGGAACCAGCGAGCAGCGCGGACTTCAGGCAATGCTGCGTGGGCCGTTGGTCGAAGGTTGGCGCTATTCGCTCACTGCAAACGCACTCGTACGGGAGTTCGACGCCCTAAACGCGGGAGTGTTGTCACGCCGCAGCGAAACGGAATACGACGGCGTAGCTCAGCTCGACTATCGTGATCGCGACCAAAATGCTGTTGGCGCCGACCAACTCCAGTTTGAGCTGCGCTTCCAAGGGCCGCGCTACACGCTGCAAAGCGACTTAGATGAATTTGTGGTCGCCAACATCACTTGGCGACGCCGGCTATCGCCACGGTTTTTCGGGGTGATGACGGTGCAGGATGTTTTCAGCACACAGGATCAGAGCCAAGAAATCGCCACCGCCGACTATTTCGAAAGCAGTGAGACCAGCAGCGCCGGCGCGCGGCTACGTCTTGCGCTCACGTATCAATTCGGCGCCAACGCGGATCGACCGCCGCCAGATCAGCAAGCGCCGCCGATCGGTCCCGTCCCGGGCGGGTGAACGCAAAACGGCCCGGGATCGCTCCCGGGCCGTTCGCATAGGCGTTTCCCCTAAACTTCGTCTTCTTATTCGGCTGCTTCGGTCTGACCGAGGCGGGCTGCGTCTTCCGCACGCTCCACCGCCAGCTTCGCGTCGCGTTCGACGGCGAGCTTCTGGTAGCGGCGGAGTTGACCGCCGGTGCCCGCCGGAATGAGCCGGCCAACGATGACGTTCTCCTTCAGGCCTTCGAGCGTATCGCTCTTGCCGTAGGAGGCCGCTTCCGTCAGCACGCGCGTGGTTTCTTGGAACGACGCGGCCGAGATGAAGCTGCGCGTTTGCAGGCTGGCCTTGGTGATGCCGAGCAGCATCGGCTGCGCCGTGGCGCCCTTCAGACCAAGCTCCTTCACGCGCTTGTTCTCGTCTTCGAGATCGAGCGCTTCCACCGCTTCCCCTTTCAGGAATTCGGTGTCGCCAGCGTCCATCACTTCAACCTTTTGCAGCATCTGGCGGACGATCACCTCGATGTGCTTGTCGTTAATCGGCACGCCTTGCAGACGATAGACCTTCTGGATCTCTTCCACGAGGTATGCGGCGAGCGCTTCGACGCCGAGGATCGAGAGAATGTCCTGCGGGGCGGGATTGCCATCAAGCAGGTATTCGCCCTGCTTCACGAAATCGCCTTCCTGCACCGAAAGGTGTTTGCCTTTCGGGATCATGTACTCGATCGCTTCGACATCCTCGCCTTCCGGCACGACGCGCAAGCGGCGCTTGTTCTTGTAGTCCTTGCCGAACTCAACACGGCCATCCTGCTCGGCGATGATCGCGTGATCCTTCGGTCGGCGCGCTTCGAACAATTCCGCCACGCGCGGCAGACCGCCGGTGATGTCGCGGGTCTTCGCGCCGCCTGTCGGCATGCGCGCGAGATCCTGACCCGGCGTTGCATCGTCGCCATCGGCCACCGAGAGAATGGCGCCGACAGGCAACAGGTAACGCGCTTCCGCTCCGTTGGTGAGCTTCTGCGGTTGGCCCTTCGCGTTGAGCACCACCATGGCCGGACGCAAGTCCGGACCCTTGGCGGTGGAGCGCCAGTCGATGATGACCTTCGATGAAATGCCCGTGGCTTCGTCGAACTCGTCGCGCGACGAGACGCCTTCCACGACGTCCTCGAACTTCACCTTGCCGCCCACTTCCGTGAGGATCGGCGTCGCGTAGGGATCCCACTCGGCGATGCGATCGCCGCGCTTCACTTTTGACTTTTCGTCAACGCGCAGACGCGAGCCGAACGGCAGCTTGAAGCTTTGACGCTCTTTGCCGTCCGTATCGACCACAACGATCTGCATGCTGCGGCTCATAGCGATGAGATCGCCCTGGGCGTTCTTCACCGTGTTGCGGTTGATCAGGCGAATTTCGCCGTCGTGCGCCGATTCCATCACCGATTGCTCGGCGACCTGCGCCGCGCCGCCGATGTGGAACGTACGCATCGTCAGCTGCGTGCCCGGCTCGCCGATCGATTGCGCCGCGATAACGCCAACCGCTTCGCCGATGTTCACGCGTGTGCCGCGCGCCAGATCGCGGCCATAGCAGGCGCCGCACACCCCGGTACGGGTTTCGCAGGTGAGCACCGAACGCACTTTCACGTTCTGCACCGCGGCCTTCTCCACCGCCACGACGAGATCTTCGTCGAGGTAAGAGCCAGCCGGCACGATCACTTCGCCAGTGCCCGGATCGGTGATGTCCACCGCCGCAGTACGGCCGAGGATGCGTGTGCCTAGCGAGACGATGATGTCGGCGCCGTCAATAACGGCGTTCATCATGATGCCGTCTTGGGTGCCGCAATCTTCCTCGGTGATGATGCAATCCTGCGCGACGTCGACCAGACGGCGCGTGAGATAGCCGGAGTTCGCGGTCTTCAACGCGGTGTCCGCAAGGCCCTTACGAGCGCCGTGGGTCGAGTTGAAGTATTCGAGAACCGAGAGGCCTTCCTTGAAGTTCGAGATGATCGGCGTCTCGATGATTTCGCCCGACGGCTTGGCCATCAGGCCGCGCATACCGGCGAGCTGCTTCATCTGGTTCTTCGAACCACGCGCGCCCGAGTGCGCCATCATGAACACGGAGTTGAGTTCGCCCGTCCGCCCGTCCTTCAACTTGGCCGGCTTGGACGCCTCTTCCATCATCGCGTCGGCGACCTTATCGGTGCACTTCGACCAAGCATCGACGACCTTGTTGTACTTCTCGCCCTTGGTGATCAGGCCGTCGGCGTATTGCTTCTCGTATTCCGACGCGCGCTTGCGCGTGTCTTCGACGAGCGCTTCCTTCGCCTTGGGCACGACCATGTCGGCCATGCCGAACGAAATGCCCGCCTTGGCCGCTTCGCGGAAGCCAAGCTGCATGATGCGATCGGCAAAGATCACCGTCGCCTTCTGGCCGCAGAAACGATAGACTTGGTCGATCAGGTTACCGACTTCCTTCTTGGTCAGCGTCTGATCCAAGAGCGTGTGGCTGATCTTCGGGTGACGCGGCAGCAGCTCGCCCAGTTTCATGCGGCCCGGCGTCGTCTCGATCGTCTTGCGAATCGGCTTGTTGTTCTCGTCCACGGTGTGGAAGAGCGCTTTGATCTTGGCGTGCAACGTAACAACACCCGCCTCAAGCGCGCTCTCGATTTCACCGATCGAGCTGAACAGCTTGCCTTCGCCCGGCTCGCCTTCCTTCATCAGCGACAGATAGTAGAGGCCGAGCACGATATCCTGCGACGGCACGATGATCGCCTTGCCGTTCGCGGGCGAAAGGATGTTGTTCGTGCTCATCATCAGCACGCGCGCTTCCAATTGCGCTTCAAGCGCAAGCGGAACGTGCACCGCCATCTGGTCGCCGTCGAAGTCGGCGTTGAAGGCTGCGCAGACAAGCGGATGCAGCTGGATCGCTTTGCCTTCGATCAGCTTCGGCTCAAACGCCTGGATGCCCAAGCGGTGAAGCGTCGGTGCGCGGTTCAGAAGAACCGGGTGCTCGCGAATGACTTCTTCGAGCACGTCCCAAACTTCCGGACGCTCCTTTTCAACCATGCGCCGTGATTGCTTCACGGTGCCGGAAAGGCCTTTCACATCGAGGCGCGCGTAAATAAACGGCTTGAACAGCTCGAGCGCCATCTTCTTCGGCAAGCCGCACTGGTGCAGCTTCAGATCGGGACCGACGACGATGACCGAACGGCCCGAATAATCGACGCGCTTGCCGAGCAAATTCTGACGGAAGCGGCCTTGCTTGCCCTTCAGCATGTCGGCGAGCGACTTCAGCGGGCGCTTGTTGGCGCCGGTGATGACACGACCGCGGCGGCCGTTGTCGAACAGCGCGTCGACAGCTTCCTGCAACATCCGCTTTTCGTTGCGAATGATGATGTCCGGCGCGCGGAGCTCCATCAGCCGCTTCAAGCGGTTGTTGCGGTTGATGACGCGGCGATAGAGATCGTTCAAATCCGACGTGGCGAAACGGCCGCCATCGAGCGGCACCAGCGGACGCAATTCCGGCGGGATCACCGGCACCATCGTCAGGATCATCCATTCCGGCTTATTGCCCGAACGGATGAACGCCTCGACCAGCTTCAAACGCTTCGCCAGCTTCTTCGGCTTCAGCTCCGACGTCGATTCCGCGATTTCCTTGCGGAGCTGCTCGGCTTCCTTCTCGAGGTCGAGCGCCATCAGCAATTCGCGGATCGCTTCGGCGCCGATCATGGCGGTGAAGCTGTCTTCGCCGAACTCTTCTTGCGCGCGGATATAGTCTTCTTCGGTCAGCAGTTGCTGGGCTTCCAGCGTCGTGATGCCCGGCTCGAGCACGATGTATTGCTCGAAATAGAGCACGCGCTCGATGTCCTTCAACGGCATATCGAGCATGAGGCCGATGCGGCTTGGCAGCGACTTCAGGAACCAGATGTGCGCAACCGGCGCGGCCAGTTCGATGTGGCCCATGCGCTCACGGCGCACGCGCTGCAGCGTCACTTGCACACCGCACTTTTCGCAAATGATGTCCTTGTACTTCATCCGCTTGTACTTGCCGCACAAGCACTCGTAATCTTTGATCGGGCCAAAGATACGCGCGCAGAACAGACCGTCGCGTTCAGGCTTGAACGTACGATAGTTGATCGTCTCCGGCTTCTTGATCTCGCCGAAGCTCCACGACTTGATCTGCTCGGGGCTGGCGATCGAGATTTTGATCTGATCGAACACCGGCGCCGGGGGTTGGTTGGCGTTGAAGGTTGCGTTGATCAGGTCTTGGTTCATGGCGTTCATGCTTCTCACCTTCCGTCGGTGCGGGCGCGGGCTGCGCGCTCAACACCCAGGGGCAAACTTTCACTAGCGGCCCGGACGCGCCGACGGCGCGCCCGGGTTCGCTTTATTCGGCCGCCTTCACTTTGCCGCCGTCGACGAGTTCGACGTTCAGGCCCAGCGAACGCATTTCCTTCACAAGCACGTTGAAGCTTTCCGGGATGCCCGCTTCGAATGTGTCGTGACCGCGCGTGATGGCCTCGTAGACCTTCGTGCGGCCGGCGACGTCGTCGGACTTCACCGTCAGCATTTCCTGAAGCGTGTACGCTGCGCCGTAGGCTTCGAGCGCCCACACTTCCATTTCGCCGAAGCGTTGGCCGCCGAACTGCGCCTTTCCGCCCAACGGTTGTTGGGTGACCAGCGAGTACGGGCCGATCGAGCGTGCGTGGATCTTGTCGTCCACCAAGTGGTGGAGCTTCAGCATGTAGATGTAGCCGACCGTGACTTGGCGCTTGAATTGCTCGCCGGTCAGACCGTCGCGCAATTGCACCTGCCCCGTCTCGGACATGCCCGCGGCGCGCAAGAGATCGCGGATATCGCTATCCTTGGCGCCATCGAACACGGGCGTCGCCACCGGCACGCCCTTTTCGATGTTGTGCGCAAGCTCACGCAGCTCGGCGTCAGACTTTGGCAGCTCTTGATCCGCGCCATAGACCTCGCGCAGCTTCTTATCGAGCGGCTTGCGGTCACCGTCGCGCTCGAACGCGTCGAGCGTGGCGCGGATCTGCTTGCCGATATTGGCGCAGGCCCAGCCCAAGTGCGTCTCAAGAATTTGGCCGACGTTCATGCGCGAGGGCACGCCCAGCGGATTGAGCACGATGTCGACATGAGTGCCGTCATCGAGGAACGGCATGTCTTCCACCGGCACGATCTTGGAGATCACGCCCTTGTTGCCGTGGCGGCCGGCCATCTTGTCGCCCGGCTGCAGCTTGCGCTTCACCGCGACGAACACTTTGACGACCTTCATCACGCCCGGCGGCAGTTCGTCGCCACGCTGGAGCTTGTCAACCTTGTCGGCGAAGCGCGCATCGAGACGCTTCTTGGCGTCGTCATATTGCTTCTTCAGCGCTTCGATCTCGGTCATGCCGGCTTCGTCTTCGATGCCGAACTGCCACCATTGGCCCTTGGAGTGCTGATCGAGCGCGTCGCGCGTGATCTCGCCCTTCTTAAAGCCCTTGGGACCCGTCACCGCCGTCTTGCCGAGCAGGATCTGATCGAGGCGGCCGAAGATGTTGCGCTCCAGAATCGCGAGTTCGTCGTCGCGGTCCTTCGCTAGGCTCTCGATTTCCTCGCGCTCGATTTGCATCGCGCGCTGATCCTTCTCGACGCCGTGGCGGTTGAACACGCGCACTTCGACGACGGTGCCATTCACACCCGGCGGCAAACGCAGCGACGTATCGCGGACGTCCGAGGCCTTTTCACCGAAGATGGCGCGCAGAAGTTTTTCTTCCGGCGTCATCGGGCTTTCGCCCTTCGGCGTCACCTTGCCGACGAGAATATCGCCCGGCTCAAGTTCTGCGCCGATCGCCACGATGCCGGCTTCGTCGAGGTTGCGCAGCGCTTCCTCGCCGACGTTCGGGATGTCGCGGGTGATTTCTTCCGGCCCAAGCTTCGTGTCGCGGGCGGCGACTTCGAATTCTTCGATGTGGATCGAGGTGAACACGTCGTCTTTGACGATGCGTTCGCTGATCAGGATCGAGTCCTCGAAGTTGTAGCCATTCCACGGCATGAACGCGACGAGCACGTTGCGGCCGAGCGCCAGTTCGCCAAGCTCGGTCGATGGGCCGTCGGCGATGATGTCGCCTTCGCGGACCAAATCGCCAACCTTCACGATGGGACGCTGCGTGATGCAGGTGTTCTGGTTCGAACGTTGGAATTTGAGCAGACGGAAGATGTCGACGCCCGGCTTCGTCGGGTCGCGCTCTTCAGTCGCGCGCACGACGATACGTTGGCTGTCCACTTGCTCGACGATGCCGGCGCGGCGGGCGGTGATGGCCGCGCCAGAGTCGCGCGCGACCGTGCCTTCCATGCCCGTGCCGACGATCGGCGCGTCTGCGCGCAGCAGAGGCACCGCTTGACGTTGCATGTTCGAGCCCATGAGCGCGCGGTTGGCGTCGTCGTTCTCCAGGAACGGGATCAGCGCCGCAGCGACCGAGACAACCTGCTTCGGCGACACGTCCATGAGGTCGATTTCTTCGCGCGGGATCAGCATCGCGTCGCCGCTTTCGCGCGCTTGCACGAAATCGTCGACCAGCATGCCCTTCGCGTCAATGACGGCGTTGGCCTGCGCGATCTTGTGCTTAGCCTCTTCCATGGCGGAGAGATAGACGACCTCCTCTTGCGGCCGTCCGTTCAACACCTTGCGATACGGGCTTTCGATGAAGCCGTACTTGTTGACGCGCGCATGCGTTGCCAGCGAGTTGATCAGACCGATGTTCGGGCCTTCCGGCGTTTCGATCGGGCAGATACGGCCATAGTGCGTCGGGTGCACGTCGCGGACTTCGAAGCCCGCTCGCTCACGCGTCAGACCACCCGGGCCAAGCGCCGAGAGGCGCCGCTTGTGGGTGATCTCCGACAGCGGGTTGGTTTGGTCCATGAATTGCGACAGCTGCGATGAGCCGAAGAATTCACGCACAGCAGCCGCGGCCGGCTTCGCGTTGATCAGGTCGTGCGGCATCACGGTCTCGATATCGACCGAGCTCATCCGTTCCTTGATCGCGCGCTCCATGCGCAGCAAGCCGACGCGATACTGATTTTCCATCAGCTCGCCGACCGAACGCACACGGCGGTTGCCGAGATTGTCGATGTCGTCGATTTCACCGCGGCCATCACGCAGCTCGGTGAGCGTACGCAGGACTTCGATCACGTCTTCCATGCGCAGGATGCGGATGGAATCGTCGGTATCGAGGCCGAGGCGCATGTTCATCTTCACGCGGCCAACCGCGGAAAGATCATAGCGCTCGCCGTCCGAGAAGAGGCCGTTGAATAGCACTTCCGCCGTATCCAACGTCGGCGGTTCGCCTGGACGCATGACGCGGTAGATGTCGAACAAAGCCTGCTCACGCGTCTCGTTCTTGTCGAGGGTCAGCGTGTTGCGGATGTAGGGGCCGTTGGTGGCCGGGTCGATGTCGAGGATCGGCAGTTCTTCAATGCCAGCTTCGATCAGGCCCGCGATCACGCTTTCCGCCAATGCTTCGCCGGCTTCGACGTAAATCTCGCCGGTTTCCGGGTTGACCACGTCTTCGGCGATGTAGCGCTCGTAAAGATCTTCGCTCGGCACGCGGATATCAACGACGCCGTCTTCCACCAGCTTGTTGGCGATGCGCGCTGAAATCTTCTTGCCAGCTTCGGCCACGACCTTGCCGGTCTTGGCGTCGACCAGGTCATAGTTCGGCTTCACACCGCGCCAGCGTTCGGCACGGTACTTCGTCGTCCAACCTTCGCGCGTGCGCTTGTAGATCGAGCTTTCGTAGAACGTCGCCAGGATCTGCTCGCTGGAGAGACCAAGCGCGTAGAGCAACGTCGTCGCCGGCAGCTTCCGCTTGCGGTCGATGCGCACGAACATGATGTCCTTGGCGTCGAACTCGAAGTCGAGCCAGGAGCCGCGATACGGGATGACGCGGGCGGCGAACAAGAGCTTGCCCGAAGCATGCGTCTTGCCCTTGTCGTGGTCGAAGAACACGCCCGGCGAACGGTGCATCTGAGACACGATCACGCGCTCGGTGCCGTTCACGACGAACGTGCCTTTGTCCGTCATCAGCGGGATGTCGCCGAGATAGACGTCTTGTTCTTTGATGTCCTTCACGGACTTCGCGCCGGTTTCTTCGTCCGTCTCAAAGACGATCAGGCGCAATTTCACCTTCAGCGGCGCGGCGTAGGTCATGTCGCGCTGCTGGCATTCTTCCACGTCGAACTTCGGTTCCTCGAACTCGTACGAGACATACTCGAGCACGGCGCGATCGGAAAAATCGCGAATTGGGAACACGGACTTGAAAACCGCCTGCAGACCTTCATCAATGCGTTCGTAGGAACGCTCTTCCTTCTGCAGGAATTGATCGTAGGAGCTCTTTTGCACCTCGATCAGATTGGGCATGGCGCCCGCTTCGGCGATCTTGCCGAAGGACTTACGAATACGCTTCTTACCAGTGAACGACAGAGCCATCTGTTCTTCCCGATGCGCGCTGCGCTGAAAGCGGATCTCCGGCCATAAGACCCGCCAGCGCGGCACATGAGCCGCCATCTCTTTCCGCCCTCGACTTGCGGTTCGCGCCGCAACCCGACCCCTTCGGAACCGCGCGGGCGGGCGCGGACCCGGCGCCCCCTCCAGACTTGACGTCGCGAGGGCGCGCTCTAGTGGCGAATGGGCGGGAACGTCCTCAAGACGCTCCCGCCGACTCGCGTTTGTGCGTGAATTACTTCAGATCGACCTTCGCGCCGGCCTTTTCAAGTTGAGCCTTGAACTTCTCGGCATCGGCCTTGTTCACGCCCTCCTTCACAGGCTTCGGCGCGCCTTCGACGAGGTCCTTGGCTTCCTTGAGGCCCAGGCCCGTGATCGCGCGCACTTCCTTGATCACTTCGATCTTCTTGTCGCCGGCGCTGGTGAGCTGAACCGTGAACTCGGTCTTCTCTTCAGCAGCGGCGGCGGGGGCAGCGGCAGCGGCGGCGACAGCGACCGGCGCGGCAGCGGAAACGCCCCACTTCTCTTCAAGCATCTTCGACAGCTCAGCGGCTTCGAGGACGGTCAAGGACGAAAGGTCTTCGACGATTTTATCGAGCTTCGACATTGTTTGGCTTCCTTGGATTTGATTTTGATTTTATTACGAAAATGACGGGTTAGGCGGCGTCCTTGGTCGCGTACGCGTTGATGACGCGCGCGAGCTGGCCACCTGGGGCGGCGAGCACGCCTGCGATCTTCGTCGCCGGCGCCTGGATCAAACCCACGATCTTGCCACGGAGCTCGTCAAGCGAGGGCAGCGTCGCCAAAGCGTTGACTGCATTCGTGTCGAGCACCTGGCCGTTAAACAGCGCGCCGAGAACGACGAACCGCTCCTTTTCCTTTGAAAACGCGACGGCGACCTTGGTGGCCGCGATCGGATCTTGGGAATAGGCAATGGCCGTGGGGCCAGTGAACAAGTGAGCGCCACCTTCGTTCTGCGTGCCATCAATGGCGCGCTTCACGAGGCGGTTCTTCACCACCTTTAGTCCCGCGCCGGCTTGGCGAAGCCGGGAACGCAGAACCGTCATCTCCGCAACGGAAAGACCAGCATAGTGGCCAATAACCACCACCCCGGCGCCGGCGAAGACGCCTTTCAGCTCCTCCACCGCTTCGGCCTTCTGAGCACGATCCATTACGGTCTCCTCTCATCAGGCGCCGGACCATCCAGCACCTGAGGCGCTGGGACGAACCGGCCGCGGAAAAAGCCCACGGAACGGCGCGCCCAAGCGCGGACCTGTCCCAGAGGCTCGCCAAACGGCCCAGGCTGTGGCAGCCTGAACTCGAAAAACGGTCGCTTCTGTCTATTGCCGGCACTTGAAACGAGCCGGAAAACCGGCCAATTTCCAATGAATTAAGCCCGCGCAAAGGGGCCTTGCGGCCGACTATGCGTGGGCGCCTGCAGTCTCGGACAGGGTTCGGACGGGTTAACACCCGCCGAACGCGGGGATATGCACCCTTTGTTGCGCTGCCGCAAGTGGCTGATTTGGGCATTTTTGTGGCGAATGACACCGCGCGCAGTTCGGCGCCGTGGGTTACTGGCTCAATCCCCGCAGAGCGCCCGGCCCTCGTAGGTTTCCGACCGCGCAACGCAATCGACCGTAAGCACCCAAGGCGCTTCCTCATCGTGGATCGAGCCGACCCAGCCCCAGAGCGCGTCGCTCGTCCATAGGTGGACGAACATCTGTTGCGGCCTGTCGAAGCGGCCGGGTACGCGGCCAATCACTTCGTGCGCCAGTTCATTATCAATGTACCAGCGGATCGCATCCTCGCGCCATTCGATGGCGTAGGTGTGGAACCCGTCGGCGGCGTCAAACGGCAGCTGCACGATCTCGCGGCGTGCGCGGCCGTTAAGGTGGTAGGTCAACTCGGCGCGGCGGGTGTCGCGCCCGAGAATTTCGACGTCGAGCTCTTCCCAAGTACCGCGGCCATCTGGGCGCGTGAACGTGAAGAAGCCGGTGACCAGCCCTTCCCCGCGCGGCACGCGCATGCGCGTTTCGAAATAGCCGCCGACATAAGCCTCATGCGTGGCGATCTCGCCGGCCATGTAGGGTTTGTCGGCGCCCTCAGGCGAAGGCGCGAGCGTCAACGTCAGGCCCTCGGCGGTGAGTATTGCTTGGCTGCGCCGCCACTCGGTCGAGGTCCACGCGCCGTTGGACCAGCCATCGGCGACACGCCAAACCCCTTCGTCCAAAGCCCGGAAACGCTCAACGAACCCGGTTTCGCCAATGCGCTCGAACGCCGGACGCGCGCCGATGCTGTCCCATGCCGGTTGGGTGATTTCCTGCCCGCGCAATCGCGTGTTGGGCGAATAGATCGCCAAAGCGATACAGAACCCGGTGAGCATCGCCATGAAGGCGATCAATTCCGAGCGCTTCAACCGGTTTGGTTCAAGGCGCAGGTACATTGCAGGCGACGTGCTGCAACGCCCACGCCAGCGGTGCACGGTGTGCTATTCGCCACCATGCGCCAGATTCTATTCGCCGTACTCGCTCTCGCTTTCGCGCCTTTGGCACATGCGCAAGCACCTTGGCCGGACGCAGCGCCGGATCAATGGGTGATGGCGCATGTCGATGTGGAGACAACCGGCCTCGATCCGGCGCGTCACGAGATGATCGATATCGGCCTGATCTACACCGACCTCGCAGGCGCGGAGCTTGGTCGGCTGTATGTACGCATCATGCCGGACCATCCCGAACGCATCGACGAGGGCGCGCGGCGCGTGAACGGGTTCGACGTGGATTATTGGCGTGCGCATGGCGCGGTGGGCGAAGCCGAAGCCGTGCGGCAGATCGTTGAATTTCACCACCGCATGCGCGGCGAGAAGCGCGTAATCTTCACGGCGTTCAACGCAGGCTTCGATCTAAGCTTCACGCGCGCCTTGTTTGCGCAGCATGGCGTGAGCTGGAACGACCTCTATTTCTATCACATCCTCGACATTCCCTCGATGGCGTGGGGCCAAGGGCTGACAGCGCTCAACGCCACCGAACTTTCGCGCGACCTCGGCATCACCGACGAAACCCGCGTCGCCATCGAACACACCGGCATCACTGGCGCTGCGTTCAATGTTTCGGTGTACCGCGCGCTCTTGGCGCGTCGCCCGCATTAGCCAGGAAGGACCGCGCCGAACAGGCGCAGCACGACGTCCATCGTGCCGATCCAGACGCCGGCGAGCCAGCCGCCGATAGCGGCGGCGATCGATTGCTGAGTCGCGAGCACCAGCCCAATCACGGCGGCTATCGCGAGCGCCACGAACATCGAACCGCGCCGCTTGCTTTGAGCACCCATCAGCCCACTCTGCGCGCGGATACAGTTTGGCGATAGTGGCTTTTGACTAGTTGAGCGAACCGGAATCATCGGCGCCGTTGTTGCGCAACATCCGCTGCACATCGGCCTCCAGCCTTTGAAGCACGGCCAGCATGTCCTCGGGCGCGTCCATTGGCGTAAAGTCGAACCCGTCCGGCGCCCGCCCGGCTTCGACCTCGGCCACGGCCAACCGAATATGCTTCAGGCGAAAGCGCAAACCGAGGATGAGCCGATCGCGATCGGACAAGTTGGTGAGGTCCACAGAGACGCCCTCCGTCGGCGTTAGTTCGTCACCATCGTGCGCGCGACTCTGAACCCAATAACGCTTGATCGCATATTGGCGGCGTTGCCGTTGCGATCGGCGCGCCGCACCGCGCCAGGTTCAAAGATATGTCCACCGCCTTTGTTCACATGCACACCAGCCAAGCCGCCCAACGTCCAGGCCGATCCATCGACGGGCGCAAGATCGCGCGAAGGGTGCCAAAGATCTTCACACCATTCCCAAAGCCCGTCGCGCGCGGGGATTGCGCCGCTGCCTTGTGCAAACTCCCATTCCGTTTCGCTTGGCAGCCGATAGCCGGCGGCTTCGTTGAGCCCGAGCTTCGCATTCAGCCACTTGAGATAGGCGCGGGCATCGTCCCAGCTTACGCACCGCACGGGATCATCGGCCGATGGTGAAAGCTTCACCCAAGCATCGTCCAGTTTCTGCCAGCCAACATCCGACCAAGCGTAGGCAACACCTCTCATGTTGTAGCCGCTCGCCTCGACGAACGCCTTAAACTCACGAGCGAGAACTGGCCGCACTCCAATTGCGAGGGTGTAGTTCAGCCGCATCGAGCGCCCGTTCGCTGAAAGCTCGCCCGAGCCGACTGTAATCATTTCCGGCGTCGCGTAGAGGGCACCGGGAATTAGATCCTGCCAGCGGCTCTGCGCACCTAGACGCTGCGCCAGCGCCTCACGCGCTGCCCGTTCGCTCTCATCGCGCGCGGCCTTCTCGACAGCGTGCGCTGCTTCAGCGGTTGCGCGGTGCGCCCGCGCCTGTGTTTCAAGCGCAGCGAAGGGAGCGCTTCGCAGAAACGCATCGATCGCATCGACATCGAGCTTGTTGATCCCCGCCCAGGATTCCAATTGGCGGCGGTGGCGCGCCGCGAGCAACACCTCTGGCGTCGCTGGGAAATGCTGCGAGAACTCGTGATAGTCCAGCGGATCGAGGCTGGCCGCGATGTGCGCCCACGCTCTCTCACTGGCCCCATCCGCACCTCGCCGGCGCCATTAGGAGGACTGGGGCGCGCTGCCAGCGCCATGCGATCGAGACGCGCGGCCTTTTCAAGCACGCGTTCGACATCTGGATCGGCGCCATGCATGCTCGCCCAGATTCTGAACTTGATCGCGAGCGCCGAGAGAACTGCGCCCCACCCAGGGTGAGCATCGTCGCCATCGAAACCTACGAGGCTCTTGCGCTCCACACGGTAGAACTCTGCGGGCACATCGCTCACAGACAGCGGGGCAAGTTCAACGGCCACCAGCTTGTTGAGGTCGCGGGCGATCGCGCACTCGTTCTTCACCCATTCGCGCGTCAGCGCCCAAGGCGACCAGCAGGCGAGAACGGCCTTCGCGTCTCGCACGCCTGCGTCCAGCGCATCCGGAAAGTTTGGCGAACTGTCCAGCCGGCCGTCAATGTCGACGAAGAGATCCAAATCCAGGCGTTGCAGCTTTTCCTTGAGCGGCAACATCAAGTCGCGCTCGCGCTGCGGATAGGAAATGAAGACGTCCGCCATCGATAGGTCCAATCGCTTGTTGAACAGCGGTAGCAGAACGAAAATGTCGCGTCATGTGCATCGCGGCGAACGAAAAACGCCCCGGCTTCTCGCCGGGGCGTTTGGTATTTCAGATCTAACGAACCGATCAGCCTTGCGCGGTGGCGTTTGACGGATCGATGCGAACGCCCGGGCCCATGGTGGAGCTCATGGCGACCTTCTTGACGAAGGTGCCTTTCGCGCCCGTCGGCTTGGCCTTCACCACGGCATCGATGAACGCCTTGGCATTTTGCTTGATCTGATCTTCGGAGAAGCTCGCCTTGCCGATGCCGGCTTGGATGATGCCCGCCTTTTCGACGCGGAATTCAACCGCGCCGCCTTTGGCGTCCTTCACCGCCTTGGTGACGTCCATCGTCACCGTGCCAACCTTTGGGTTCGGCATCAGGCCGCGCGGGCCCAACACCTTGCCGAGACGGCCGACGAGGGCCATCAGGTCCGGCGTGGCGATCAAGCGATCGAAATCGATCTTGCCGCCATTGATGGTTTCGAACAGATCGTCCGCGCCGACGATGTCGGCGCCGGCGGCGCGAGCTTCGTCAGCCTTCTTGTCCTTCGCGAACACAGCGACGCGCGCGGTGCGGCCGGTGCCATTCGGCAACGAGACGACGCCGCGGACCTGCTGGTCCGGATATTTCGGGTCAACGCCAAGGTTCATCGAGACTTCGATGGTCTCGTCGAACTTCGCACCGCCCTTGCCGGTGGTGGCGCGTTCTTTGATCAGCTTCACCGCTTCGTCGAGCGTGTGCAGCTTGCGGCTGTCGATCGAGACGTGGCTCTTGGCCATGCGCTTTGTGGTCTTGGTCATGGCCCTACTCCACCACTTCCACGCCCATCGAGCGGGCGGTGCCGGCGATCATCTTCGCCGCTTGGTCGAGATCGGCAGCGTTCAGGTCCTTGCCCTTAGCTTTGGCGATGTCCTTGCACTGCGCCATGGTGATGCGGCCGACAATGTTGATGCCCGGCGTCTTGGAGCCAGAGCCTGGCTTCTTAGCCGTCGCCATCTTCGCCGCCTTCTTGATCAGGAACGACGCCGGCGGCGTCTTGATCTCGAAGGTGAAGCTTTTGTCCTGGTAATAGGTGATCACGACCGGGCACGGGTCGCCCTTGGTCATGTCTTGCGTCCGGGCGTTAAAGCCCTTGCAGAATTCCATGATGTTCAAGCCGCGCTGACCGAGCGCGGGGCCGATCGGGGGAGACGGATTCGCCGCCCCGGCCGGCACTTGGAGCTTAATCTGCCCCAGTACCTTCTTCGCCATTTTAGGCCTCTCGCTTACCGCCCGGCGATCTCTCGATCGACAGGCCTGAGGGGGTGCGTGGTTGGGCCTGGCTAGCGGGCCTCCCACACGGAAGCGCGGGGCTATAGCGGAACGATTCCGCCTTGTCGACTGGTCCCGAACGCGCGGAATTGCCTTTGGCGGCGAACCGGCTGATCTGTGGACTACGCTCCAGAAGCGAAAGGCCTGCCCCCGTGAGCGCCGAGGACCAGCTCCGCCATCTGCGCCGCCTCGGCCGGCTTGTCCGTCTGGGCAGCTGGAGCGTTTCCGTCCCCCACTTCAAGGTGAGCTGGTCTGACGAGGTCTGCGACATCCATGAGGTGGAGCACGGCCACGACCCCACGGTCGAAGGCGGCCTCAGCTTTTACACGCCCGAATGGCGCGAGCGCGTGCGCGCCGCCTTCCTCGATTGCGTCGAGCGCGGCGAGCCTATCGATGAAGTCATCGAAATCGTCACCGCGAAAGGCAACCGCCGTTGGGTGCATACGATCGGCGAAGCCGTCCGCGACGAGAGCGGCGCGATCGTCGAGGTGCAAGGCGGCTTTCAGGACGTCACGCCCGTCAAGCAGGTGGAGAGCGAGCGCAATCTTCTGGCGACGCGACTGACCGAAAGCCTCAACTCGATGTCGGACGCGGTGATCATGCTGAACCGTGATTGGCGCTTCACCTTTGTGAACCGCCGCGCCGAGCAATTATTGCAGCGGACATCCTTGGATCTCGTCGGCAAGAATATGTGGGACGAATTCCCGGAGGGTCGCGGCACGGTGGCACAGGCCGCGTACGAGAGAGTGATGACTAGCGGCGGCTCGACATCGTTCGAACTCGATTATTCTCCGCTTGGCGTTTGGCTCGAAGTGAACGTCTTTGCCACCGACGATGGGCTGGCTGCGTACTTCCACGACACAAGCGAACGCCATCGCACGCACGAATTGCTGAAAGACGCACTCGAGCGTTTCCGCATTGTCACGCAGGCGACGGCCGACGTCGTGTGGGACTGGAACCTCCTCACCGATGAAATCTGGTGGAGCGAGGGCATGCGTGCATTGTTCGGGTACGACATCGGCACACTGCCGTCTGGCTCATCGTCATGGACAAACGCTCTGCACTCCGAAGATCGCGAGCGTGTGATGCACGGTATTCACGCCGCCATCGACGGCAGCGATGCCGATTGGCAGGACGAATATCGTTTCGTCTGCGCTGACGGCTCGTGCGCGCAAGTGATCGACCGCGGATTTATCATTCGCGACGCAGCCGGCAAAGCGGTGCGCATGGTTGGCAGCATGGTCGATGTCACCAAGCAGCGCGAACTTGAGGCGCAGTTGCGCCAAGCTCAGCGGCTTGATGCGATCGGCCAGTTGACGGGCGGCGTTGCGCACGATTTCAACAATTTGCTCACGGTGGTGCTTGGCAACGCTGAGCTACTTGAGGGCAGGCTCGCGCACGAACCGCAATTACGCGCGATCGCCGAGATGACCAGGATGGCCGCCGAGCGCGGCGCCGAACTGACCAGTCGCCTGCTCGCATTCTCACGCCGCCAGCCCCTCGACCCCAAACCTACGGATGTTGGAGCGCTGATCGCGCAAATGGGGGAATTGCTGCGCCGCGTTCTTGGCGATCACGTGGAAATAGACATCGCGACGCCAGACCTTTTGTGGCCAGCGCAAATTGATGCACCACAGCTGGAAAATGCAGTGCTGAATCTCTGCATCAATGCGCGCGATGCGATGCCAGAGGGCGGGCGCATTGACATTACGCTTGCGAACACGTTCGTCCAAAAGGGCGATGCCGACGGCGCTACGCCGGGCGAATACGTCACGATCAGCGTAGCCGACACCGGGGCGGGCATGGACGCGCAAACACTCGCGCGCGCGTTCGAGCCATTCTTCACGACCAAGGAGGTCGGCAAAGGCTCAGGCCTTGGCCTCAGCATGGTCTATGGGTTCGTTACCCAATCGAAGGGCCACGTCAAAATACATTCCGCACCCGGGCAAGGCGCCATCGTGCGCCTTTATCTGCCGCGTGCGCATGGCGAAGTCGCGAATGCGGTGGCGGCGATGCCTGCCGACGCACCCGGCGGCGACGAGAAAGTGCTCGTAGTCGAGGACAATGACCTCGTGCGCGCGCAAGTCAGCGCGGAGCTCGAGACGCTTGGCTACACCGTCGTCAGCGTTGTCAATGGCCCCGAGGCAATCGCCGCGCTGCAGGCCGCAAGCGACTTTGACTTGTTGTTCACCGATGTAGTGCTGCCCGGCGGAATGAACGGACGCCAACTTGCCGACGCCGCGCGCAATCTTCGCCCGAACTTGCCGGTCCTGTTCACGTCTGGCTACGCCGAAGACGTGATCGTACACGAGGGCCAAGTCGACGCGGGCCTGCATTTGCTGCGCAAACCTTATCGCCGCGGCGAACTCGCCGCGAGCGTGCGCAGCGCCTTGGGCAGCAACGCGCGATAAGAAAAGGCGGTTGCGCGAACGCAACCGCCTTAAAGTTATTCGCACTGGGAGGGATTAGAAGCGGAAGCGAAGCTCCGCGCCCAAGACTTGGCCGCGATTGAGCGGCGAGAAAGTTGGCGGTGGCCGCGGGCCAGCGCCGTCACCGCCGAACAAAGCGGCGTCCGGCAATTGTGTATCGTTACCGTACGTCACCTCGTTCGTGAGATTGTTGCCGTAGATCGCGAACTGCCATGGGCCCTCGTTAGGCGTAAGCGTGAAGTTCGCATCCAGTATATCCGCATCTTCGAGCGTGCCGCGATTGTTGTCGGTGTAGAAGCTCGAGTCACGGTGGTTGAAGCTCACGCGGCTCGACAACGTCGCCCAATCGAACACGTCGAGATCGTGGATCACGCTGAAACCGTAGGTCCAGGGCGCCACGCGCGGAATTTTCAACGCCAAGTCGGTGCCGTTGACGAGGCCGTCGCCACTCAGATCAGCGTTGATGCTGTCATAAGAGGCGTCGACGTAGCCAACTTGTGCCGTGAACGTGAGATAGCTGGCCGGACGCAAACGCAATTCCGCGTCGAAGCCTTGAAGAATGGCGTCACCCGCGTTGACGATGACCTGCTGAACGCCAGCGACCGGGTCAGCAACGTTGGTTTCGCGCTGCATGTCGTCGATCGTGTTGTGAAACCACGCGAGGTTCAAGCGCGCGACGCCGTCAAACAGATCCTGCTTCAAGCCGATTTCAAACGAGCTCTGTTCTTCTGCGTCGAATGCGGTCGGTGCGCCGCTGATCAGAGCGTTGCCGAACGTGGTAACGCGGAAGTTCACGCCGCCTGAACGGAAGCCCTTGGCCCAGAACGCATAGAGGTTCGTGTTGTCGCTAGGCTCATATTGGACGCCGACCCGCGGCGATACGTCGTTCCAGGAGAGATCGAAAGGGCTGTCCGAATAGACAAGAGTGCGCGTCGCGATACTGCCGCCGCGAATTCCTTCACCCGGCACGACGTTTGCACCGTCGAGCGGATCCGTCGCCGAACGAATACGCGAAATACGCGCTTCCTTGTTTTCTTCGCTGTAGCGAATGCCGGCATTGAAGGTCAGTGCGTCGTTCAGGTGCCAATCGGTGCTAACGAACGCGCCCATCGAGTCAAAGTCACCATCACCGCCGCCGACGCGGAGCACCGCGCCGCCAGCCAGCGAACGTTCTTCGATGTAGAGCAGACTTTGGTCGAAATAGTAGAGGCCGGTGGTGACATCGAGACTGCCAAACGTACCAGCATAACGCAATTCGCCACTCACCTGCTCTTGCAGGTTCACCGCACGAGCGTGGAAACCGTGGCCGGACGTCGCATCGATGTCAGACCCGGAAAGCCCGGTGTTTTCGCGCCAGCCGATGATGGATGTGATGGTGCCGTCGCCAAAGCCGACGTCCCAGTTCATCTCGCCTGTGAGGCTACGAATTTCGCTTGTCGCAAAGCCTGGATTGTCGATAGCGAAGTTGAAGGAATCACGCGCAAAGAGCGCGTGGTTCTGACCTGCAGGGCCATCCCCGTCGCCATCCTGCATCTCACCGCGAACGAGGATGTCGAACGAGTCGCTCGGTCTCCACTGCAAAGATCCCCGCAAGATCGTCAGTTCGTTCGCGCCTTGCTCCTGACCGTTGAAGTCGTTGTGGAACCATCCATCGTCATCGCTGTGATAGCCTGCCACGCGACCCGTTAGAGTGCTGCCGAAGATCGGACCCGAAATCGCCGCGTCCTGATACATGCGCGTTCCGGTTTCGACGCCGGCGCGCGCGCTGACTTCGAGTTCGTCCGTCGGGCCTTTGGTGCGGATGAGTACCGCGCCACCTGTGACGTTACGCCCGTAGAGCGTGCCTTGCGGGCCACGGAGCACTTCAACGCCTGCGAGGTCGAAATTGTCGACGACGACCCCGCTGTTGATGCCGAGATACACGCCATCGACGAACACGCCGACGGTGGGATCGATAGATGGAATCGAACTCGCAATACCGATACCGCGAATGCTGAAGTTTGCGACGCCGGGCGCCGTGCCGATGTCTTCCATCTGCACGTTCGGGATCGTGTAGCTCAAGCTCTGCAGATCTTGGAAGTTCAACGCCTGCAATTGCGCGTCATTGAACGCCGTGATCGCGATTGGGATATCTTGCGCGATAGCGTCGCCACGCTTCGTGGCGGTGACGATGATCTCGTCATCCAGCACATCGGTTGCCTGCGCCAATGCCGCCGTTGGCGCGGCCAGGCACATCGCCGTGCCAAGCCCAAGCGCCAGCTTGAAACCCAAGCCATTGCGCCGCCCCGGCGCGTTGGCGCCGCCTCGTGAACTAGACATAAATTCTCCTCCCGCTTCCCTAGACGCATCTTTGGCGCCGTTGGAGCCAACATACATAAGTGTTTGGCTCGCGCCATACACTTGTGTATGGAATCGTCCAGGACCGGCGAAAGGGTGGCGCCGGCGCCACGCCCTTGGGCCGTCACATCGTCGTCGCGGTGGAGAATTACGGTGCGTTTCTAATGACTTCAGAGCCTTCTCCGCGACGCCCCCGCTCCAAACCGGCGCCGGCCAATGTGACCACACTGGACGCCGAAGCGTGGGTCGAGGCGGCCATGGACGCTCTCGCCGAAGGCGGTGTTGACGCCATTCGGGTCGATCGATTGGCGAAAAAACTCGGCGTCACGCGCGGCAGTTTTTACTGGCACTTCAAGGACCACGACGCACTGCTCCGGGCGGTGCTGCGCGATTGGCGCCGTCGCGCCACCTATCGCCTACGCCCCCGCATCGAGCGAGCCGACGCCACCGTGAAGGATTGGCTCAAGGAATTGCTCGCGCTGCCCTATTCGGGGCCCCGCGCCGAGCGCGGCGCCGCGATTGAGCTCGCCATCCGCCTCTGGGCGCGGCGCGATAAGGACGCCGCACGCGTCGTGCGCGTGATCGATCGCACCCGGCTGACCTATTTCGCTGGCCTCATGGAGCAGCGCGGCGTACCCGCAAAGGACGCCAAGGGGCGCGCGCTCTTGTTCTATGCCTTCCTCATGGCCGAAGGCACGATCGTTGTGGACAACAAGGACGAAGCGATGATCGCCGCGTGCGAGCGACTTTTGCTCGACCCATAAGGTTCACTGCAACGCTCACCTGCGCACGGTCGCGGTTGCGCTAAGGTGGCGCCCATGACGAGCCCCCGCCCACCCTTCTTACGGATTCTGGCAGCCGCGTTCCTGGCGCAGATTCTGCTGATCGCCGCCACCGCCGCTTACATGCTGACTTACAGCAATGTCATCGCGCCTGGGCAAGGCGAAGATCATTACCTCAACCACGTGCGCTTCGCCGCGCCAGTGATCTCCGTCGTTGCAGGCGCCGCAATCTTCTACGCACTCGCCTTCTGGCTTGGCCGCGCAGCGATCGAGCACCGTATGGCGTCGGCTTTTTTGTTTTGGCTGGGCTTCGTCGCGCTTTCGACTGGACTTACTGTAAGTGTCGATGGCGTGCGCGGTTGGTTGGACGCGGCGCCCATCATCATCGCGTCGCACCTGGTGAAGCTCGCCGGCGCCTATTTCGGCGCACGCGCCACCGTCGGCGCGCATTCGATCGCGTCCTAAAAGCCCAGCAAGCGCGCGTAGCGATCGCGATGATAGCTCGCGCTGCCATAGAGCGCCTCGGCGACGCGCGCGCGTTTCAGATAGAGCCCAGCGTCGTGCTCATCGGTCATGCCGATGCCGCCATGCATTTGCACGAACTCATTCGACACAAGATGCAGCGTGTCGCCGGCGCGCGCCTTGGCCAGGCTCGCCAACGCGGCGACGTCACCGGCGCCGCGGTCCAACGCGTCCAAAGCAGCCAAGACGCACGACCGCGTCAGCTCGATCTCGGTAAACATCTTCGCCGCGCGGTGCTGCAGCGCCTGGAATCCGCCGATCACTTGGCCGAACTGCTTTCGCGTTTTCAAGTATTCGCCGGTGATCTCAAACGCCTCT
This sequence comes from alpha proteobacterium U9-1i, assembly GCA_000974665.1. Lineage (NCBI taxonomy): Bacteria > Pseudomonadati > Pseudomonadota > Alphaproteobacteria > alpha proteobacterium U9-1i. The sequence goes on along the minus strand of BBSY01000002.1, from coordinate 1,342,352 downwards.
TGGGCCTGCCCAAGCATCTCCGCCGCCAAGCCGGCGGCGGCGCGATCAAGCACCCGCTCCACAAGTTCCGCGCCGCCCGCCAACGCCTCGGCCGGCGCATCGTCGAACGTCATGTCGGCGGCGCCGCGGCTGTCGACAGTGATCAATGCTTGGCGCGACACGCCGGACGCATTCGCCCTCACGAGATACAAGTCTTTGGGGCCGGCGACGATAAACAGATCGGCGATGTGCCCGTCCGCAACGTACTTTTTTGAACCGCTTATTTTGCCGCCGGCAATCTTGAGCAGGCTCCGTTTCGGCGCGTGGTGCGCGCCTTCATCGACAGCGAACGCAACCACGCATTCCCCCGACGCGATTTTCGGCAGCCACTCTGCTTTCTGCGCGTCACTGCCGCCCAGCAACAAGGCGCTGGCGCCAACCATCGCCGTTGAGTGCAAAGGCGAGGCCGCCAAGGTACGCCCGGCGGCCTCAAGCACGAGGCCCAGCCCCACATACCCGAGCCCCGCCCCGCCATATTCGTCGGGCACAAGAATACCGGCCCACCCCATCGTGGCCATCTCGCGCCACAGCTCCGGATCGACGCCATTCTTCTTGTCGTCGCGCAGTTTGCGCAGCCGCGCCACCGGCGCTTGCTCACGACAAAAATCACGCGCCGCGTCGCGCAGCAAAGTCTGTTCTTCGTTGAGCGTAAACGTCATTGCGTGTCCCTCAAACCAAGCACGCGCTTGGCGACGACGTTGAGGTTCACCTCGGTCGTGCCGCCTTCGATCGAATTGCCCTTGGAGCGCAGCCAGCCGCGCGTGACGGCAAGTTCGTCTCGGTCGAAGCCATCGCCGCTCCAACCGAAGGCGCGCGAGCCCGCCGCCTCCACCATCAACTCGCACCGTTCAATGTTGAGCCTGGCGCCCGCCACTTTGAACATCGACGCCATGTGGCTGACATTTTGTCCGGCTTTGGCTTCCTCTTGCGCACGCTGTGTTGTCAGAGCGTAGGCGCGCTCCGCCATTTTATGCTGGGCGATGCGCGCTCGGAGATCGCCGTCCGCCAAGCGGCCGTCATCACCCAGGCCAATTGTGTCGCGAGCAATATCCACCACGTCGACACGCGCGCCCGAGCCGAAGCCGGAAATGTTAGTGCGTTCATATTGCAGCAAGCGCTTGGCGATCTCCCAACCGCCATTCAATCGTCCGACCATGTTCTCCTTGGGGATCTTCACGTCGGTGAAAAACGTCTCGCAGAACGGCGAAGCGCCGGAGATGAGTTTGATCGGCCGCGTCTCGACGCCCTTCGTGGTCATGTCGATCAGCACAAACGAAATGCCTTCGTGCTTCACGCTCGTGTCGGTGCGCACAAGGCAGAAACACCAGTCGGCGTAGTTTGCGTAAGACGTCCACACCTTCTGGCCGTTGATGAGCCAGTGATCGCCTTTGTCCTCGCACTTGGTCTGCAGACCGGCGAGATCGGAACCCGCGCCCGGCTCGGAATAGCCTTGGCACCAGCGAATTTCGCCGCGCGCAATTTTCGGCAGATGCTCCTTCTTCTGCTCTTCGTTGGCGTACTCGAGCAAAACCGGCCCGAGCATCCACAGGCCGAACGAATAGAGCGCCGGGCGCGCATTGATGCGCTTCAGCTCGCTTTGCAGCACCGCGTTCTCGCTGTTGCTGAGGCCGCCGCCGCCATATTGCTTGGGCCAAATCGGCGCGGTCCAGCCACGTTCCGCCATGCGGGCGAGCCAGAGCTTGGCGTCAGCGCTGAAGAACTTGCCGTTGCGTCCGCCCCATACGATTTCGTCCTCACTCCCGAATGGCGTGCGCATGGATTGCGGGCAGTTTTCGTCAAGCCAAGCGCGCGCCTCCGCGCGGAATGCTTCAAGGCTGGCGTCTGACATAGCGCAAGCTCCTCCCGTTTCGGCGATCTAACACCGGCCGCGCCGCCAGCGCCAGTTCGCCTAGGGGTAGGCCTCGTTCTAACGGGCGGCCACCTCGGCAACCCAAGCTTCGAGAGCGGTGGAATCGCTCATATCCCCGTCATAGCGGAGCGCGGGTTCAAACGGGCCAATCTGCGGCGGCGCACTCGGCATCATCGCTTGCAAGGTCGAGAACATCGACAATCCGGACGGCAGCCGATCCTCGCGCACCTCCGAATAGTGCGTGTTCGCATCGGTCGATTGGCCGACATGCAGCGCACCGAGCGTACGGAAATCATCGGTGACGAGCAGGCAAGAACTGAAGCAGGCATTGTCGGTCAACACCACAACACGCCCTCGCGCGTCAGCCGGCGGCGGGCTCGCGGGGGTTGAAGGCTCCCCGGCGTCGCCACAGAACGGATCGCCTTCAAAGTCCTGCCCGGCGGCGAGTGCCGCGGCGGTTTCTTCGGCCTGTTGGCGCAAATCCGCCATGGCTTGTGGGCCGAGATTTAGGATCTCGATGTATTGCCGAGCACGCGCAAGATTCCGCGGCGAAGCGCGCCATAACGAACTGCACGTATCGTCGCCATCGGCCTCCAGCATCGCCTCTACGCGCGCATCGCCGAAAACAATCCGGGCGAGCTCGCGACCATAGGAACTCGACCCGCCGCTATTGCCGCGCATGTCGAGTACAACGATGGGCGCCGCGCGGAGCTGTTCGGTCTGCGCCCGCGCCGCGGCCACAACCGCCGGCGCATCGCTTTGCAGACCCTGCAGGGCGATCCACAATCCGCCAGAGAAGGGGCGGACACCATAGCCCGCTGCGCCACGGTTGGCCGCGCGCAGCGCTCGCGGACGCAGATCGGCGCGCGTGATGCGTCGCCAACTGAGCGGTGTTTCCATCGTTTCGCCATTTCGCTCAAACACGCAGGCGTCCGGACGCAACACGAACGGATTGCCGTCATCAATCAGCAAAAACGGCGCGGTCTGGATGCGCTGCGCCTCGATCGACCAGACGGCGCGGAAACCGCCAAGCTTGTCCCGCGCGAACGTGTCGACCAGAACGCCGTCGCAGGACAGCAGACGCGCGCCAACCAGCGAGGGCGCGCTACCGGCCTCGTGCTCGACGACCACATAGTGCTCCCCGCGGCGGCCGATGACGATACCCGCCCATTGCACAGCGTCCGACTGCACCAGCGGTCGCGAATAGACGTGCTTGTCTCCCACAGACCACGCGAGCCCCGACAAGGTCGCCGCGTAGCCGTCGAAATTGGTCACCTGCACGGCGCGCCTCAGCGCGAGCGTGTGGCCGGCGTCGAGGCGCGCCCGGAATTCGGTGTCGTTCAGAGTGCGGGACGTCGCGGGATGATCTTCAAGCAATTGCTGGTAGGCGGCGTCGACATCCATGCGCGTAAGCGCCTGCCAGTGCGCCGCCGCGCCAGGTTCCGGAGCCGTTGCGCACGCCGATAGAACCAGGCACGCCAATCCAAAAGCACGCTTCAGCATCCGCCCCTCCTGCGCCATCGCTTCCTTGTGTGGATGCGCGCTATGCCGGCAACGGATGCGAAGCGCGGGCGCAGCCGGACTAGAGTTCGCCTTGCGGCCGCCGCGCGGGCTTTGGCTCCGCGCTCGTGAGCATTGCCGCTTCGGCCAGCACGATTGGCAAATTCCATGCGCCCGGCGCCGCTATGTAGCGCGGCTCCCAGCGCGGGCCGAACTTGTCCTTGAAGGCGCGCAAGCCCTCAAAGCCGTAAAAGCTTTCACCGTACTGGCGGACGAGCCGCCCCACGCGTGCAAACAACGAAGCGTATTGATCCGACGCCAATCCCGCCAACGGAGCCATGCCGAGATCGAAACTTTCAAAGCCGCTCGCTTGCGCCCACAAAATAATCTCCGTGAACAGAAAATCCATCACGCCATTGGCGACGCGATCGGGATGAAAGCGCATCAGATCAAGCGTCGCACGTTGGCCGCTGGCGTTGGTCCAGATGTTTGCGAACGCTACGATCTGGCCGGCTTGACGCACCACGGCTATGTGATGGCGCGCAAGATAGGCCGGGTCGAACGCACCAAGCGAAAAGGACTTTTCCTTGCCGCCGTGATTGGCGAGCCAAACATCCGATATCTGCCGCAGCTCTCCCCACAGAGCCGCATCGTGCGGCGGCGCAAGCACTTCAAACACCGCGCCTTCGCGTTCCACGAACTTTCGCCTAGCCGAGCGTAATTTTTGCCGAGCCGACCCGGCGAGCGAAAAGCCGCGCACATCAACGATGGCGTTCTCGCCCACCTTCTCCACACGAAAGCCAAGCTCCAACAGATCAGGAAGCAAATCGGGCGTCGCGGCATACACAACGGGGCGCAATGACAGCCGCTCGGCTTCCGCCCGCAGTGCGCCCAACGCGCCGCGCCAAGACGCGCGCGCGCCGACCGGCCCGCCCATCGCTATCAGGCTTGCGCCGCTCTTCGCCGTCATCAGGAACGCGCCCGGCGCGAACAAGAAGCTTTTATCGCCGGTGAACGCCAATTGCGCGTCCGGCAATGCATCGGGCGTCGCCGCGATTAGTGCTTCCGCGCGCGCTAGATCGCTGTCGCCGGCGATAGCGGGCGCCCCGACGCGTCGCGTGAGCAGATAGCGTTGCACGACAAGCCCGACGAACACCGCCACGCCCACCGCCACGGCGCGTCCGGGTCGGCCAAAATGGCCGTTCGTCAGCAGCGCCCACCACGGCGCGTCCGCAAAACCAGGCCGCGCGCCCGCCCACAGAAACGCGCCCATCATGGCGACGCCAAGCGCCGCGGCGATGGCGAGAGCCACACGTGGATCTGGCGCAAAATCTACGAGCCGCGAGTGCCGGTAGAACGCGCGTCGCGACAGGGCAAGCAACACCGCTGACGCGCCAGCGGCAAACGCGGCGCCTATGTCGCCATGCCGAAACAGCGCGTAGAGGCAGGTCGCGCCCAGCAACGTCGTCGTGGCCGCCCACGCCGCATCGACACGACGCGCCAAGCCCGTGGCCAGCGCCATCAGCACGACGCCGCCGATGCTCGCGGTGAGTTCGGGCAGCTCCTCAACAAAACGCTCGACTGCATCGAGGCCGCTTGCATGCGGCAGCGCTGGGGTCGCCACGGCGATGAGCGTGAAGGCGCCGGCAATAAACGCCGCGCCAGCGAACAGACCGGGCGCCGCCTCGAAGAAGCGCGCGCGCAGCTCATCGAAGTCCAGCTTTTGCGCCGTCACCTTCGCTCCGCTCATGGCCGCGTTGTAGCGCCGCCCGCGCAGCGCGCTAGTAGCGAACGCGCACCTCAGCGCCGATCACGCGGCCTTTGTTGAGCGGCGAGAACGTCGGCCGCGCTCCACCCGAAAAGCCGAAGGCCGCGGTCGAAGGCAATGTCGTGTCGCCGCCCCAGGTGGGATCGTCCGTGAGGTTCTCGCCATATACGGCGAACGACCAACGCGCGCCCTCAGGCGAATAGCTGAGGTTTGCGTCGATGACGTCAACCTCCGCCAAGCGGCCGAAATTGGTGTCGTTGTAAAACGCCGGGTCGCGATGATTGTAAGCCAGACGCGCCGAGACCGCGCCACCCGCGACCGGATGGTCGTAAGCAAACTCAACGCCATAGCTCCACGGGGCTAGCCGCGGAATTTCGAGCGCAAGGTCGGCGGGATTAACGAGCCCGTCGCCGTTAAGGTCGGCGGACACCGTGTCGTAAGCCCCGTGAACGTATCCAGCGTGCGCCGATGCGGTGAAACGCTCCGTTACCGCAAAGCGCGCTTCGATCTCACCGCCGTAAATGATGGCGTCGCCAGCGTTCAGCACCACTTGCTGCACGCCGGAAATCGGATCGGCGAGATTTGTTTCGCGCTGCATGTTTTCGATGCTGTTGTGGAACAACGCCATGTTCACGCGGCCACGGCCGGATGCGAAATCCTGCTTCAGGCCGATCTCAAACGTCGATTGTTGTTCTGGATCGTACGCGCGCGGCGCCAAGCCGAGCGACGACGTGCGAAAGTTCGCGCCACCGCCACGAAACGCACGCGCCCAGCTGGCGTAAAGATTGGTGTCCGCGCTTGGGCGCCATTGGACGCCCACGCGCGGTGACAGATCGTCCCATTCTTGCCGAAACGGCGCATCGGAAAAGTTGAGCGTGCGTGCGTCGATGTCGCCGCCAGCAACGCCTTCGCCCGGCACATTGACGGCTGGCCCATCGAGATCATCTATTGCCCGGCGCACGCGCGAGATATTGGAATCTTTCTCTTCGCGCGTGTATCGCAAACCCGCACTCAAGGTCACCGTGTCCGTCGCCTGCCAATCGGTGTTGGCGAAGGCGGCCCACGTGTTGAAATGCCCCTGCCCGCCGCCAGTACGGCGAAACGCCGGCGAGAAATTGCGTTCGTCGATGTAGAGGAGGTCTTGTTCGAGATAGTACAAACCTGCCGTCACACCGAGCGCGCCGAACGTGCCGGCGTAGCGCAATTCTTCGCTGAATTGGCTTTGCTCGTTCAGAACGCGCGTGTGGAACACGAACGCGGGCGTTGAATCGATATCTGCCGCCCAGGGCACTTCAACCGAGCGCCAACCCGTGATGTTTGTAATGACGCCATCGCCGAAGCCGACGCTCCAATTCGTTTCGAGCGTCGCCTGCTCCCAATCCGTGCCGGCATAGCCCGGATTGTTGATCGAAAAATCGAAACTGTGGCGCGAGAAGAGCGCGTGGTTCTGGCCGATCGGTCCATCGCCATCGGAATAGCCTTGCTCCAATCGCAGAAGAAACTCGAGGTCCGGATTCGGCGTCAGTCGCAACGACCCGCGCCAGGCGTTGGTTTCGCTTGCGCCGAACTGCGCGCCGTCAAAATCATTCTCGAACCAGCCATCATCCTCGCTGCGGAGGACCGCGAGGCGGCCACTCAACAGGCTTGGCGCGATCGGCCCCGAGATCGCCGCTTCGGCGATGACGTTCAAACCGGTTTCAGCCGCGAGCCGCGCGCGCGCTTCAAATACGTCCGTCGGCGCCAGCGTTCGCACCAGCACCGCGCCGCCGGTCACATTGCGGCCATAGAGCGTACCCTGCGGACCGCGCAGCACTTCAATCGCTTCCACGTCGAAACCGTCGGTGATCGCGCCGGCGTTCACGCCGTAATAGATGCCATCAACAAAGAGCCCGACTGCAGGATCGACCGACGCGATCGATGAATTCACGCCAACGCCGCGAACGGCGAAATTGGCAATCCCGCGCGCTGTGCCGATGTCCTCGAACTGCACGTTCGGCAACGTGTAAGAGAGGCTTTGCAGATCTTCGACATTGCGGCGCGCCAATTCAGATTCGCCAAATGCGTTCATGGCGAGTGGCAAATCTTGCGCCCGCGCTTCGCCACGCTTGGTCGCCGTGACGATGATTTCATCGCTACCGGCGCCTTGCGCATACGCTTCGCCGGCCGCCAGCGCGAAGGCGAGCGCGATCACCGTGCTCAGTTTCATCATGGCGTATCCCCTCGCATCGTTCGCGAAGTCCAGTTACGCCACGTAAAGCCTCAAGCAACGCGATTCCCGCGAGCGCCGAATATGACGCCGCAGTCAGCACGCGCTGCACGCGTTGAAAACAAAGCCGCGATCAGCCAGCCTTGACCGTGAGTTCAGCGCAGCTTTCGCGCACGCCTAACGAAGTTGGCGCGCAAGCGCGCGCTCGAAGCGGCGCCCGGCGCGGTCGATAAAAGCCGCGCATCCCGCCGGATCGACGAACGGGTTTGGCGCGCCAGCGCGCATTCTTCGACGCTTGCCGGATAGGTTAAAGAAATTGCCATGCGTACCGAGGAAAACGTCGCAGCGCAGGCCCCGCAGCGTCGCGAATGAACCGCGAAAATCGGAAGCGATGTGAGGGTATCGTTCGTTGTCCACGAGAGGATAGAGCAATCGCGACAGCGAACAGATAACCAGCGCCTGCCTCGTTTGGCCATCGACTTGGACGGGGAAAGACCAGGACGTGCAGCCTTGAGTATGGCCTGGCGTAAAGTGCGGAGTGAAGTTGACGCCCCCATGTGAAATGGCTTCGCCGTCGCGCAAGCGGCGATCCACGTCAACCGCGTCATAGGTAAAGGCGCCCCCGAAGAAAAAATCGCCGCTTCCGCCGCCCTCCAGCAATCTCGCGTCAAGCGGGCTCGCGTAGAGTTCAGCGCCGGTTGCATCCTTCAGCGCCCTCAAGCCGGCAGCGTGATCAAAGTGAGCGTGCGTGTTCAGCAGCAGCCGCACGTCGCTCGGTTCGAAGCCCAACGTGCGCAAATTGGCGACGACCTGCGGGGCCGTCTCCGCGTATCCGCCGTCGATGAGCACCAAGCCGTCCGCGGTCTCGATCGCGAACACGGCGATATCCGAGGCGCCGACGTAAAACAGGCCCGGCGCCATTTCAAACGGCGCGCGGCGAATGTTGTCCTGCATCACAAATGAGTAGGTGCGCGCGGCCATGCTCGGCGCGCACGCCGCGAGGCCGACCGTCAAAACCAAACAGGCAAACAGGGTACGCGCCATTCGCACCCTTTCGGCTCTAGCGCAGCTTTTCGACCTGCGCGTATTCGAGGTCCACCGGCGTTTCACGGCCGAAGATCATCACCGCCACTTTGAGACGGCCTGAGTCTTCGTCCACCTCCGACACTGTGCCTTCGAAGCTCTGGAACGGCCCATCCGACACACGCACGCGCTCGCCCACTTCGTAGTGGATCAGCTGGCGCGGCTTCTGCGCGCCCTGTTCGGCGACGTGGCCGAGAATGCGCTGCACTTCCTTGTCGCTGACCGGCTGCGGTTTGTTCTGCGCGCCGAGAAAGCCTGTCACCTTTGGCGTGTTTTTCACGAGGTGATAGGCTTCGTCCGACATCTCCATCTTCACCAGCACGTAGCCTGGGAAGTGGCGGTTCTGCCGAATCTTTTTCACGCCGCGCACGACCTCGGTCACTTCCTCGGTCGGCACTTGGATATCTTCGAACTGCGCTTCGAGGCCTTGCCGCGACGCTTGATCTCGGATCGCCTCGGCGACCTTCTGCTCGAAGTTCGAGTAGGCGTGAACGATGTACCAGCGGGTGGTCGTCACCGCTCTCTCCTCAGTGAGTGTCATTAGATTTGCAGAATCCAAGTGATGATCAAACGCATCAGCGAGTCGATGAGAAAGAAGAAGATCGCCGCCGCGATGCCCATGATGAGCACCATGATGGTCGAAACGGTCACTTCCTGACGCGTGGCCCACGTCACCTTGCGCCCTTCGGCGCGCACTTCGCCAAAAAAGGCGAACGGTCCGCCGCGGCGCTTTGGTGGTTCAATCTCGTCGTCGTGAGCCGTCATTGTATCCGTTTCAAATTTCTAGAGTCCGACCCGCCCAAGAGCCGACCGGGGATGGCAGGAGTTGAGGGACTCGAACCCACGACCCTCGGTTTTGGAGACCGATGCTCTACCAGCTGAGCTAAACTCCTCCGCCCGATTACGCCCCAAGCATATAGGAGCGCGCCGGCCACGACCGGATTATTCGCGCCACATTAAAGCAGGTTGGGTCCGGAAGCCCGGCCTTATGCCCGAACCGCCCCCCAGCGACAAGAGGGCTGACAGCGGTACCGGGCTAGCGGCTCAGTTCCGCTGCGCTTCGTCCGTTTGGCGGGCACGGCCGACGACGACGTCGCCGCTGCCGAAAACGCGGCGGCTGATCTCGCCATCGACACGGCGCACCCGGACGTCGCCGCCGCCGACAATCACCGCGTCCAAGGTCTCAGCCGAGCCATTATGGGTCACATCGCCGGCGCCGGCGATCACCACGCTCAGCACCGTGGCGCGGCCGCCGCGGATGGTGACGTCGCCTTCGCCCTGCACGGCGATGTTGGTGGGGCCATCGACGCGCGCGGCGGTCAGATCGCCATTGCCGGCGATCGAGACGGCGAGCCCTTCGCGAACCACGCCCAAAGTCACATCACCATCGCCGGCGACGCGCACGCTGGCCTCACCAACGTCGTACGCGCGCACGCCGATATCGCCGTGCACGGCGATGCCGACGCTGCGTTCAACGCTTTCCAAGTCGGCTTCACCGCAACCTTCTAGGCGAATGGTGGCGCTTTCGGCGCGGCCGACATGCATCCGCAGCGCGCCATTGCCGTTGACAACGACGTTTTGCGGCATGCGCACTTCGATCACCGGCAGGCGGTCGCTGTCCAAGCGCCCGTGGCGCGCGAGTGTGGCGTCAAAATCGCCGCCATCGACGCGGCAAGATTCGATCTGGCGGCGCAGCTTGCCGTCGATGGTGACGCGACGGCCTGCGCTGCGCACCTCTGGCGCCGGCAACGGCCCGCGATTGACCACGGAAATGGAAATGTCGGTGCGGTTCTCGGGGCGAATGATCAACGTCGCGGCCAGATCGCGGAGCCGCAGCTCCTGGCCTTGAAGGCGCACGGTCCGCTGCGGGTTTGCACGCGTCGCCGGCAACACCATCACACGCGGCGCGGGCGCCGTCTGCGGCGTCTCCGGCGTCGGCGGCCGTGTCGGGTGCGCGGGCGGCGCGGGATGGGCGGGGCGAGCCTGCTGGGCGCTGCCCGATCCAGTCTGAGCCAAAGCTGCGCCGGGCAGCGCGCACGCGACCGCGCCGGCGAAAATAGCCCAGCCAATGGTTTGAACACGCATTCTCGGAAACGCCCTTTCGGCCGCACGCCGCCTCTGTGTAAGGGGATGCAGCGCCGGGCGCCAATGGATGCATGTTCGCCTGCCGCGTGCAGCGTCGGCTCGCCTACTCGCGCGGGCGGCGAATTTGCGGTAAACCCTTGGCTTTATGTGTGTTTCCGGCGCATCGCCCGACCGCAATGCGGCCAGTGGCGAGGTAAACTCAATTGCAGCCGCCACGGCCCTCCCCCATGTCACGCGCTCCGGACCCAGAAGGGTCTCACTCAGGGTGGATTTACTACATGCGTTCATTCCTCATCAGCGCAGCGGCCCTCTTGGCCGTCGCGGCGCCTGGCGTCGCTTCGGCTCAATCGGGTTATGTCGGCGCGGCCTACAACAACAGCAGCGTCGATCTCGGCGGCCCGTCCACGGATTTCGACGGCGTCGGCATTGACGGCGTGGTGGCGTTCGACGCCAACGCGCTCGGCGTTCAACTCGGCGCCCGCTACGCCAATTTCGAAGCTGACGGCGGCGGCGACCTCGACGGCTACGGCCTCGACGGTCACGTCTTCACCCGCAATGGCGCGTGGCAACTCGGCGTTGGCGCCGGCTACACGAACCTCGACGCGGGCGCTGGCGATACGGACGAATGGGCCCTCGCGCTCGAAGGTCTGTACTTCATGGACCGCACCACGCTCGGCGCGGCCCTCAGCTACGGCCAGTCCGATGGCCTCGGCTCTGACCTCGACACCATCGCCCTCGACGTCGAAGCCCGCTACTTCGTCACCGACAATTTCCGCATCGATGGCACGGTCGGCTTCGGTCAGGTCGACGCCGGCGGCGGTTCGGACGGCGATCTGACGTCGCTCGGCGTTGGCGCGGAATACCAACTCGCCACCGTTCCGGTCAGCTTCTTCGGCGCCTACACCAACTCGAACCTCGATGTTGGCGGCGGCGATCTCGACACGGATTCGTTCTCGGTTGGCGCGCGCTGGAACTTCGGCGGCACGACCCTGATGGATCGCGATCGCTCGGGCGCGAACAATCGTTCGGTGCGCGGCGGCCTGTCCCGTCTGTTCGGCCTCTAAGCCGAACCCTTCTATCTTTGCTTTCTCAACTCAACGCCCCGGCTTCGGCCGGGGCGTTTTTTGTTGGGCGGAGCGGCGGCCCTGGCCCGCGCTAGGCGTGAAGGAACAAAGCGCCCAGCGTTCGGTTGACCTGCGTAACCGAAGGGCTCCGCACATGAACATCAACTCCGCAAAGACCGCCTTGATCATCCTCGTCGGGCTCACGGCGCCGATGGCGTTGGGTGGGTGCGCCGTCGTCGCTGGCGCCGCCGCAGTCGACTATTTTGTCGATGACAACGACGTTTGCGACGGGCCCAATGACGTCGGCCTGCTCGACAGCGATTGCAACGACAACAACCCGAACTAGTAGCCGATCTGGATCGAGGCGCGGCGAAGCTGCGCCTCTTCTTCCAAACGAAAAGGCCGCGTCTCGCGACGCGGCCTTTCGCTCACCGGCCTTGGGCCGATGATCTGACGCGATTTCGTTTTACTCGAGGATCTTCGCCACAACACCCGAGCCGACGGTGCGTCCGCCTTCGCGGATGGCGAAGCGCAGGCCCTGGTCCATGGCGATCGGGCTGATCAGCTCGACGGTGATTTTGATGTTGTCGCCCGGCATCACCATTTCGACGCCGTCCGGCAGCTGGCAGATGCCGGTCACGTCGGTGGTGCGGAAATAGAATTGCGGACGATAATTCGTGAAGAACGGCGTGTGACGGCCGCCTTCTTCCTTGGTGAGAATGTACACCTCGGATTCGAACTTCTTGTGCGGCGTGATCGAGCCGGGCTTGGCGAGCACTTGGCCGCGCTCGACGCCTTCGCGATCGATGCCGCGCAGCAGCGCGCCGATGTTGTCGCCGGCTTGGCCCTGATCGAGCAGCTTGCGGAACATTTCAACGCCGGTGACCGTCGACTTCACGGTCGGGCGGATGCCGATGATTTCGATTTCCTCGCCCACCTTGACGATGCCCTTCTCGACGCGGCCGGTGACGACCGTGCCGCGGCCCGAGATCGAGAACACGTCTTCGACCGGCATCAGGAACGGCATGTCCAGCGGACGCGCCGGTTGCGGGATGTAGGTGTCGACGGCGGTCATGAGGTTCATGATCGCGTCTTCGCCGATCGGCGCGTCGCGGCCTTCAACGGCGGCGAGCGCCGAGCCCTTGACGATCGGAATGTCGTCGCCGGGGAACGAGTACGCCGAGAGAAGCTCGCGCACTTCCATCTCAACCAGCTCGAGCAATTCGGCGTCGTCGACCATGTCGACCTTGTTCAAGAACACGACCAGCGCCGGCACGCCGACCTGGCGGGCGAGCAGGATGTGTTCGCGGGTCTGCGGCATCGGGCCGTCGGCGGCCGACACAACCAGGATCGCGCCGTCCATCTGCGCGGCGCCCGTGATCATGTTCTTCACGTAATCGGCGTGGCCGGGGCAATCGACGTGCGCATAGTGACGGTCAGCCGTCTCGTACTCGACGTGCGCGGTGTTGATGGTGATGCCGCGCGCCTTTTCTTCCGGGGCCGCGTCGATGTCGGCGTAGCTCATCGCCTTCGCGCCGCCCTTCTTGGCCAACACCATCGTGATCGCCGCCGTCAGCGTCGTCTTGCCGTGGTCAACGTGGCCGATCGTGCCGATGTTGCAGTGCGGCTTCGTCCGCTCAAACTTTTCCTTGGCCATCGTGGGTCCAGCTTCGTGTGTTTTGAGCGCCGGCGCCCTCGCCGGCCTCCATCGGATTTTCAAGCCGGCGAGGGCGCCGGCGAATTCATCAAGCCCGCAGCTTCGTGAGCACGTCCTGCGCGACCGCCTTCGGCACTTCTTCGTAATGGTCGAATTCCATCACGTACGACGCGCGGCCCTGAGAGAACGAGCGCAGCGTATTGACGTAGCCGAACATGTTGGCGAGCGGGACCATCGCGTTGATGATCGTCGCGTTGCCGCGCATGTCTTGGCCCTGAATCATGCCACGACGCGAGTTCAGATCGCCGATCACGGAGCCGACATATTCTTCAGGGCTCGTGACTTCGACCTTCATGATCGGTTCGAGCAGACGCGGATCGCCCTTTTCCTTCAACTCACGGAACGCGGCTTGCGACGCGATCTGGAAGGTCAAGACGTTCGAATCGACGTCATGATATTTGCCGTCGATCAAGCGCGCCGTCACGTCGATCACCGGGAAGCCGGCCAGCAGGCCATTTTCCTTGGCCATGTTCAGGCCCTTCTCGACGCCCGGAACGTATTCGCGGGGCACGTTGCCGCCGACGATCTTGTTCTCGAACTTGAAGCCCGAACCCGGTTCGCCCGGCTCGAACTCGATCTTCACTTCAGCGAACTGGCCTGAACCGCCGGTTTGCTTCTTGTGCGTGTAGGTGATCGTCGTCGCCTTGCCGAGCTTCTCGCGATAAGCGACTTGCGGCGCGCCCACGGTGGCTTCGACTTTGTAGGTGCGACGCAGAATGTCGATCTTGATGTCGAGGTGCAGTTCGCCCATCCCCTTGAGGATGGTCTGGCCGCTCTCTTGATCGGTCGACACGCGGAAAGACGGATCTTCCGCCGCGAGCTTTTGCAGCGCGACGCCGAGCTTTTCCTGGTCGGCCTTTGTCTTCGGCTCAACCGCAACTTCGATAACCGGCTCCGGGAAGATCATGCGCTCGAGGATGACCGGCTTTTGCGGATCGCACAGCGTGTCGCCGGTGCGCACTTCCTTCAAACCGGCGAGCGCGACGATATCGCCGGCGAACGCTTCCTTGATGTCTTCGCGGTTGTTCGCGTGCATGAGCAGCATGCGGCCCGCACGCTCCTTCTTGTCACGCGTCGAGTTCAGCAACGCGTCGCCCGCATTCAGCACGCCCGAATAGATGCGGCAGAACGTGATCGTGCCGACGAACGGATCGTCCATGATCTTGAACGCCAACAGCGAGAGCGGCTCGCTGTCGCTCGAGGGACGCGTCAGTTCCTTTTCTGGATCGTCCATGTCGACGCCCTTGATCGCCGGGCGATCGAGCGGGTTCGGCAGATAATCGACGACGGCGTCGAGCAGCGGCTGCACGCCCTTGTTCTTGAACGCCGAGCCCAGCAGCATCGGATACCAGGCGGCCTTCAGCACCGCGAGGCGGATCAGGCGCTTCAGCGTCGGGACGTCCGGCTCCGTACCATCGAGATACGCGGCCATGACGTCGTCGTCCATCTCGACGGCGGCTTCCACCAGATTGGCGCGATACTCGATCGCCTTCTCTTTCAGGTCGTCCGGAATTTCGATGATGTCGAACTTCGCGCCGAGGCTTTCATCCTTCCAGATGATCGCGTTCATCTCGACGAGATCGACCAGGCCCTTGAAGCCCGACTCGATGCCAATCGGCAATTGCAGCGGCACCGGACGCGCGCCGAGGCGCTTCTTGATGTCCTCGACGCACATGTAAAAGTCGGCGCCGGTCTTATCCATCTTGTTGGCGAAGATGATGCGCGGAACCTTGTACTTGTCGCCTTGGCGCCAAACGGTTTCGGTCTGCGGCTCAACGCCTTGGTTGCCGTCGAGCACGACGACGGCGCCGTCGAGCACGCGCAGCGAGCGCTCGACTTCGATGGTGAAGTCGACGTGGCCGGGTGTGTCGATGATGTTGAGGCGCTTGCCGTTCCAGAACGTCGTCGTCGCCGCCGACGTAATGGTGATGCCGCGCTCTTGCTCTTGTTCCATCCAGTCCATCGTGGCCGCGCCATCGTGGACTTCGCCAATCTTGTGGCTCTTGCCGCTGTAGAACAAAATCCGCTCGGTGGTCGTGGTCTTGCCCGCATCGATGTGGGCCATGATGCCGAAGTTTCGGTAGTCTTCGATTTTATACTGTCGAGCCATGACAATTCTGTCCGTGTTTAGACCGCCGACCTCAGGCCGGCGGTCTCAGGCCGGCTGATGCCGGCAATCAGCGATTACCAGCGATAGTGGGAGAAGGCGCGGTTTGCTTCCGCCATGCGGTGCGTGTCTTCGCGCTTCTTCACCGCGTTGCCGCGGTTGTTCGATGCGTCGATCAGCTCGCCGGCGAGGCGCTCTTCCATCGTGTTTTCGTTACGCGAGCGCGCGGCGCCCACGAGCCAGCGGATCGCCAGCGCCTGACGGCGCTCGGGGCGGACTTCCACCGGGACCTGATAGGTGGCGCCGCCGACGCGGCGGCTGCGCACTTCGATGGCCGGCGCGACATTCGCCAGCGCATCGTGAAACGCCTCGATCGACGGGCGCTTCATTTTCTTTTCCACCGTCTCGAGCGCGCCATAAACGATCTGCTCGGCTGCGGACTTCTTACCTTCGTACATGACGTAGTTCATGAACTTCGTCAGGACGAGATCGCCATAAACGGGATCGGGCAGAACTTCGCGCGGCTCGGCGCGGTGACGGCGGGACATCTGATCTCTTCCTTACTTCGGTCGTTTCGCGCCGTAGAGCGAACGGCGCTTCTTGCGGTCCTTCACGCCTTGGGTATCCAAGACGCCGCGCAGGATGTGATAGCGGACGCCCGGCAAATCCTTCACGCGGCCGCCGCGGATCAGCACCACCGAGTGTTCTTGCAGATTGTGGCCTTCGCCGGGGATGTAGCACACGGCTTCAATGCCGGTGGTGAGGCGCACCTTGGCGACCTTACGAAGCGCCGAGTTCGGCTTCTTCGGGGTCGTGGTGTAGACGCGCGTGCAGACGCCGCGACGTTGCGGGCTCGCCTTCAGAGCCGGCGACTTGTTGCGCACCGGTTTTGGCGACCGCGGCTTGCGGATCAGCTGATTAATCGTCGGCATGCGCCTCGTGCTTCCCTTCCAACGCGAAGCTCCATGAAGCCCCGCAACGTCAAACAGCGCGCCATGCCTGTGTCCGGCCGCCGCCTCCAATCGGAGGCGTTTCGACCTGAACGGCACAAGGGCGCGCCAGCTAAGTGGTCACGATCGGCGGCGTCCGGGCCAGTTCTGGCGCAGGCAGCCCCCCGAAAGAGCGCGGATAAATACGGGCGGAGCCCTACCCCGTCAAGGGAGCCAAAGGCGGGATTCGGGCCATTTTGGCGCATCGTGGCAGCGCGGTTCGGGGCGGCAGCGCTGCAAGACCGCATGTAGACCCCACAAAGCAAAGAGGCCGGTCCGAAGACCGGCCTCCTCTTTTTGTCCGAACGTCAGACGCTTAGTTGGCTCCAAACCGGGCAACCGCGCCGATATAGAGGAACTGGCCGTTCTGGAAGTACACGAGGTCCGTCGGGCTAGGATCGTAGCCAATGTTGTTGGCGCCGCCATAGACTTCCAAGCGATCGTTGACTTCGTAGCGGACCTGCAGGCTGTGGGAGCTGATGCCGTCCACATACTTGTACTCGTCGGCGACAAACAGCGGGTTGGTCGACCACGCGTCGTTTTCGTCCTGGCCGCTTGCGTTAACGCCGCGCAGCAAGTCGGTGCTGAAATTGTAGCCGTAGTGGGTCGTCCACGGCCCAAGGTTCCAGGTCACGTCGAAGTTCAACTGCCATTCCGGCGAACGCGAGCTGCTCTCGCCGAGTTCGTTGTCGGTATCGACGCCAATCAGCGGCACGAACGTGAGCTCTTGGGTGTTGTTGCCAACCGCCCGCAGATCAAACGAGCCCATGTCGCCGAGACCGATGTCGGCCGCGTCGAACGAATAGGCGATCGTGAAGTCGATGCCGCGCGTTGTGTATTCCGCCACGTTGAACGGGGCCGAAAGGTAGTTGTTGATCCCGCCCGCGCCGGCGCCCCCAACCACGCGGGAGATGCCCGCGCAGAACGGATTGCCGACGGTGGTGGGGCCGTCCACGCACTGATTTGCCAGATCTTGCGGATCGGTCAGGTTGATCGCGTTCTGCAGGACGATGTCGTAATAGTCCGCCGAGAACGTGAAGCCTGAGAACCAGCTCGGCCGATAGATCACGCCGATCGTGTCAATCTCGGCGGTTTCCGGTCCGAGATCTGGATTGCCGCCCGAGCGCCCCGTCTTTTGGAACGCGGCGAACGGATCGACGTAGGTGCCAGCAGGCGCTGCGCCCGCTGCCGCGAGGATCACGTTGCAGTTGGCTGTACGCAGCGCCACGTTCGGCGCGTTGCCCAGCTCTGACGAGTCGCAAGGATCGACGATGAAGGCGAAGTCCGTCGACGTCGGCGCGAACAGCTCGTTGATGTTTGGCGCACGCACGGCTTCGGCGCGGGTGGCGCGGAAGGTGATGTCCGAAATCGGCGCCCAGCTCAGGCCGAACTTAAATGTGTTGGCCGCACCCAAGGTCGAATAGTCAGCGTAGCGGTGCGCCCAATCGAGCGTGAGGCTGTCTGCGAACGCCGCGTCGCGAAGCAGCGGCAAGCTGGCTTCAACGAAACCTTCCGTCACTTCGTAACCGCCGCGGGTGATGGGCACCGGGCCCGATTGGGTCACGCCGAGCTGGAACCAATCATCTGGAACGGAGTCCAACGTTTCGCGACGCCATTCGACACCGCCGGCCCAGCCAATCGAACCGCCCGGAAGCTCCAGGAACGATCCGAAATCCCCACTCAAAGCGGCGGTGAGGACTTGTTGGCGAACCGTGCTGTCGACGGTGAGGTCGGCCATAATCCAATCGACCGCGGCAGCACTCGAGTTGCTTGCCGGGCCGAGGGTATTGAGCGGAACGCAACCCGATCCCGGACCAGGCGTGAACGAAAGCGGCGCCGGATAGTTGGGCTGGCCGGAAGTCGCCTCGCGGTCATTCAGGTTGTAGCTCGCGAGATATCCTGCCGGATCGACAGTCGCACGGCACGTCGGACCAAGCGGTCCGGCGCCATCCGGATCGACGACGTCGATCGCTGCAGCGAACCGGTCCTCGAAGCGCGAATTGCGGACGAGGATATCTTCTTGCAACTGACCGGCGACGTACGAGACGTCGAACCGAACATGCTCGTTGAACTCGCCGTCGATGCCAATGACGCCGCGGACGACATCCCGATCAACGGTCTCGCCACCCACGCCGAGCGCGTAATGGTCTTGAGACACGTAGACATCGGTGAGGCCGTTCAGAAGCGCGTCGTTGCGAATGTTCGTCGGGATGAACGGGTTGTCCGCAAGGTTCAGCGCATAGGCATAGTCGAACGTCGGCTGGCCGTTAAACGACGCCTCGCTGTGGACCATCTTCACGTTGCCGTAGAGGCGAAGATTGTTGGTGATGTCGATGTGCGACATCAAATTGATGTTGAAGCGCTCAGCCGCGGGCAGCAGCGATTCCGTGTAGTTGGCCGTCGGCGTGCCAGAGCCGCCTTGACCGTACACGAAGCCCGAGTCGAACACGCCATTCGGCGGATCGAAATCGGTGCCGAAATCCCAGGCCGCATCAGTCAAGCCGTCGAAATTGGCGATGTAGAAGTCGCCATCCGTATCGACCGCGCCGCGAATGCCGGACGAGTACCAAACAAGATTTCCGGCGGGAATGAACGAATACGGGCCGCCGAAGCTGGCGGCGGGATTGTCCATGAAGCGGACTTCTTGATCGCAGAACTCGCGCTGGCGGCACGACAGCATATCTTCATTCGAGTACTCGATCGCGCCCGTGATATTGCCGCGTCCGTTGGCGAAATTCATACCCGCGGTCGCCGCGACGAACTGCGTGTCTTGACCTTCCTCGGTCGGCGCGCCGAATTCCGCGCGAAGGCGCAGGCCTTCGAAATCGTCGCGCATGATGAAGTTCACGACGCCCGACACGCCGTCGGCGCCGTAGATCGCCGAAGCGCCGCCGGTGAGAACGTCGACGCGTTGCACGAGGTCTGTCGGAATGGTGCTAACGTCAACGGCGCTGGTGCCGATGCTGCCGGCCACGTGACGGCGGCCATCGACGAGAACGAGCGTCCGCTGGACACCGAGGTTGCGCAGATTGAGCAGATCAACACCGGCGAAGCCCGTCGTGTTGGTGAAGTCTTCGCCGCCGTTCAGCGAGTTGTTCAGAGCCGGAACCGTTTCGAGATAGTCGAGGAGATTGGTTTCGCCCGAGTTGGCGATTTCCTCTGCCGTCGATGAAACGACTGGATTCGTAAATTGATAGTCGGGTCGCTGGATGCGCGTGCCGGTGACGACGATAACTTCTTCGTCTGCCGCCGCATCCTGCGCAGCCGCCACGCCCGGCGTAAGCACGGCCGCGACGCCAACCAGGGCTACCGTCGAATTGAGGATCGTCTTCCGAATGCCTTGAGGCTTGGAGCGCTGAATCATGTCCATCCCTGCACGAATTAGGGTCCATCCCGGCTCAGGGACGGAGGGTCACGCCGATCGCCAATCGACCAGCAGGTGACCTCGCGCGTCGACCGATCCCCCCGGCTCATCAGCCGGCCCCCGGAACGGCGGCGCTCCCGCATATAACGGCGGACGGTAGCTGCGCCGCCGTTGCCGGCAAAATAACCTTGTGGGTTTGACGGCATATTTGCGACGAGTTGCGGCGCCGCTGTCACAGCCCAGCCCGTTTTGCCGCCGCGCTGAGCGAATTTCGTTGGATCATTTCGGCGCGCGAGCGACTGGCGCCTTCGTTTCAAGGCCGAATTGGCGCCGTCGGCTGTGATCCCAGCAGCTCGATCCGCTGTGCCGTGCCCCACGCGGAGCACATTACATCCACGTAGGAAAGCTGACCGGCTCGCGGACGGGCCGCACTAGCCGCACCGCGACCGCGGACCTATCTTGCGTTCATGGCTCGTTCCCAAAAACCACCCGGCGTCGCGGAAGCACCCGCGACGTTCGACAACAATGCGGCAATGTGGATGCCGCACCGCCCCGAACGCGGTTGGGAAAAGCTCGAAGGCGGCAAGCGGTTCAAGCTGGTGAGCGATTATGAGCCCGCCGGCGATCAGCCGACGGCGATCGCCGAACTCGTGGAGGGCATCGAGAAACGCGACCAGGATCAAGTGCTCCTGGGCGTCACTGGCTCCGGCAAGACCTTCACCATGGCGCAAGTGATCGAGCGCGTGCAGCGCCCGGCTCTGATCCTCGCGCCAAACAAGACCCTCGCCGCCCAGCTCTATGGCGAGTTCAAGCAATTCTTCCCGGAGAACGCGGTCGAGTATTTCGTCTCGTACTACGATTATTACCAGCCGGAAGCGTACGTCCCGCGCACCGACACCTACATCGAAAAAGAATCCAACATCAACGAACAGATCGACCGCATGCGCCACGCGGCCACGCGCGCGATCCTGGAGCGCGACGACGTCATCATCGTCGCGTCCGTCAGTTGCATCTACGGCATCGGCTCGGTCGAAACCTACACCAGCATGACCTTCACGGTGAAGGTCGGCGACAGCTACGATTCACAGGAGCTGATCCGCAACCTCGTCGCGCTCCACTACAAGCGCAACGAAGCGGCGTTCGCGCGCGGCATGTTCCGCGTCCGCGGCGACACGGTGGAGCTGTGGCCCGCGCACTTGGAAGATCGGGCCTGGCGCTTCTCGTTCTTCGGCGACGAGATCGAAGCCATCACCGAGTTCGATCCGCTCACCGGCCGCAAAACCGCGCAGATGGATGCGATCAAGGTCTATTCCAACTCGCACTATGTGACGCCGCGCATGACGCTTCAGCAGGCCGTGGACAACATCAAGGACGAGCTAAAGCATCGGCTCGACCAATTCCGCGCCGAAGGCAAATTGCTTGAAGCCCAGCGCCTCGAGCAGCGCGTGAATTTCGACATGGAGATGATGCTGGCCACCGGCTCCTGCGCCGGCATCGAAAACTACAGCCGCTACCTCACCGGCCGCCAGCCGGGCGAACCGCCGCCGACCATGTTCGAATACATCCCCGACAACGCCATCGTGTTCACCGACGAAAGCCACGTGACGGTGCCGCAAATCGGCGGGATGTATAAGGGCGACTTCAGCCGCAAAAAAACGCTCAGCGATTACGGCTTCCGCCTCCCCTCCTGCATGGACAATCGTCCGCTCAAATTCGAGGAATGGGACGTGATGCGGCCGCAGACGATCCACGTCTCCGCCACGCCTGGCCCCTGGGAGCTCGACCGCACCGGCGGCGTGTTCGCCGAGCAAGTGATCCGCCCCACCGGCCTCATCGATCCGCCCGTCGAAATTCGCCCGGTGCAGGCGCACGGCCATTCCCAAGTCGATGACGTCATCGCCGAGGTGAAGGAAGCGGCGAAGCGCGATCTGCGCAGCCTCGTCACCGTGCTCACCAAGCGCATGGCCGAAGACCTCACCGAATATATGCACGAGCAAGGCGTGCGCGTGCGCTACATGCACTCCGACATCGACACCGTTGAGCGCATCGAAATCATCCGCGACCTCCGTCTCGGCGCCTTCGACGTGCTCGTCGGCATCAACCTGCTGCGCGAAGGCTTGGACATTCCCGAATGCGGCCTGGTCGCGATTCTGGACGCCGACAAGGAAGGCTTCCTGCGCTCTGAGACCTCACTCGTGCAAACCATCGGCCGCGCCGCGCGCAACGTCGACGGCAAGGTGATCCTCTACGCCGACAAGGAAACCGGCTCCATCCAGCGCGCCATGGCCGAAACCGCGCGCCGGCGCGAGAAGCAGCACGCCTACAATCTCGAACACGGCATCACGCCGCAATCGATCAAGAGCCAGATCAAGGACATCCTGGATTCAGTGTACGAGAAAGACAGCCTCACCATCGACCCGCGCGATCCGATGGCCTTCAAGCGCGGCGCCGGCGGCGACAAGCGCGGTAAAGGCGTGGGCGAGACCGGCGAAGCCTTCATCGGCCACAACATCAAACACTACATCGCCGACCTCGAACGCCAAATGAAAGACGCGGCGGCGGATCTGGAGTTCGAAACCGCCGCAAGACTGCGCGATGAGATCAAGCGCTTGCAGGAAACCGAGTTGCTGATCGCCGACGATCCGCTGGCGCGGCAGAGCGATCTAAACGCAAGCGTGAACGCCGCCATGCGCGAAAGCGCGGGGAAGGCGCCGAGCACGCCGCGCCCAAGGAACGCGTATCGCGGACGGCGGAGGAAGGGACCTTAGTTCGCCAAATCTGTATATGCGTCGATCAGTTCCTGACTGATCTTTCGCATCATCGCCGCCGCCGGCCCCACAACGACGGGCAGCGTGCCTGCGCCGATGCTCACGACGCCTGTGGGAACCCTCCATTCAACATCGACACCGAAGCTTTCTGATCGCTGTAGGGCGTCTAGAAGTTCGGGAATCTCTTCATCGAGATGTGCTCCCAGCTTGTTTCGCATCAGCTCGACGAACTCTCGCCGAACCAGCCTTTTTCGCTTTTCATATGGAATTTGCTTTTCTGGATCTAACGGAACCATTCCAGGCGGCGTTCCGGGTGCAGCGGCGCTCGCTCGAAATATCACGTCGCGATTCCACCAATCCCGAAATACCAGCTCCTCGTGTCCCAGTGGATTGTCCAGCGAAGGAACAAACTTCGCGACAGGAGGCTGGCCGCCTATGTTGAGCGCGAGCAACTTCATTTCAACGGATAGGTTGCTCGGTCGAGCGTCAGATTTTGGCGTTGCGAACTTCCGATCTCCACGCAGTCTGACCGCAGTGGAATTGCTGATCAGGATGCGACTGACCTCAGTCGCCATCGAAAAGCAGATATGCACATGTCCATCGTCATAAAGCTTACAGAACGCGGCTAAGGACTTGAGGCCTTGCCGGATCATTTCCGTCAGCTGAACTTCGGACAGCTTTACCGTTGACACATTGATTGCTCGAATCGGCTGGTGAGAATCCAGCATAGCGCGCTTCCTCCCTTCTCCCCCGCGAGGGGGAGAAGGTGGCCCGGAGGGCCGGTTGAGGGGGTGGGCGTCAGGATGTGGCGCGCACGACGACACGCACTCAATTCTGAACCTCACCCCCTCACCCGCTCGAACAAGTTCGAGCGACCTCTCCCCCTCACGGGGGAGAGGTGAAGGCGGAGCCTTCTCCCGCCCATGCGGGAGAAGGAAGAACCGGATCAACCCTTCAACGCGCGATCGAGAAAATCGTAGAGGCCATCGGCGCCGTCAAAAACGTGATCGTTCGGAATCCGCGCGACGCGCCAGCCCCAGCGTTCGAGATCGGCAGTGCGCTTTGCGTCGAACGCGATTTGCTCCGCATCGCGATGCGACGGCCCGTCCACCTCGATCACCAGCAACAAATTCACGCACGCAAAATCCACGACGTACGGCCCGATCGCGTGCTGCCGGCGAAACTTGGCGTCGCGATAGCGCCGCCCGCGCAACATGCTCCACAGCTTCGCTTCCGCGCTCGTCGGTTCCGCGCGCATCGCGCGGGCGCGCTCGATGGATCGCTCATTCCGCATTGGACTCACTCTAACCCTTCTCCCGCACGGGCGGGAGAAGGTGGCGCGAAGCGCCGGATGAGGGTGGGAGCGTCAGGATGAGGCTCGCTTTGCGAGATGCGCTCCATTCTGTGCCTCGCCCCCTCACCCGCGCTTTGCGCGACCTCTCCCCCTCGCGGGGGAGAGGTGAATCTGCAGCTCTATCCCCCACCCACCCGCACTCCACCCCAACAAAATCCCGCGCCCCCACAAAATCTATCCCACACCTCCGCCGCGCCCGTATCATGCACGTATCCCTCGCACGGGAGGTTCAAAGGGCTAGCCGAGCCAAGCGAGCGTGAGGGGTGCGATTGAGCGTGAAGGCTCTTCTTATGGCGGCAAATGTTGGTCGCCTTTTCTTCCCCCGCCTCCCGCTCGCCTCGCGAGCGGGTTTCGGACACGGGATCGCAAAGCGATCCCTCGGGGGAAGTGGTTGAGCGAAGCGAAACCGATGGGGGTGCGTCGTCACCCCCTCAGTCAGCTTCGCTGACAGCTCCCCCGTAAACTGGGGAGCAAAGAAGAGCCGGAAGCCCGCGGGAAAGCTGCGTAAGGCGCGAACCGCGGGAGGACACCGGGCTTCGGCCAAGCCCGCACGCGGTCGGGGCCCCGGCCAGGAGAGTGAAACACCTCCCCATGTCGGCCCGATCGAAAACGATCGCGAGGGGCGCGTAGCTTGCGTCTTTCGCCGCTGCGAAGCGGCAATGTGTTTGGCGTGATCTACGCGCCCCACTCCCGCCTCCGCGCGTTGCGCTTCGGCGGGGGAAGCCCACTCATTTCGCATTGTGCGGAATGACGACGATGGCGCGCGCCTACTTGCCTTCCGGCTCAGGCGTCGTCTTCGCCAGCGCGACGATCTTGGCGGCGCGGATGAAGTTTTCGATGTCGCCCACGTCGTGGGGCGCATCTTCGCGATCTTCGACCACGGCGGCTTGATCGATGATCAGGTCCTGCAGCTCATCGGGCAGCGCGTCCCATTGCATCACCATCGCCACGCCGAGACGTCGCAACAGGTGCTCTTGCGCTTCTTTGTACTTGAGCGTCTTGCCGAGAACTTGCGGCGGCTGCGGCGGAAGGTTGCGCCTGAAGTTCAAGCTTCCACCGCAACCGCTTCGAGACGGCTTTCTTCGACGATGCGGTCAAAATTCTCCGCCTCGTTCCTCACGCGATATTGCTGCGGGCCGCGCTCGACCGGTAGCGCTTGCAGAACGCGATACGCACCTTCGGCGGCAGTGAACGTCCGGGTGCGCACGATCGAAACGCGCTCGCCGGCGCTGAAACGGGGTAGCGCCATGTTATTATTGTCCTTCGTTGGGGGGCGCGATCGATAGGGTATCAGCGCGTCTGTGTCTTAAATGCCCGTTCCGGGGTCGAAATACAAGGCGCGCGGCGAGATTGTGGCAGCTTTTGCCGCGCTTTGCCGGTTTCAGAGGCGCTTTGCCGTGTAACCCGCAGCCGTCAGCGCGTTCATGATTTCAACGGTGTGGGCCATGTCGCGGGTTTCGATCTCAATGTCGAACTCGACGCCTTTCGCGGGCGCATCGAGGGTCATGCGATGATGGGCGACGTGGAGGATGTTGCCGCCTCTGTCGCCGATAATGCGCGTGACGGTGGCGAGAATGCCGGGGCGATCGTCGCCAATGAAGCGCAGCACAGAGATGCGCCCATCGCGCACAAGCGAGCGCTCCAGCACCGAGGCCAGCAAGCGCGTGTCGATATTGCCGCCGGAGAGCACCAGCCCGCACTTTCGGCCCTTGAATTTGTCCGGGTGCGCCAGCAACGCCGCGAGCGTGGCCGCGCCCGCGCCTTCAGCGACGGTTTTCTCGATCGTCGCGTAGAGCGCGATCGCACGCTCGAAATCGGCTTCCTCGACGAGCACGACTTCTTCCACGAGGTCCTTGCAAACCGCGAACGGAATTTCGCCGACAGCCTTCACGGCGATGCCTTCGGCAATCGTCTGCCCGCCCGTCTTCACGTTCGAGCCGCGCAGCTTTTCGGTGAACGAGGGATACATCGCCGCTTCGACGCCGACGATGCGAATGCTCGGCTTGATCGCCTTAGCCGCCAACGCCATGCCGGCGATCAAACCGCCGCCGCCGATCGGGATAACCAACGTATCAAGCTCCGGCGCGTCCTCGAGCATCTCCAGCGCGGTCGTCCCCTGACCGATCACAACCTCGGCGTCGTCGAACGGGTGCGTGAACACCAGATCGCGCTCGGCGCAGAGCTTCTTTGCGTGGGTGAAAGCGTCGTCGAAGGTGTCGCCTTCAAGTACGATCTCGGCGCCCCAGTGGCGCGTCTGCTCCACCTTCACGAATGGCGTACCCTTGGGCATCACGATCGTCGCCGGAATGCCAAGCTGTTGCGCGTGATAGGCCACCGCCTGCGCGTGATTGCCGGCCGAGGCCGCGATCACGCCGCGGCGTTTCTCGTCGGCATTGAGCTGCGACAGCTTGTTGAGCGCACCGCGCTCCTTGAACGCGGAGATGAATTGCAAATTCTCGAACTTGATCCAAACCTCAGCGCCCGTGATCGACGACAATGTGCGCGAGCGCAGCGTGGGCGTTCGCTCCACGCGGCCCTTGAGACGAGCGGCGGCGGCTTTGATGGCGTCGAACGTGATGGCGGTTGACATGGCGCGCGCAACCTAGAGGCGCGCGGCTTAACGATCAACCAAGCGCGCGGATGAGATCGAACTTGCGCATGGCCTTGCCCGGCAACGCGGCGATACGCGGATAAGGCAGCCTTTCAACGCCAGCGCGCACCGCATATTGCGCTCGGCGAACCGCCCCGGACCAAGACGCGCCAGACACCGCGCCCCATTCGAGCCGGCGCTGGCCGGTCGCGAGTTGGCGTTTGTACTGGTACTCGCCCGGGCCGAAATCGACTTCGCGCAGGCCCTTGTCCCCAGCCCAGGTCACCGCCCATCGCGCCAATTGCACGCCGGGCGAATAGGCATCGAAGGCCGGATCATGCGCCATGATCCAATCGTGCAGCACGGTCTCGGAGCGCAGGAAATAGTTCGCGGCAACAAGTTGGCCGTCCACCGTCAAGGTAAAGAACGCGCCGGAGAACGAGCGACTGCGCGCGGCGAAGCTCTCGTCCAGCACGCGGCGCACCCAGGCGCGCTCCCAAATGCGCGGCTGCCCGGTGCGCGCAAGCTGCTGGTTCTTCCAGTGCAGCATGGTTTCGAAATGGCCGTGATCGATCGACAAGGCGGTAAACTTCATCGACTCGCGCTCGCGGCCCAATTTGCGAACCTTCTTGTCGATCTGGCGCACAAACTCTGGGCGGCGTTCCTTGATCGCGGCCGCGTAAGCGCCCGAGCCGCTCGACACATCTGCGATCCAAGAGCCTTCGCCCCCGGCGGCGCGCGCGCCTAGCACGCGCTGGCCTTCCGGCACATGCGTAAGGTCAATGCGGCCGACGCCGAGCGCCCGGCAAATCGCACTGCCGTCAGCCACCAGCCCCGCTTCGCCGACGACCCCCTGGTAATCAGCGATCGGCGCGCCCAAGCCCATGGCGGCGTAACGCGATTGACGCTGAACGCCGAGAAAACCCCGCCCACCGTCGATCACGCACACGCGCGCATCTTCACGCTCCGCGCCGATGATCTGCGCCCATTCAGGCGTGAGATAAGGGCTCGCAAGATTGGAGTCGGCAGCCTGATGCGCGCGCCAGAGCGCGATTTCCGCCGGTCCCAATTCCTTGGGATGTGCCACTTCGATACGCAACGGCCCGCCCTCGCTCAATTCGCGCGCGAGGCGAAGCAAGGAATGCGCCCTATTCGGCGGCGATGGCTTCCGGCGGATCGTGCTCGGCCACGTAATGCCCATGGCCGACTTGCAGCCATTGCGGGCGATATTGCGTCGCGTCCGGATCGTCGATCACTTTAGACTTCAGGAACCGCAGGCTTGCGCGACTATCGAGCGGGCTCGGCAGATCGCCCACGAGCCGCACCTTCGGCTTGTTGCGCGCAGCAACCGGATCGGGCGTCGGCGCAGCGGCCAGCAGCGCCCGCGTATAAGGATGGCGCGGATCACGCAGGATCACATCCGCCGGCCCGTACTCAACCGCGCGCCCGAGGTAGAGCACCAGCACGTTGTGACTGATCTCGCGTACGACGGCGAGATCGTGGCTGATGAACAACATGCCCATTTTGTATTCGCGCTGGAGATCAATCAGCAGCTTTAGGATCTGCGCTTGGATCGACACATCGAGCGCGGACACGGCTTCGTCGCACACCACCAATTTCGGCTTCAGGATCATCGCCCGCGCGACGCCGACTCGCTGGTTCTGGCCGCCGGAAAGCTCATGCGGGTAACGATTGATCAGGTCCGGGTCGAGGCCGACCTGCAGCATCATGTCCCGCACGCGCGCTTCGCGTTGATCGGGCGTCAGCAGCGGTTCGAACGCCAGCAGCGGCTCGGCGATCGACGACCCAAGCGTCATACGGGGGTCGAGACTCGCTAGAGGATCCTGGAATACGATCTGCAAATCCTGGCGCGCCTTGCGGATCGTCTCCTGCTCGCTCGGCAGCAGATTGCGGCTGAGGAACGTCACGTTGCCTTTCGTACGCGGCAACAATTGCAGCACCGCACGGGCGAGCGTGGATTTGCCGCACCCGGATTCGCCGACGATGCCCAAGGTCTCGCCCGCCTTCAGCGAAAACGATACGCCGTCGACGGCGCGTAGTTGCTTGGTTTTGCCGAACAGGCCGCCTGCAACCTTGATCGGAAAATGCACGCGCACGTCATCCACCTCGAGGATCGGCGGCCCTTCCTGCGGCGCATGCAGATCGTGCGGCCGCTCCGCATCGATACGCGGCACGGCTGAGAGCAGCATACGGGTATAATCAGCCTTGGGCGCGGAGAAGATTTCGTCCACGCCGCCAGTTTCCACCACTTCGCCGCGCCGCATCACCGCCACGCGCTGCGCCATGCGCGCGATCACACCCATGTCGTGGGTGATCAACGCCACCGCCGCGTTGGTGTCGCGGCGCAAATCCTCGATCAAGTCGAGCACCTGCGCCTGCACGGTGGCGTCAAGCGCCGTCGTCGGCTCATCGGCGACCAGCAAGGCTGGTTCGCACATCATCGACATGGCGATCATCACGCGCTGGCGCATACCGCCGGACAATTCGTGCGGAAACGCCTTCATCCGCCGCGTCGCTTCCGGAATACGCACACGCTCCAGCCATTCGATGGCTCGCTTTTTGGCCTCCTCGCCCTTCACCTGGAAATGGTGCGCGAGCACTTCGCCCATCTGCGCTTCAACGGTGAGATGCGGCGTCAGCGCCGTCAGCGGATCTTGAAACACGAACGCCACGTGGCGGCCGCGGAAACTGTCGAGCTCCTTGCGGCTGAGGTTCAGCACCTCGCGCCCCTGGAACTTTACCGAGCCCGTCACCTGCGCATTTTCGGACGTCAGCCCGAACGCGGAGAGGAATGTCTGGCTCTTGCCCGAGCCGCTTTCCCCTACGATGCCCAAGCACTCGCCCTTGGCGATCGATAGCGAAACGCCCCTAACCGCCTCGACGAGGCCATCAGGCGTGTCGAAGCTGACATTGAGGTCGGTGATTTCCAGAACAGATTCAGTCATGGGCGCGGAGACTAACGGCCGCGCTTGTGAAGGCAACAACGAGACGTAGCGCCTGCGGCCCGCGTATGAGAAAACGCGACCAATTGAGAGCGAGACCGAAACAATGGCGACGATGACGTTCCTGACCAATTGCACCTTCGATTTCGGCGCGCTGTCGCAATTGCCGAAAGTGTTGAAGGGCGCGGGGATCGAGCGCCCGTTTGTCGTCACTGACCCGGGCCTCAAGGCCGGCGGCCTGCTCGATCGGCTGATCGCCGCGTTGGGCGCAGAACCCGCTGGCGTTTATGCCGAAACACCCGCCAACCCTACCGAACCCGCTTCGCGCGCCGCGGCTGAACTTTATCGCGCGGCCAATGCAGACGGCATCATCGCGCTCGGCGGCGGCTCCTCGATGGATTTGGCGAAAGCGGTGGCGATCATGGTGACGCACCCCGAACCGTTCGAGCAATACGGCACAGCCAAGAAAGGCACGCGCCTGATCAAGAAGGTTGCACCGCTGATCGCCGTGCCGACAACGGCTGGCACCGGTAGTGAAGTATCGGTCGGCGCGGTTGTAATCCTCGACAATGGGCGGAAGGAAACGTTTATCTCGCCCAACCTATTGCCGGTGGCGGCGATCTGCGATCCCGAACTCACGCTCTCGCTGCCACCGTTGCTCACGGCGGCGACCGGCATGGATGCGATGACGCATTGCGTCGAAGCTGTGCTCTCTCCGATCGTGAACCCGCCGGCCGAGGCGATCGGCCTCGACGGCATCGAGCGTATTTTCCGCCATCGCGCACTGGAGCGCGCCGTGGCTGATGGCGGCGATCGCGACGCCCGCTGGAACATGATGATGGCCTCCTATGAAGGCGCGCTCGCGTTCACCAAAGGCCTGGGCGCGGTGCACGGCCTCTCGCACGCGCTTGGCCGCATCAGCGCGCTGAAGCTGCACCACGGCACGCTCAATGCTGTGATCCTGCCGCACTCGCTGGCGATGATGGGCGATACGCAGGCCGAGAAATTCGCCCGCATCAAGCGCGCCATGGGCGTGGCGGACAGCGCAAACCTCGCCGACGAAATCAAGCAACTCAACGCCCGCATCGGTCTTTCGCCCTCGCTCTCCGCCATGGGCGTCACGCAAGATCATTGGCCCGACGCCCGCGATTACGCCCAGAGCGACATCGCCACGATGAGCAACGCCATCCCCTTCACCGCGGAGAGTTACGACGAATTGTTTGCACGGGCGTTTTGAGAGCCCTCAATCCACCCGCGCCAGAAAATCCAGGAGCGCGTCCCACGCCTCAGGCTCATCCAGCATTGGCGCGTGCCCGACGCGGGGCACTTCGGCGGCGTGCAGATCGGGCTTTAGGCCGCGCATGAGCGCGACGCCATCAGGCGAGAGAATGTCGCTCAGCTCGCCGCGCAACGAGAGCAACGGCTTCTTGGCCAAATGCTCGAACAAGGGCGTGAGATCGGGCGGTGGCGTTTCGGTTGGATCGGTCATCACCAAAGCAATGTTTGGGTCATAATCCGCTTCGATCTGCCCATCCTCGTTCTGGCGATAAGTGCGCCGTACGACCACATCCCAAAACGCATCATCGTCAACCCGATCGGGAAACGCGTCCGCGTTGATCGCACGCGCGGCGTCGCGCGCCTCTTCCCACGTCGCCAGCGGCCGGCCGCGGCCGACATAGGTTCCAAGGCGCGCCAAACCACTCACTTCGATGCGCGGCCCGATATCGTTCAGAACCGACGCTGCAATCCGATCTGGCGCCAAAGTCGCGATGATCAACGTGATCAGCCCGCCCATCGATGTGCCGACGAACACGGCTTGCGGAATCTCAAGCCGATCGAGCAACCTCAATACGTCCTGCGCATAAACTGCCGGCACGTAGTGTTCGGGGTCGCTGTCGTTGGCGCTTTGGCCGCGCCCTCGCATATCGGGCACGATGACACGACGGCCGAGCGCTGCGATCCGCGGCGCGATGGTCTCAAAATCCTTCGAATTGCGCGTGAGACCGTGCAGACAAATCACCGGCGCGCCGGTGACAGGCGCGAGCGGCGGGTAATCGCGGAAATACACCGAAAGGCCATCGACGGTCGCGAAGGCGTGTTCATCATAGGCGCCGAGGAAGGGATGCGAAGCTGTGTCCATTCTCATTGTCCCTGCGTCGACGCGGCGGCATTGGTGTCGGCATAAGCGACGCCGGGCATCGCCCGCAATCGCGTCAACCAACGCTCAGTGACACGCTGACGCTCCGCACGCGCGACAGGCGCGCACGAACGCAACACCATCTCCGAACCACCTACGGTGAAGCGATCGAAGCACAACCCGCTGAACGCGGCCTGCCGCGAGAGCGCGCGGCGCGCTGCGGCGCGTGCTTGTGTCTCGCGGCCGCGTTCCGCCAGCGCCTGCGCCTGCCCCAATGGCCCTGAGCCCCGGAAGCGCACAAGAAAACTGACCGGCTCGCCGGACACCGGCGCGGCGACTGGCGCAGGCGCGGCGGGCGGCGGCTGTTGCGCGGCGGCCGGTTCAAACGCGGTCTGCGGCGCCTCAACAACCGCTGGTGCAGTCGGCGCCGGCGCCGGCGCGGGATCGCTAAAGCCGACGATCAAGCTCCCGGCTAGAACCGCCGAACCGGCGATGATCCCCCACATCCGAAGCGCACCTGCGTCCATCATACCCTCAGGGTGACGCGGCAGGCGTGGCCGGCGCAATGGTTTGCGCCGCTCGCGTGAGATCGAGCGCGCCTCGCCCGCTCGGGCGGGCGCACGTGGCGGAGCCGGTGCTCACCGGCGTGGCATTGCGCGAGCGCGCGCACTCGATCTGGCCAAAATTCGGCGTCAAAGGCGCCAATGCTCGCGTAAACAGCGCATCCTCAAGCGGACGTCCTCGCAAGCCTGTCTCCGCCGCCATGAGCGCTAAAGCCGCCGAGACGTGCGGCGCCGCCATCGATGTGCCTTGCAAGAACGAATAATAGCAGCGCTCGGCCGAGCTTGAATTGATCGGGTCGTAGCAGCCCGATTGTGTCGCCCGGGTCGAGAGCACGCCATCGGGGCGGCCATCATTGTCACTGTCGGAAAACACATCACCGCCGGGGGCCAGGATGTCGAGCTCCGGTCCGAAGTTCGAATAGAACGACAGCTCCCCGCGGGCATCGCCCGCGCCAACCACGACAACGTTGTTGCAATTCGCCGGCGCATAGAGCCGCGCTTGGTTGGCTTTGTTGCCCGCTGCGACCACGACGACCACATCGCGCGCCACCGCCGCATCAATCGCGGCCTGCATTGATGCCGGGCACGGCGCTTGGATCGTCAGCGACATGTTGATGATGTTGGCCGGTTGCGTGTTGGCGATCTGCACGCCGCCCTCGCCCACGGCCGGCGCGATGCCGGCGGCCCAGCGAATGCCGGAGACGATATCAGCCAATTCGCCGCCGCAACGGCCGAGCACACGGACGGGGACGATCGTCACGTCCCACGCGCCACCGGCGACGCCAACGCGATCATCCGTCGCCGCCGCGCCTATGGTGCCGGCGACGTGCGTGCCGTGATAGGAATTTTCCGTCGTCGCGCCGCACCGGTCACCGGCATCGTTGGCGTCGTTATCAACGCCGTTGCCATCGCCCCCGCGTTCGGGATTGGTGATCAGATCGATGCCGCTGGTGAGGTTCGCCGAGGCGCGCAAATCGGGGTGGGAAACGTCAACGCCGGTGTCGATCACTGCAACTCGGATCGCAGACGCGCCCAGTTGGCGCGCACTCCAATAACTTTGGAAACCCGCTCCACCCGGAGACTGCCCAGCCGCCGCGCCACGAGGCCGGAAGTGCCATTGCAGCGCATAAAGCGGATCGTTCGGCGTGCCGCCACGCACCACAGGCGGTGCGGCGGGCGGCGGTGTTTGCGACGGTGTTTGCGTTCCTGGCTGCGAAGGTTGCGACGGGCGCGAGGGCGGTGGCGTCGTCTTCTGGTCGCGACGCGGCGGCAAGCTCAAGCCGCTCGAGGCGATATAATTTGGCTCTACAAACTCGAATTGACGCGACGTTTCCAAACGCTGAATCGCGCAGCGCGTCGCCAACGCGAGATCTGCCTCCAGTTGGCCTTGCGTGACCAAACGCGGGCAGCGATCCGTCTCGTTCCACTCGACAGCTTGCGGCGGCGCTGCGGTGGGCGCAGCGGCCTCTTGGGCAAAGCGCAGCGATGTAGGGCTTGCGCCGACGCCGGCGAGGTCGATCATCACCACACCACCCGGCCGCACTTCTACTTCACCTTGAACGCCGAGCCGGCTCAGCACATCGCGCGCAGCGGTGCGCGCGTCATCAGACGCTTCAAGCTCGGCACGCTGGCGCACTTGGTTGATCACGTTGTCCGGCAGCTGCTCGAGCGAATCCATACCGCGCGCTTGCAAGCTGCGCACGAAATTGCTGGCGAGGCCCAGATCGGACGCCGCGTTGTCGAGCTGCGCTTCAACCCGCGCGCCAACCAAAATCTGCCCGGGCGCAATCAGGACTGGCTCTGGCGCGAGCAGCGCCTCGATCTGATCCTGCGGCTGTACCGAACCGGAGAGCGCGCGCGCTTCGAGCGGCACATCGTCCAGCGGCGCGGGGCCCGGCCCCTCAGCCGTGTCTTCCCCTCGCACGCGATCCCAGAGGTCGCTGGCCTGATCGCAGGCCGCGAGCGCCAGGATCGGGGCCAAGACCAAAGCCGCCAGGCTCCAACGGCGTTGCGACATGCTTGGCTCCCCACACTTTTTAGCCGATAGAAAGGAATAGCTTGGCCGGTCGCGATGACAAGAAAATGTCCGCCCGGCGCTTCGGAGTACCGCCCGCAGGGGCAGCCCATGACCGCTTTCCCTCTCGCTGCCAACCTTGGCGCCGCCCGCGCGGGCAATTGCCCTGTCGCGCGCACCGAGGACGAAGCGACAAACCTCGCCGGCGGCCCAGTGTTCCTCGCGATGGAGGAATTCGCGGAAACCTTCGCCACGCCTGCAGCCGCCGAAGACGCCGCGCCCGGATTGTACGGGTCCGGACTATACGAGCTGATTTGGCGCGACGATGCTTGGCGCGTGGCGATGCGCTATTGGCGGCCAGCGCCGCCCGCGCCCGTCGCCCGCACCGCCGAGGCCGCCGCCAAAAAGCCGCTCGGCCGCGCCCGCACGCCCGAGGAAGCACGCAAGCTTTTGGGCCATCCCGCAGAGCTTGCGCACGAAGTGCTGCCCAACCTCTATTCGGATCACAAACAGATCAATCGCCGTCACGGCGCGCTCGTGAAAAATGGGCTCGCCCACATCGTCGAGCGTGAAGGCAAGTTCGCGGTGGAGCTCACCTTCTGGCGCCCGATGCATCCCCCCGGCGTCGCCGCCCCGCTCGCGCCGATGGAGCGTACCGAACTGGCCGAGCGCGTCGCCGCCCCGCTGAAGGGGCCTACGCCTCAAGCCGAACTGGACGTCGGCCTGTTCGAGCGCATCGCGCCCGAAAATCCGGACGTCGTTCTGGTGACCGAAGAAGGCGATGGGCGCTTTCGAGGGAGCGACTAGCCCGGCAGCGTCACCCGCGCGAGTGCGCCGCGTTGGGTGTCGGCGAACACGATGTCGCCCCCGTGTGCGCGTGCGATCGAGCGGGCAGCGGGAAGGCCGAGGCCCGCGCCGCTGGCGTTTTGTGCGAGGCGTACGAACGGCTCAAACACCGTTTCGCGCTGCGCGGCCGGAATGCCTGGCCCATCATCGGCGACTTCAACGATGACGACCCCATCCCCGCGTGTGAGGCTCATTCGCGCGGCGCCGCCATATTTCAGCGCGTTGTCGATCAGATTGGCGAAGAGGCGTTTTAACCCGAGCGATTGGCCGGTGATGACCATG
The DNA here is from genome assembly GCA_000974665.1 of alpha proteobacterium U9-1i. NCBI lineage: Bacteria > Pseudomonadati > Pseudomonadota > Alphaproteobacteria > alpha proteobacterium U9-1i. The sequence goes on along the minus strand of BBSY01000002.1, from coordinate 1,307,043 downwards.
CGTTCATCACCGTTGAAACTCACATTGCGCCCCGCCTCGGCCTGATCATCCGTCAAGCTTTGCAGCAACGCGCTCAGGTCAAGGCGCACGCGCGCTTCCTCAGCCGGATCATCACGCGCAAAGGCGATGAAGCTCGCGACCAACGCCTCGACCTCGCCGATTTCTTTCGCCATCCGCTCGCGCTGCTCCGGCGGTGCGTTCTCGGCGGTGAGACGTAAGCGCATCAAGGGCGTGCGCATATCGTGGGCGACGGCGGCAAGTGTCTTTGTGCGATCCGCGATCAGCGCGCGCAGGCGTGCTTGCATGGTGTTGATCGCCCGCGCCGCGCCACGCAATTCGCGCGGCCCCTCTTCGGAGACCGGTTCGCGTTGCGGATCGACGCCGACTGCTTCCACAGCCAGCGCGAAGTGCTGAATCGGTCGTGCGAGCCGCCGCGCGAACAACAGCGCCAGCAACGACAACATCGCGAGCGTGCCGCCGATGACCAACGCCGCACGGCCAATCCAGCTCAATTGCTCCCAGTCGCGACCTTCGCTCATCGAAAGCCAACGCCCATCCGGCAATTGCGCCGCGAAGGTATAACCGGACAACAACATCACGCCCGCCGGCGCAGGCGCGAACAAGGGTGGCTCCGGCGGCGCGATGGGTTCAGGCGGCGTCGGCGCGCCGGGTGGTGCGCTGCGGCGCTCCCACGTTCCCAAACGTAGCTCCACGCGCCTTTCACCAGGTTCTCCTGGTAGGCGATGGATCACTGCGCCCTCTCCCTGCCCCTCGATGACGAGCTTTTCGTGCTCAGCAACATGGCGCTCAAACGCCCGCACATGACGCTCGACGTCACGGACGCGAAACACGAACACGTCCGACCGCGCCATTTCGGCGGCGATGTGCACCTTCTCCGGCGCGACGGCGACGCGACGCGCTACGTCAATGCGCAATGGCGCGAGCGGCTCAACGCTCCGACCATCGGGCGCGGCACTAACAAAACGCCATTGCATGCCGTCGCCCGAGGGCAAACGCCCATCCGCGCGCACCGTGTCGTAGCCGGCGGCAAATTGCTCCACGAGTTGATCGCCGCGCGTCACTTGCGGTGGACGCGGCGGCAGAAAGATCACGACGGCGATCATGACGACGAAAGCCGAGGCAAACGCTAGCGCCACGAGTAAACCAAGGTGCGCTGCGATCGGCAGGCCGCGCGCGGGATCGCGGGAGCGCGCCATCAGGCGGAAGGCTTAGCGGCGAAGAGATAGCCTTCGCCGCGCACGGTGCGGATGATTTCGCCTTGGCCGGGCCGCTCGAGCTTGCGCCGCAATCGGCTCACCTGCACATCGACGGCACGGTCAAACACTTCGCCGTCGTTGGAGAAGGCGTAGTCGAGCAATTGCTCGCGCGAAAGCACGCGTTGAGGGCGCTGCACGAACGCGCGCAGAAGGCGGAACTCGCCGGTCGAAAGCGGTATCACCACGCCATCCGGATCGACCAGTTCGCGGCGGGCGATGTCGAAGCGATAGCCGGAGAAGCGCAATTGCTCCGCGCTCGCCGGTTCGGCGTCGCGGCCGCGACGCAACACGGCGCGGGCGCGCGCCACCAACTCGCGCGGATTGCAGGGCTTGGCGAGGTAGTCGTCAGCGCCGATTTCGAGGCCAACGATGCGATCGGCGTCATCGCCCAGGGCCGAGAGCATAATTATCGGCGGACGGCCCTTGCCCGAGAGACGGCGGCAGGCGGAGAGCCCATCCTCGCCCGGCATCATCAGGTCGAGCACGATCAGGTCCGCGCCCTTGGCCGCCAGCATCCGCTCCATCGACGCGACGTCGGGGGCGGAATAGGCGGTGAAGCCCGCGCGCTCGAACACGCTGACGAGGCCGTCGCGGATATCGCCATCGTCATCGACGATCAGCACGCGCGGGGCTTGGGCAGGTTCGGACATTCTAACCTGCATGTTCGCCCAATCGGCTCCGCAATCCAAGCCAAAGCCCTATCGGGTTCCTGTTTCGGGAATGTTTCAACGCTGAATTACGCGGGAAACGAACGCAGCCGAGATTGCGCCCCGATGCGCCGATTGGCGCCGCTTCAGCGAGGACATTTACCATGAGACTAGCTTTGGCCTTGGGCGTCGCGTTCGGCGCTCTCACCCTCACTGCGGAGGCCCAACCTGACACACATGAGCGCCGGGTATTTATCCACGCCGGCGGCGGCCACAACATGGATGCCGATACTGACGGGTGGATCACGCGCGCCGAGATGACGGCCGCCGTCGACCGCATGTTCGGCGAACTGGACCGCAACGACGACGGCCGCCTCAACGATGCCGATCATCCGCCGTTGGACGATCACGGCGATCATGTCGTGCGGATCGAGCGCGAAGGCGGCGACGGCGAACGCATCGTTCGCATCATCCGCAACGGCGAGGAAGCCCATAACGAACATCACGGCGCAAACGACGGCGAACGGCGCGTGGAGCGCCGCGTAGATCGTCGCGTCGAACGCCGTGTTGATGGCGATGATGAGGTGATCATCATGCGCGGCGGTGATGATGGTCCGAGCTGGCACGGGCATGGCGCGATGCCGCCAATGCCGCCGCATCCGCCGATGATGATGTTTATGTCAACCAACAGCGACGAATTCGACCGCAACGGCGATGGCGCCCTCTCAGCCGAGGAATTCCGCAACCAGCAGCTTCGCCAGTTCGACGCGCAAGATGGCAACGGCGATGGCCGCATCCGCGCGGCAGAGCGTTTAGAGGCGCCTGTGCCGCCCGAACCGCCGACGCCGCCAACACCGCCGCGCCGTCGCTAACCCCGATCCGGCCTGCCTGATTTTCGGGCAGGCCGGATTTTCCAGCGCGCCGCATCCAAAGGTCAAACTGGCAGCATCCTTAATGCAAGAACCGTCAAACACCCTTTTCGGAGCCGAAAATGTCCAAACTCACCTTCATCGCCATCGCCATCGCGATGTTCGCGCCTGCCGCCCACGCGGCGCTGGCCCAAGCTGCTTTGATCGTCGCCTGATCCCCAATCCCGCACGCGATGATCAATTCAAGAGGCGCGGACCTTGCCCGGGTCCGCGCCTTTCACTTAACCAAAATTTTCTCGACGCCGGCGCATCCAAGCGCGCCCCTTGCCGCATCCAAGGTGCGACAGGGATTTTCGTCATGAGCAAACGTATCCGTTTTGCCTTCGCGCCCGCGCTCCGTCGCGGCGCGATGACGCACGCATATCTGATCGTCGCCTGATCCCTCACACCGCAAGCGACGGTTGGACAAGGCGCGGACCCCCAAGGTCCGCGCCTTACTTTTTGTGCGCCGATGAAGCGCTGTGCGCGCACTGAAGAATTTCTGCTGCGCCGCATCCATTACGGCCGCGTCTGGCATCTCAGTTGTAAGAGTTCAACAGAGGGGAATTTCACATGACGAAGTTCATCAGCATCACAATCGCCTTCACGCTTTTCGCGCCTGTCGCGCTCGCCCTTGCCGCGCAAGCGGCTCAAATCGTCGCCTAAACCCTGTCCTGTCCCAGGCGACGGTGTGTCAGGCGCGGACCTTCGGGTCTGCGCCTTTTTCTTTGCACAATTGCATTACCCAGCATCCACGTTGCGGGCCGCATGCATCCTTGATGCATCGTCTTCTGCGCTGCTTGGTCATGTCTCGCAGCACGAAGCGGAAAGGCGCGATGCCCCGCCAGGCGTCGCGCCTTTCTCGTTTGCGGATGATGAGTTTCAGGCCGCCGGCGTGCGCGCCAAAGCGCGCGAGGCTTCAACCGAAACAGCGCCGAGCCCGACCAGGAACGCCAGCAGCCAAACAAGCGAGCCAAGAAACGGGATCAGACCGACGAGCACCAGCAACACAAGCCCGATCGCGCTCCACATCAAACGCGCGCCTGCGCCTGGTGTCGGCGCCGCAAGCGGACGCACGCGTGTTCGGATGAGCATGCCAAGCGCATACGCGGCCCCAGCAAGCGCGAGCGGCCACAGCACCGCGTAGATGGCGGCCAACAGAAAACCGAGCGCCAGCCCAAGCACGGATACGATCAAGAACAGGAAGATGATTGGAGCGAGCAGGAAAATCAAAAAACCGAGCCCCAGCATCGACAACGGCCGCCGCCGCGCGATTGCCGCGGTTTCATTCATTAGGCGCGGCATCGCCAGCGCAACCACCGCGCCCAACAGCAAGAATCCAAGTGAGACGCTAAGCGCCAGCCAGCCGGCAACTTGCGCAAGGCGTTTGTAGTCCGGCTCCGCGCGCGGCGTCAGCGCGACAATCTGGCCGTCAATCTGCGCGTCCGGCGCAAGCTCAACGCGGCGCCCACGATGCGTCAGCGTGCCGGTGATGTGCGTGTCGGGACCAATCACGATCGTTCCGCCGTCGAGATACACGTCACCGTTGACATTGGTGTTGAGCGATATCGATCCGCCCGCCGCACGCAGGCCCGCGCCCACGGGCGCCTCGATCGTGATCTCACGCCCTGCGACCACGACTGCGCCGTCAACCCGCGCCTCGCGCGCCAGTTTAACGCGCCCGCCGGCCGCAACGACATCGTCGGCGATTGTTCCACTCAGTACATCGATCTCGCCACCCGCCGCGAACAGATCGCGCGCCGTCGACGAGATGAAGGAGATATCCCCGCCAAAGAGGAACACGTCGTCCATGATCGCGTCTCGCGCGGCCACTTCGCCGCCGGCAGCGGCCAGATCGTCCGTGGTCGTGAGGCTGAGGCTGACATTGTCCCCCGCCGCAAACGCGAGGTCGGAGAATGTGCCGTTGAGCTGCACATCGTTGCCGGAGCGCAACTCAACCGCCGCCGCCACCGCCGCGAACGCGAGCGCGGCGACGCCCGCCACCAAAGCCCCTGCACGCCAGCCTGCCTTCATCTCGGCCCTCCGCGCACTTTCTGGACGCCTCGAAGCGTCGCGCTCTGAAACAGCGAGGTCAACGTTTGCGCTGTGATCCTGCAGGCTGTGCGCTGCGCCCATGAAGAAAGGGTGGACGCGCTTGTGATTGAGGTTTGGAGCGGGCGCGGCCGATCGACGGAGCTTGGTCGGCTTGACGCGTGTCCGACGATCATGGGGCTCGGTGACCACCGTCACATCGACAATACGCGGCCCCGCCTAGGTTCAGCGCATCGAGATTTCACGAGCACACGGGAGCATCGCATGACCAAATTTTTCAGCCTGTTCGCCGCCGCAGCCCTCTTCGTTCCGGTGGCGCTGAGCACCCTCAACCAGGCCGCTTTGATTGTCGCCTAACTCTCCCGCTCTCGCGGCGGCGATCGGTCCAAGCGCGGGCCACTGAGCGCGGTCCGCGTCTTACAAATCAGTAGGTTTGCAACAAAACCGTTCGGACTGTGACCTCGGTCACGGAGGAAACCAAATCGGCGATTTAGCGTTCACTGGACAACGAATTTGATCGCCGCCTAACCCGCCAACCCCGCTCCAAGGCGGCGATCGAAAAAGGCGCGGACCTTGATAGCTCCCCCGCTCACCGGGTCCGCGCCTTGCCCCATCAACCGGCGACCTTCTGGGCGCCAAAGAGGACAAGTTTCAATCGTCGCCGAACCCGCCAACCCCGCTCCAATAGGCGGCGATTGAATTAGGCGCGGATCCCAAGCTCCCCCGCTCAAATGGGATCCGCGCCTCACCGTTTCGGACAATACCAATTTCGATGGCCGCTCGCCCGCTAACCCCGCTCAAAATACGGGCGGTCATCGATCAAGGCGCGAACCTCAAGCCCCCCGCTCGAAGAGGTTCGCGCCTTTTCTCTTGTTCAGCGCGATGCCGGCGCAACGGGGAAGAACGCGCCGGCCACGCCGGGAAACACGACGGGGCTCTCATAACCGTCGGCGGATACCGCCGACACGCCGAAGAACCAATCGTCGATCACCACATTCTCAAGCTTAAGCTCTGTCGCGCTAGCGGGCGCATGGCGCACGTAACGCCATTGCGCGTCCGTTGTGGAGCGCCACCACACGCGATAGCCGACGGCGCCTTCAACGGCTTGCCACGACACCATCGTATCCGCGCTGACAGCGCCGTTGATGTTGACGCCGCCCGGCGGCGCCGGCGCGTTAGCGAGTGCTGCCATCGACACGATGTTGAGCCGCGTCACTTGCGCCAGATACGCAAAGTCCACGCCGTCGATGGTGTCGCCGTAGCGAATGCCATTCTCGCGGCGCAAATCCTGGTGCTGGCGATGGTAATTCTCAGCCGCCTCCGTTACGCGGACGCTGGGATATCCGGCTTCCAGCATACGAACCTGATCGCCGCCGCGCCCGAACCGGTCGGTGCGATAGACCATGTTGACGTCGAAATTGGTGAGATACACATCGGCCATGCGGTCCATGAAGCGGCCTAGGTTGCGCGAGGGCGAGTCCACTTCGCCGCCATTGTAGCGGCGGCGATTGGCTTCTTCCGGCGTCTCGACTGCACGCGTGCCTTCGGAGAACACGCGCACCTGGGTGTTATTGCGTGTGCCGCCAATGCCTTCGGTGTTGCCGACGATATCGTTGTTGAGCACAGCCTCGACGCGCCAACCCTGCGCGCGTGCGTAGTCGGCCAACACCTTGCCCCCGTGCAAGCCCTGCTCTTCGCCAGAGAGCGCCGCATACACCAATGTCGCCGCGAAGCGATGCTGCGATAGCACACGCGCCGCTTCCATCACCGCGGCGACGCCGGATGCATCGTCGTTCGCGCCCGGCGCGTCAGAGGTGAAGTCCATCACGTCGCTGACGCGGCTATCGAGGTGGCCAGAGATGATGATCACGCGTGTTGGGTCGCTCGTCCCGCGCTGGATCGCCAACACGTTCACCACTTCGGTTGGCGTCGGGATGCGCTGGGTCCCGCTGATCGTTTCCGATGGCGTCGCGATCTCCAGGCAGCCGCCGCATGCGCTGGACATCGTGCGGAACTCCGCCTCCACCCAACGCCGCGCAGCGCCTATGCCCCGCCGGTTCGAGCGCGTGTCCGACATCGTGTGGCGCGTGCCGAACCCCACCATGCGGGCGATATAGCCTTGCAAGCGCTCTTCGCTTACCTCGCCCGCGACTTGGCGCAGCAAAGCATGGTCGCTCGTCGGCGCCTGCGCCGCAGCAGAGCCCGCGCAAACGCACGCCGCCATAGCGGCGATGACCCAATTTCGCATACTCGTCCCCTCACCGCTTGCGCGTGAACGCCCACACCAAGAGCGGCATCATGACGAACACCGCGAGCGCGGAGAGATAGATCATTCCCGCCGGCGTACGCAAATAGGCCGCGTGCATCGCCAAGGTCTCGCCGCTGGCGAGCACCAAGGCAATCTCCGCGATTTGCTGCAATGCGAAACCGATCAGCCCAACGCCCAGCCAACGAGGCGGCGAGGGCGCATTGAATCGTGGCACAAGCCAGCGGGCCGCGAAAAACATCGCCGCAACCAGCAACGGCGTTTCACACGCAACCGCCCACATCTCGCCAAGCGCCGGCTCAAGCCAAAGCGTCCGCACGGTTCCAAGCGCGAACGCGACCACGAACACAATCGCGAAATAGCTCGCGCCGGCGCGGAGCAATCCCATCAGCCGCTGCTCCGGATGCGCACGCGCACATGCGCGCTGCGGCCCTCGGCATCAACCACCGTGACCTCATGGAAACCTGGCGCGGACGGGCGCCAGATCGAGCGCCCGCTTGTGTCCTCTATCGGCACCCGGTCACCCTCCGCATACCATGTCAGCGGCGCTCGCCCGCCGCGCGCCGAGAGCGACAGCCCGCGAGAATCCGCACCGTAATCGAGCACGAGAACTTCGGTGTTGTTGAGCGGGAACAGGATAGAGAGTTGCTCAGCGCCGTTGTCTTCGGCGTCGAGCCGCACCAAAGCGGGCGCAACTTCTTCTTCCTCATGTTGCCGCTCGGGCCGGGTCGGCACACCCAGCAAATCGAACGCCTCGAACAAAATCGGCAACGCCGCATCGCGACCGGTCGCGCCTGGACGCGGCGCGCCATCGGGCCGGCCAACCCACACGCCAATCGCGTAGCCATTGGCGACGCCCAACGCCCACGCATCGCGAAAACCGTAAGACGTGCCCGTCTTAAATGCGACTTGCGGGGCATTCTGCGCCAGCTGCGACGGCGTGCGGCCCGCGGGACTTGGCGACGTGGCGAGGATCTCAAGCACGCGCTCGGCGGTTTCGGCGCGCACGAAACGGCGTGTAAACGCAAACCCTTGGAGCGGATCGCTTGCCAGCGGACGCGCATTGCCTTCATCGCCGAGCGCCGCATAAAGCTGCACTAAGCCTTCCAAGCTCATGCCCACGCCGCCAAGCGCCAGCGCCAAGCCAGGCTCGGAATCAGCGCGATCCGGCATCCGCACTTCGGCGCCAGCGCGCGTCAGCGCCGCGCGGAAGCGATTGGCGCCAATGCGATCCAAAGTGGCGACGGCCGGCAGATTGAGCGAATGCCGCAGCGCATCTTCGAGTGACACGTCACCGTGGAAACGCCGATCAAAGTTTTCCGGTAGATACCCGCCAAATCGGCGCGGTGCGTCCCGCACCAACGTCTCCGGCGCGGCGATTCCTTCATCGAACGCGATCGCGTAGAGAAACGGCTTCAACGCCGAACCGGGCGAGCGGATGGCGCGGGTCATGTCGATGTAGCCGCCCGCGCGCTCGCGCCCTGCGCCGCCAACGCGGGCGCGCACGCCGCGCCCTTCAAGCTCGACAGCCAGGATCGCCACCTGCGCTTCGCGCTCCAACGGTTCAGCGCGTCGACGCGCCAGCGCTTCAAAGTCGCTCTGCAAACGCGCATCGAGCGTCGACGCAACAACGCCTTCCCCTTCATGCGCCGCGACCAATGCTTCCGCCGCGTGCGGGGCCGAGTATGGGAACGGCGCACGCGTCGGTATCGCCGCCTGCCGCCCCTCTGCCGCCCGACCGCGGCTGATCGCGCCGATGCGCACAAACATGTTGAGCACCCGGTCGCGCGATGCACGCGCCGCCTGCGGGCGCCGGTCCGGACGCCGCGCTTCCGGCGCCTGCGGCAAAGCGATCAGCAACGCCATCTCCGCATCGTCCAACCATTGCGGATCGCGCTGGAAGTACGCGCGCGACGCCGCCCGCACGCCTTCGAGGTTGCCGCCATACGGGGCCATGGTGAGATACGCGGCGAGGATTTCGCGCTTCGACCAACGCCGCTCAATCTGCACCGCGCGGACGATCTCGATCAACTTGGATTGAATCGTGCGCGGTCGCGGCTCCAGCAAGCGCGCCAGCTGCATGGTGATCGTCGAGCCACCCTGCGTTACACGGCCGGCGCGCGCATAAGCGACACTTGCCCGCGCCAGCGCAATGGGATCGACGCCGGGGTGAAACCAAAATCGCTCGTCTTCAATGGCGATCAGCCGACGCTGGAATTCAGGATCGATTTCATCGAGCCGTGCTTCGAGCCGCCACGTGCCGTTCGTGGTGGTGAACGCCATCAGCCACTGACCGTGCTGATCCAAAACTACCGGCGAAACATCGCGCACCCGCGCCAGCGGCGGCGGCAATGCCACGTCGAGCGTAAACAGCGTGAGCATCACCACCAACAGCACGCGCGCCCAGCCGCGTTGCTTGTCCGTCAGCGGCAGCGCAGCACGGGGCCCTCGGCGTACTCTTCCCCCTCCCTCGAATGAAGGGGGCATCACTTAGCCTCCGCGCGGACTGATGCGGATCGTGCCGGCGGCCGTACGCGCCATCACGCCCGGGCGATACATATCTTCAACCTGCGCGCCCGGCATAGTGTAGCGCCCGGGCGTCACCGCGCGTGCGATGTAGGCGTAGCGATAAGCGCCGCGCAGATTGGCCGAAGCGACGTAGCGATCGTCGCGCGCTTCCGACACATCCGTGTAGGTGATGTTGCCAATCCAGGCGAACGGGCCGTTGCGACGCGAGCCATCATAATTCTCGGATCCGCTGCCATCCTGCGGCCCGAGCAAGCTTTCGATCTCGAGACCAGCCGGCAGCATGTCCACCAACACCGTTGGATAATTGCGCGCGCCTTCCGGTTGGCCCGACACCACCACCACCACACGATCGCCCTGGCGGATGTTGTCGAGATCGGCGAGCGCACCGTTCAATGTGAACACGCGCTTGTCGATCGTGTAGCCCGCCTGCATCGCCGGCGGCGGCTCGCGCGTGGGGCCGGACGTTTGCAGCGTCCGCCACACCGCGCCGCGCGGAGACGCGTTGCGGAACGCCAAGCCTTCGGCCAAGCGCCGCGCATCCGCCATCAAGCGGCGTTCCGGCAAGGGCTGGCCATTCAGCGTAACGTTCACCGGGCCTGAGCCTTCAAGCAGAGAGTTCGCAGCCAGCAACAATTGCACTTGCTCTTGCGTCATCAACGCGCCCGCTTCCGGCGCATCGCGCTCGAGACGACGGCGCAGGCGATCCACCATCTCGGTTTCGCCCGCTTCGGCAGCAAGCGCCAACACGCCCGCGAGATCGCGCAGCGGCGTTTGATACCAGTCGCCGGTGTTGCGATAGCCAAGCGCGCGCTCGGCCATGCGGAAGGCGTTGCGCGAGCGGACACGATCACCCAAGTGCGCCAGCGCCGCCGCGATCTGCGCCCGCGCCAATGGCGAGGGCTCATCCCGCAAGCGTGCGTCGTGATAGTACCGCACTTGGCCGATGTCGGCGCGCCCGGCTTTCGCCAGCACATACAGCGCATACGCCGCCGCGCGCGAACGCATCAAAGCGTCCGAGTCGTTCGAGCCGGGCCAGCGATAGATTTCAAACTGATAGCCAACCGAACCGAAATCGTTCAGCCGCGCCACTTGCCGCAATGCTGCATAAGCTTGCTCCATCGGCGCGCGCGGCACCGCAAAGCCAGCGCTTTGCGCGCGCAACAGGAAGTCCGCCACGTAAGCGCCGATCCATGGCGTCGCGTTGCGGTCGCCCGCGCTCCACAAACCGAACGCACCGTCCGGCGTTTGCCGGTCAAGCAATTGCGTTGCGGCTTCCTGCACACGCCGCGTGATGCGTACATCCGCACGGCGACCCGCTTCGCTTGACAGTGTGTTGTAGTAAAGCAGCGGCATCGCCACCGACACCAATTGCTCCGAGCAGCCATACGGATAGCGATACAGTTCATCCAGCAACGGCGCGGGATCGATGCCCGCCAGGTTGGAGAACGAGATCAACGCTTGCCCGCTCGGCTGGAAGCGCGAGAGCGCATCCGGCGGCGCCGTCCACGTTCCGCCCGACGCCAATGGCGCCGTTTCCGTGAGCGTGATCGGCATAAACGGGGCGCGGGTTTGGATGTCATACGTTCGATCAACCGCGGCGAAGCCTTGTGGTCCTTCGAGGCGGAGCGAAATCCGCCCAACCCCCAGCGGACCGCCCGTCAACGGGATGTAAGCCGTCTGGCGTTGCCCACGCGCAAGCGTGAAACGACGCGGTTGGGCCGCGATGCGCGCAGTGTCCGTGCCGCTGATCGTCACCGTGTAAGCGCCGTTGGGGCCTTCGACGTTGTCGATATTGAGCGCGGCTTGGGCTTCATCGCCGGGCGCTAGGAAGCGCGGCATGATCAGTTCCGCCACCACAGGGTCGCGGACCACCACCTCTTCCGCATCTTGCCCAAGTGCGCTTTCGCTCCACGCCACCGCCATCAGCCGCAGCGTTCCGTTGAAGTCGGGAATGTCGAGTGCAATGGTTCCGCGCCCGCCCGATAGCGTCACGATGTCGGAGAACAAGGACACCGTGCGCGTTGGCACAACTGTCAGCCCCTCACCGCCGAGCGAGTCACCGCCCTGACGCGCATTTGCCGGCGCGCCCAAATTCGGATTGAGCAAGCGCCCGTAATCGTCGCGCATGTCGACGCCCAGCGCGCGACGGCTGAAGAAATACTCCGTCGGGTTCGGGCTTGTGTATTTGGTGAGGTTGAGGATGCCCTCGTCCACCATCGCGATCGCAACGCGCACACGCTCGCCAGAAGGCGCACCACGCACCACGATCGGAACGTTCACGGTCGTGCGCGGTCGCACATTCTGCAGACCTTCGCCCACCGCCACGTCGAGCGTGCGATTGCCCATGTCGACAGGCACATAGGCGACGCCTATGGCCCGACGCGGCACCGGCAAATTCACCGGATCGCGCGCTGTCATAACGGTCACGAGCACATAGGCGCCCGAACCCCATTCAGCGTTCACCGGCAAATCGACGGTCGCGCCATCGGAGCTCACGCGGATTGTACGCGTTTCGATCACGCGGTCGGTCGCCACCACGATCTGCGCTTCGCCGGCATAAGGCGGGCGGATTTGTACGCGCGCGCGCGCGCCAGGCCGTGTCGGATTTTCCGGCGCGATCACCGTCACCATGTCCGGCGTGGAATCATCATCGGCCGGGCCGCCCCAACCGACGCCGAAGCGCGTGGAGGCTTCCGTGCCGCCGCCGCGCACCATCAAACGGTAGGAGCCTTCGCGCAGGCTATCGCGGGCAATGCGCAGCGGTTGGTTGGCGGCGATGTCGACCGTCGCGCCATCGACAGGAATGTCGCGGCCCGTCCGGCGCCAGCGCCATTGGCCATTATCGAGATACCAATCGTAACTCCAATCTTCGCGCACCAACGTCCACTGGACGCCGCGCAAGCCGGCGCGTTGACCGTTGGCGTTCACCGCGATCACGTCATACGCGACACGTTCCCCGGCGCCGGCGCGCTGGTTCTCAAAACCAGCCTTGAGGCCGAGATACACATTGTTGAGGCGCACCGGCAGCGTGAAGCTTTCACGCACCACGCGCCCGCCCGGATCGGCGACGCTTGCGAGCACGCGTGCGCGCAGCGGCAACGATGTTTCCGGCTCCTCCGGCAATTGCACCGAAAGGTCCGCATGGCCGTCGCCGTCAGTCACGGTGCTCGGCAATTGGAAGAAGCGCTCGGAGAACGATTCATCGGCGCGACCGAATTGGTAGCCCTCGAATTCCGGGAACGGATTTGGATCGACCATCAATCGGCCTTCACCGTCGACGTTCAGGCCGGCGCCCGGTGCGCCGTAAAGGAAATCGGCCTGCACACTGATCGGACGCGCCTGCCCGCGCAGCAACACGGCTTCGTTCGCGTCGATCTGCACGCGCAGACGCTGCGGCACGAAATCCTCGACCGAGAACGACACTTCGCCGGCGAGCGCTTCTTGGCCGTCAACCTGCAACGTCGCCCGCCACATGCCTCGCGGCGCGGAACGGTCGAGCTCGATGTTTTTGGCGATGGCGCCGGCGTCACGCGCTTCCTGCAAGCGAATGCGCCGCGCTTCGGTGCCGTTCGGGCGATAGACCACGAGCGTCGATTGCCGGTCGGAAATCGCGCGCCCCACTTCGTCGCGCACCAAGCCGATCAAGCGCACGCGTTCACCAGGGCGGTAGACGCCACGCTCGGTGTAAAGGTAGGCATCGATGTCGCCTGCGGCGCGGCGGCCGTCGACACCGCGATCGGAGAGATCAATCGCGGGGCGCTGCAGATCAAGCGCGGCGAAATCGCCGGCTGATCCGTACGCCATCACGTAGCGCGCCCGCGACGGGCCATCGCCGTTGACGAGCGCTTCCGAGAAATGCACGCGGCCTTCGTTGTCCGTACGGGCGCGCGCGAGTTCTTCATTGTTTTGCGCGATCAGCGCCAAATTCACATTTGCCATCGGCCGCGCGGTGCGGAGCGAACGCACCACAACGTCGATGCCGGTGGCGCCGGAGAATGTCTGCAACGCCATGTCCGTGTAGAGAATCCAGCGATACGCCGAAGCCACTGAAGCGTTATCGCCATCGTCCGGCCCGGCGCTCTCGGAAGCGTCGCGCACCTTTACAACGTAAGCGCCTGGACGCAGCTCGTTGAGCGCCGCGCCCAGCGCGAACACCGTCGTCACCGCTTCATTGCGATGCCCGGTCAAGGCAACGTCGATCTCGCCTTCGTACACCTGCACGCCAACGTCGGACGCGGCGTAGTCGAAGCTCCAATAGTTCCAACCGCCCTCTTCGTTGTTTTCGCCGGGCGAGATTTCGTGCTGAGACAGGATGCGGTCCGGCACACGCAGCACGCGGACTTCAAGCTTCGAAACGTTCACGGTCTCGATCGCAATACCATCGGCTTCCGCGCGCGGCAGGATCACGCCAGCGCCGGCAAAGCCGACATAAGCGGGGCGATCACCGAAGGTGAGCTGGAAGCTTTCATCCGCTTCGGTGACTTCGCCGCCTTCGGCCGGAAGGCCTTGGCGAATGGTGATCTGGCGCTCTGGCTCGAACGGAAGCCCCGCGAGGCAAAGCAGATTGCCGGACACATCCACCTGAAACGGCACGGCCGGTTCGAGTTGGATGTAATCGGAATAGTTGACCGAAGCGTTGGTCGAGAGATTGCGCGAGAATTCCAAGCACGCACGTGGCTCGGCTTGATCAAGCTCGGTGCGCAAGCGCACGAACGCCATGCCGTCGAACTGGTTTGCGCCGGCGCGCGGTGCGTTGGCCGAGCGCGCAGCGCCGCCTGCGCCAACCGAACCAAGCTGGGCAAAGCTGAACGCTGGCGCGCCGGCGCTCACGCGCCCCATCACCGCGCCGCCCCAAAGGCCGACGAACAATGCTATGGAGGTGGCCAAAACCGCATTGCGATTGGCCAGCACGAAGTCACGCGCACGCGTGAAGCCCGGCAGCTTGTTTGGATCAAGCCGTTCGAGCACGGATTTCCAATTGAAAGCCATGATGCGCGTCTCCCGTCCCGCCCGGATAAACGCATGCTTGCCCGAGCTTCGCGCAAGCCGCAATACATCATTAAATTCCGGCAAGTTTCGGGCAAGCGCGGCTTTTGGCGCCAGGACTAGACGTTCGGAAACAGCTCGATACAAAAAGATGACGCGAGCGGCGCCTTTTTGAGAACGCCGCCGCGGGAGGAGCGACCCAGAATGACCGAAGCCGCCACGCCCGGCCCGCCCGCCATGTCGATCGCTCAGGCGCACGGGCTGCTGACCCAGCCCGGCTCCATGTTCGAACTCGGCGACGCCGAAATTCGCGGCGTCAGCTATAAAATCTGGAAAAACGCCCCGGCGACGTTGCGTGAAGTGTTCGCGCTTGGCGCCCTGTTCGGCGCGCGCGACCATTTGGTCTTCGAGGATGAGCGCGCCACGGTTTCGGCATTCCAAGCCGCCGCAGCCAAGATGGCGCACCAACTCGTGGCCGATGGCGTGAAGAAGGGCGACCGCGTCGCCATCGTCATGCGCAATTTGCCGGAATGGCCGGTGGCGTTCTGGGGCGCAGTGCTCGCGGGCGCTATTGTCACGCCGCTCAACGCCTGGTGGACGGGTTCCGAGCTCGAATACGGCCTGAACAATTCGGGTTCTTCGCTGCTGATCGTCGACGCCGAGCGCTACGAGCGCTTGCGCGAGCATCTGCCGAACTGCCCGGCGATCCGCAAAATCTATGTGTCGCGCCTACCCGAAGAGACTGCCGACCCGCCCGTCGCGCGGCTTGAGGACGTTATCGGCCTGACGAATGAGTGGAAATCCTTCGGCGCGATCGCGCCGCCTGAAGTCGCGATGGCGCCAGATGATGACGTGTCGATCTTCTACACATCTGGCACGACTGGGCACCCCAAGGGCGCCGTCGTTTCACACCGCAACATCATTTCCAACATGTTCAACTCGGCTTCCGCTCAGGCGCGCGCGTTTCTGCGCCGAGGTGAAGCGCCCCCTGCGCCGGACCCAAGCGCGCCGCAGAAATCCTACCTGGTGTCGGTGCCGTTCTTCCACGCGACCGGCTGCTTCGCCGTGATGATCCCGTTTCTGATGGCGGGGCAAAAAATCGTGATGCAACGCCGGTGGGATACAGACCAAGCGCTGCCCTTGATCGAAAAGGAACGCATCACTCACATCGGCGGCGTGCCGACCATCGCCTGGCAAGTGCTCACTCATCCGCGCATGGGCGAGTACGATCTCTCGTCGATCGAAAGCGTCGCCTACGGCGGTGCGCCGGCGGCGCCGGAACTGGTAAAACTGATCAAGTCGCGCTTCCCGAAAGCGCTGCCGAGCCAAGGCTGGGGCATGACCGAAACCTCGGCCACCGCCGTGTCAAACACCGCGGAGGACTACGAGCGTAAACCCTCAAGCACTGGCGTGTGCGCGGCCACCGGCGAAGCCAAGATCGTCGATCCCGACGGCAAAGTGCTCGGCCCCAATGAGGTGGGCGAGCTTTGGTACAAGGGCCCAATTGTCGTGCGCGGCTACTGGGAAAACCCCAAAGCGACAGCCGAGACGTTCTTCGACGGCTGGGTGAAAACCGGCGATCTGGCCAAGATCGATGAGGAAGGCTTCGTCTATATCGTCGATCGCGCCAAGGACATGCTAATCCGCGGCGGCGAGAACATCTATTGCGTGGAGGTCGAAAACGCTCTCTACGACCATCCTTCGGTGATGGACGCCGCAGTGATCGGCAAGCCGCATCAAACCTTGGGCGAAGAACCCCTCGCCGTCGTGCACCTGAAGCCGGGCTTCGAAGCGAGCGCCCCTGAGCTCCGCCATCATGTCGCGCAGAAACTTGCCGCGTTCAAAGTGCCCGTTGACGTGATTTTCTGGCCCGAGACGCTGCCCCGCAACGCCAACGGCAAGATCATGAAAAAGGAACTGAAGAAGCAGATCGAAACGCCGGAATTCTGAAACCGCACGCGGTCGGCAATCGTTTGCATTCGGCGGGGAGCGGCCCCACGTTCGTCTAGGAGACCGCCCATGACCAAGATCGTCTATCACATCATCCAGCATGACGGCGGCTGGGCGTTCAAACTGGGCGACACCATCTCCGAGACGTTTCGTAACCACGACGCGGCATATTCCGCCGCCAAGCGCGTGGCCATGGAACAGATGCGCGCCGGCGAAACCACCGGCATTTCCTGGGAAGACGAACGCGGTCGCTGGCACGAAGAGCTTTCGCGCGGCGATGACCGTCCCGAGGTCGAAATCGAGGACGATTCCTGACGGCCCGTTTCCGAGGCGCCGGCGCCATTCTCTTGGGCGCTCGGCCCCACGCCGTCACGCTTTGTCTTGACGATCCGCGCATTCCACCGCCCCATCTGCGCTTGAAGGAGCGTGATGCGGGACATCTTCGATGAAATGAGCGGCGCCGATGGCGTCACCCGCCCCGCGTACGCGGCCATCGAAACCTGGCTGAAGGCGACCCCGCCTGCGATCCTCGCTGCCAAGCGCGAGGAAGCAGAGCGTCTGTTTCGCCGCACCGGCATCACCTTCGCCGTGTACACCGAAGGCGGCGATCCCGAGCGACTGATCCCGTTCGACATCATTCCCCGCGTGATCGACTCCGATGAATGGGCGACTTTGGAGCGGGGCCTTATTCAGCGCGTAAAGGCACTGAACGCGTTTTTGGCCGACATCTACGGCGAACGCGAAATTATCTCGGCCGGAAAGATCCCCACCGAGCTGGTGGACGATAACCCGGCCTATCAAAAGCTGATGATAAAATGCGCGACGCCGCGCGGCATCTACACCCACATCGCCGGCATCGATCTTGTGCGCACTGGGCCAGACGAATTTTACGTGCTGGAGGACAATTGCCGCACGCCATCGGGCGTCAGCTACATGCTGGAAGATCGCGCCGTAATGATGCGCCTCTTCCCGGATCTGTTCGCCAATGCCGGCGTCGAGCCGATCTCGCGCTACCCTGAATTCCTGTTGCGAACTTTGCAATCGATTGCCCCGCCGCGCTGCGAAGGAGAACCGACCGTCGTCGTGCTTACACCAGGCCAGTACAACAGCGCCTATTACGAGCACACCTTTCTCGCTGACGAGATGGGCGTTGAATTGGTCGAAGGCGTCGATTTGATCGTCCGCGACAATCAGGTGTTCACGCGCACCACCCGCGGACCCAAAAAGGTCGATGTCATCTATCGCCGCATCGACGACGATTACCTCGACCCGCTCGCCTTCCGGCCTGATAGCGCACTCGGCGTTCCTGGACTGATGCAAGCTTATTGCGCCGGCAATGTCACGCTCGCTAACGCGCCCGGCGCGGGTGTGGCCGACGACAAGGCCGTCTACGTCTATGTTCCCGAGATGGTGCGCTTCTATTTGGGTGAGGAACCGATCCTCAAGAACGTGCCAACATGGGATTGCGCCAAGGACGACGCGCTCGCCTACGTGCTCGACCACCTCGACGAATTGGTCGTGAAGGAAACGCGCGGCTCCGGCGGCTACGGAATGCTCGTCGGCCCGCACGCCACGAAGAAACAACGTGCGGACTTCGCCAAGAAATTGCGCAAGAGCCCTTCGGCCTACATCGCTCAACCGACTCTCGCACTGTCCACTTGCCCCACCTTTGTGGAAAGCGGCGTCGCGCCCCGTCACATCGATCTGCGCCCGTTCGTGCTCTGTGGCGCAGACAAAATCCGCATCGTGCCCGGCGGACTTACCCGTGTCGCGCTCACCGAGGGCTCGCTGGTGGTCAATTCCAGCCAAGGCGGCGGCACCAAAGACACATGGGTGCTCCGCGCGCCAAACGGCGGAGCGTCCAAATAATGCTAGCTCGCGCCGCCGACAGCATGTTCTGGCTCGCCCGGTATATGGAACGGCTGGATGCGCTCGCGCGCATGATGGAAGCCGCGCAGATGATGGCCGGCCTCTCCAATCAGGATGAGGAATGGAAATCCACTTTGATCGCCGTGGGCGCCGACGAAGGGTATTTCGCGAAGCATGATGTGGTCACGCCGGAACGCGCGGCTCTGTTCATGGGCTGCGATCGCGACAATCCAAATTCAATCCTGAACTGCCTCGATCAAGCGCGTATCAACGCGCGCGCCATGCGGACGATGCTCACGCGCGACATGTGGGAAGCCGTGAACGGCGCATGGCTTGAGGGACGCCGCTTCGGCGCGAAGGAATTCATGCCGGAGATGTTGCCGGATACGCTCGATTGGGTGCGTCAAGCGGCGACGCGTTTCGCCGGCGCCTGTCAAACGACGATGCTGCGCAACGAAATTTTCCATTTCATCGAACTCGGCCAGGCGCTCGAGCGTGCCGACAACACCGCGCGCATTCTCGACGTCAAATACCACGTGCTGCTGCCGTCCTACTCAGGCGTCGGCGGCATGTTGGATTATTATCAATGGACCACGATCCTGCGTGCGGTGTCGGCGGTTCGCGCGTACCAATATATGTATAAGGACGAGGTGAAGCCTTGGAACGTGGCCGAGCTGATGGTGCTGCGCCCCGAGTTCCCGCGCTCATTGCGCGCATGCTATGACAAAATCACACAGTGCCTCGACTCCATCTCCGCCGACCATGGCGGGCGTCGCGGCGAATGCCACAGGCTTGCAGGCGCCATATCCGCGCAACTCCGCTATGCAAGAATCGAGGACATTTTTCAGTCCGGTTTGCACGAACACGTCACCCAACTCATTGACCGAACAAACGATCTAGGCGACGCCGTATTCGCGTTTTACATGCGCTGACAGGCGCGCCCCGAGGAGAACATGACGTACTGCGTAGCGCTCGCGCTCGACCAGGGCATTGTGATGCTGTCGGACACCCGCACCAATGCGGGGCCGGACAACCTCGCCTCCTTTTCCAAGCTCTCCGTGGTTGAAAAGCAAGGCGACCGGGTGATTGCGCTCATGGCGTCCGGCAATCTTGCGTGCACCCAGGCGATCATCGCACGTCTCACCGAGGGCGTCGGCTTCAACGCCGGCGATCGCGAGCCGATGACATTGTGGACCGTGCCGACAATGTACGACGCCGCCTGCCTTGTCGGCGAAGCGGTGCGGCAGGCATTCCTGCGCGACGGCGAAGCGCTCGCGGCGCAGAATTATCAGTTCGACGTAAACTTCCTGCTGGCCGGCGAAATCGCCGGCAGCGGCATGCACCTCTTCATGGTGTATTCCGCGGGCAATTTTATTGAGGCCACGCAAGACACGCCGTTCCTGCAAATCGGCGAAACCAAATACGGCAAGCCGATCCTCGATCGCGTCGCCAAGTACGATATCCCGCTCGAAGACGCGGTGAAGCTCGCGTGCATCTCGATGGACTCGACCTTGCGTTCGAATTTCTCCGTCGGCCTGCCGGCGGATTTGCTGGTGATCAAACGCTACGCGCTGCGCGTCTCGCACCGCCACCGCATGCACGCGGACGATCCCTATTTCACGATCATTCAGAACAGCTGGTCGGACTCGCTTCGCGCCGCCTATCGCGCGCTGCCCACACCGCCCTGGGAGCTGATCTAGCCGCAAATTCCAAAGCGCTTTCCAACGCTTCCGCGAGTACGCTTGCGCGTGCGCGCCGGTCGGCTAGCGTCGACGTCGCGAGGCCCTCGTCAGGAGAGGAATATGCGACTTGCATTCCTAGCACCCGCCCTTGCGCTGACGCTCGCCGCCAGCGTCGCGCAAGCGCAAATGGTCTACATCCCCACCACGCCGACAATCCGGCTTTTGCCCACCAACGGCACATCGTTCGCGGAAACCACCGGCGCGCGCGGCTCCGTCACCACCGCGCCTGATCGGCCGATCGCGACGGTGTCGGCGCTGTCTATGTTCGCGCTCGGCTTTGAAAACGGCGATCACAAATTCCGGCGTATTCAGGTCTTGCCCAATGGCGCCTCCGCGCGCTTCGCCCTCAACGATCTTGGTGATGACGATCCGTTCACCGCGCGGGCGCGATGGGTGAACATCGTGGGCGGCAGCGCCCATAGCGTGACCGCCAACAGCGGCGGCGGCGTGATCGCGCAAGTCGCTATCACGGCCGCACCAGCCAACCACACGTTCGTGCTGCGTGGCTTTGAGTTTCGACGCGCGGCGGGCACCGACGCCAATATCCGCGCCATGTCGATCAATCTCGCGCCGGCGGGAGATATGCTTGAGATCACGTTGGTCGACGATGAACGCCTTGATCTGCGGCCGAGACGCGCCGTCGGCAGGAGCGGCCCCGATGTCGGCCGGCGTTACACCGTTGTCGTGCAATATGCGTGGGTACCCAACACCGCGATCGCCGCGCGCGGCACAATCACCGGCAGTGAGCGCGGACGCGACACCGCTCGCGTGCCCGCCGGCCTCGCCGCCATTCAAGGCTTCAGCTTCAATTTCGGCAATTCAGACCATCACCTGCTCACCGCCGCGATTGATCTCAACGACGACGGCGGCTCAGCGAAGTTTCAGGACAACAATCTCGACGACCCGATGCGTTACGAAGTCAGATACGTCACCCTGCACGGCCCGACTTAAGCGCTATTGCAGGTGCGCCTCGATAAACCAGAGGTCTTTATCGAGCTGACGTGAGATACCGGTGAAGAGGTCGGCCGTATCTTTGTCCGACGCTTCATCGGCCTCATCGATGGCCTTGCGCACCAGTTTTCCCACGGCGGCGATGCGATCGGCCAGTGCTTGCAAATGGCCCTTCTCGTCCATCAGATCTTGCGGGTAAGGCTGCAGGTTCGTGCCTTTCGCCACCGCTTGCGTGGTGCCGTGCGCGGCGCCCGCGAGCGCCACCGCGCGCTCGGCGATGTCATCCACAAACGTGTCGACGCGCGCTTGGATCTGATCGAACAGCTCGTGCAGCGCGATGAAGTTCGGCCCCTTCACGTTCCAGTGCGCCTGCTTGATCGCCAGGCGGAGATCGATCGCATCGACCAGGCGCGCGTTCAAAAGCGCGATCATCGCCTTGCGGGAATTATCCGGAATGTCGTTGCGTGTGCTCGGCATGGAAGACCCTCAGAATACTCAGCCTTGATGTGGTTTTCGCGCCTCGCGCGAGCAAGGCAATCATCCATAGATATAGCCCGTCGCGGCCATCGACCGCGTCAATGGCTCAAAGCGTGGCCAACCAGTCAATGATGTGGCCGGTCGCAAGTTCCGGCTTCTCTTGCTGAGTCCAATGGCCCACGTCTGGAATGATGTGAAAGGCGCGCAGATCGGCCACGTTTTCCCGCAAGCGCGCTTCGATCGCCGACATATCGCCGGCGCCGAACATCTGCAGCACCATGTCTTTGGCGCCGGCCATGAACATCGCCGGCTGGTGGATGATGCGATCCGGCGTTGCGTTCATCAACGACCAGTCGCGTTCGAAATTGCGATAGCGATTGATCGGCCCGCGAAAGCCGGAGCGCTCGAACTCGCCAACGAAATAGTCGATGTCGGCGTCACTCAGCCAGGCTGGAAACGGATTGGGATCGTCGAGCCCCTGCAACATCGGCTCGCCAACCGGCTTGTGCTTATTGCCCCACCGCCCCTTAGAATTGGCGGACGACGCAAAATACAAGCGCCGCAGGGCGCCGCGCACGTCGGCTTCGAACTCGGCCTCGGCGACGCCCTCGTCCTGGAAATAGGCCATGTAGAAGAACGCGCCTTGGTCCGTGTACATCGCCTTGAAGATTTGGTTCAGCGGCGCCGGCGGCAGCGCGAAATATGGCACCGACAAACCCGCCACGGCGCGCACATGCTTGGGGTGCAACACCGCCGTGTGCCATGCGATCGGCGCGCCCCAGTCGTGGCCGATCACCACCGCCGGCGCGCCCGGCGAAAGCGCCTCGATCACGCCGGCGACGTCAGCGGTCAGTTCCTGCATCGAATACGCTTCAACGGCGTGTGGCTTGTCCGAACCGCCGTAGCCGCGCACATCGATCGCGCACGCCGTGAAACCAGCGGCGGCGAGCGGCGCCATCTGATGGCGCCACGAATACCAACTCTCGGGAAACCCGTGCACCATGACAACAAGTGGCCCGCTGCCCTGAATGGCGGCGCGCACATTGATGCCGTTTGTGCTGACGTTACGGAACGCAAGTTGTGATGTGCTCATGGCGCCGAGCATAGCACGGCGCCATGAGGGTTCGATGCGAATTAGTTCGCCTGCAGCTCAGCCGGAACCGTCGGTTCGCTGAACAAGCGGGCGTAGATCGCCCAACGCTCGTCAGGCGATTGCGCTGTCCGCTCCACGTAATCCCGCACCAATTCGAGGCCGCTCGAATAATTGATCACGTAGGAGCGGTATTGATCGGCGAAATCCAGCGATTGCTCGGCGTGACCTCTAGAGTTCAGCGTATAGCGCATCCGCAATTCCACGGCGCGGGCGCGGTCGATTTGGCCATCCAGATACATTGCGTCGATCGTGCGGGCAGCGCCCGCAAGCTCGGATGCCGCCGCCTGGAATTCACGGTACGCCACCGCTCCCGACGGATCGATACCAGCGAGCGGATAGAGAACATCGCGCTCGAAAATCATGCGCTCGTCACCCGGAAACGCGAGCTCTTCCCCGTAATTTCCGCCGCCCTCATTCAAAGGCGCGGTCGGCGCATAAAGCGGCAGCACCGAGAACTCCACCATGCCTTGCTCGCGATACGCACGCTCAGCGTAGATGTTTTGCACGTGATGGCCTGGATAGCCCTCGTGGCAGCCATAGCCGATTGCCGAGTTGATATAAGTTGGAAGATCAGTGTTGACCTGAATGACGCTGCGGTTTTCGCCATGATACCAATTGTAGGCGCCCCAGCTTTTGTCGCTGACGAATTCCAGTGTGAAGCTCTCGTTCGCCGGCAATTCAAGATGCGCCATCGTGCGGCGGCGGCACTCGGCAATCGCCGCTTCCATGACGGCTTGCCGGCGCGCTGGCGGAACAACGTAACGCGCGCGAAACGCCGCGACGCGTTCGGCCAATGGCCCGGGGCCAGGCGCGAGCGCATCGATGCGCGCCAACACCGCATCGTAACTCTCAAGCGGATGGAGAACGGGGCGAAGGCCAAACAGGCGCTCCGCTTCGTCCGCAAATGGGATGCGCGCACCCTCCATCATGTCGAGACGAAAGCGCGCACTGACGAGCGCGGTCCGCAGATATTCCGCGCGGCGCGCCGAAGCAGCGTCGCTCGGCGCCTGCGGGCCAGCTTCGATCTGCGCCAGCAAGGCATCGGCCGCCGTTTTCAGATCGGCGATCGAACGGGGATTGGCCCGGGCATCCTCGCGCCACGCAGGGTCACCGTAATACGCATCGACGTATCCCTCCTCGTGCGTGTCCATTTCCAAGGTGAGGCGCACATAACTTTCAGCGATAGGACCAAGATCGGCCGGCGCCGCCTGCGGTGTGCACGCGACGGCAGCGAACAAGAAAAGCGAAGCGATTAAGCGCACGGTGGATCCCCCTAATGCACACACCTTAGCAGCATTTTTTCCGACAGCGCCCGCTTCCGTCGCGCCGGCGCGTTAGTTGGGCGCGTCGCCGATCGCTTCGGCGGCCTCCTCGTTGAGCGCTTGCGCCTTCTTGCGCGGCGTCACCAACGGCGCCGGCTGCGGCGTCGCCATGTTGCCGCGGATCAGCGAGCGCCCCGCCTCCAGCCCGCCGGCGACTTGCAACTCAAGCCGCGCTGCATCGCGGTCGCGCACCTCTTCCAAGGTTTCCGCCGCTTCCAATTCGGTGAAGCCAAGCTCGCGCAGCACCGCGCCGCCAAACATGATGGCCGACTCAAACAATTCCCGAATTTGATAATCGACGCCCGCGCTAATCAGGCGCAGCACATGCCCACGATCGAACGCACGTACGAACAACTTCGCGTGCGGAAACTCCGATTTCGCCAGCGCGACAATGCGGTCGGCGACTTCCGGTTTATCGACGCACACGAGAATGGCCTCGGCCGTCTGCGCGCCCGACGCGCGCAGCACGTCAAGCCGTGTGCCATCGCCGTAATAAACTTTGAAACCGAATTTGCCGGCGGCCTGGATCATCTCCACGTCGGTTTCGATCAGCGACACATCGACGCCACGCGCCAGCAAGGCCTGGCTCACCACCTGCGCGAAGCGCCCGAACCCGATGAACAGCACGCGTCCGTTGAGGTTTGCCGCCTCCTCCACCCCATCGTGGGAAATTTCCGGCGCGGGCGTCAAACGGTGCAAGATCAGCACAACGAGTGGAGTCAGCGCCATTGAAATGATCACGATCGCCGTCATGGCCGCGGCGATCTCGCCGGCCATCACGCCGGCCGCCACCGCCGCCGCGTAAAGCACGAACGCGAACTCGCCGCCCTGCGCGAATTGGGCCGCGCGTTGAATGGATTCGCGGTGGTTGGCTTTGAACAGCCGCGCGATCCCATAGATGCCCGCCGCTTTCACCACCATGAACGCCAGAACGCCGCCGACGATCAGCTGCCATTGATCGACAACGATCGTCAGGTTGAGCGACATGCCGACACTGATGAAAAACAGCGCCAAGAGGATGCCGCGAAACGGCTCGACATCCGCTTCGAGCTGATGACGGAACGTCGAGTCCGAAAGCAGTACGCCAGCGAGGAACGCGCCCATCGCCATCGACAGGCCGCCCCATTGCATGAACAGCGCCGCGCCCAGAACCACCAGCAGCGCCGCCGCCGTCATCACTTCGCGCGCACCCGAGCGCGCCAGGATCGCAAACAGCGGATTGAGCGCCCATTTGCCGACCGCCACCACGGCCGCCAATGACGCGAGCGCGATGCCGATGCTTTGCCACGCAGGCCGCGTTTCTTCCTGCACGCCCATCAGCGAAGCCAGAACCGCAACACCGGCGAGCAACGGCACGATCGCCAGATCTTCCAACAGCAGGATCGACACTGCGCGTTGCCCGGCCGGCGACGACGTCTCGCCGGTGTCGTCGAGCATCTTCATGATCACGGCCGTCGATGACAGCACGAAACCCATCGCACCGATCACCGCAGCCGACGGCGGCAAGCCCGCGGCGATGCCCACAAGCGAAAGCAGCACGCCACACGCCACGACTTGCGCAAGCCCGAGGCCGAAAATCTCCTTACGCAACGCCCACAATTTGCTCGGCCGCATTTCGAGGCCGATCAGAAACAGGAACATCACCACGCCAAATTCAGCGACGTGCAGGATGCTTTCGGGGTCGCCGAACAGCCGGATGCCGTATGGCCCAATCAGCAGGCCAGCCGCGAGGTAGCCCAGCACCGAGCCGAGCCCCACACGCCGAAACAGCGGCGCAGCAACCACGGCCGCCGCCAGCAGCGCCACCGCGTGCTCAAGCCCCAAACCGCCGTCCGCCGCTGCCTCAACCGCCATCTCAAACCCTTAATTCACAGCCGCATGTGGCGCCCCAGCGCCTTCATGAGAAGCCCCAAAGCATCGACGCCGCTTTTCCGGCCGCGAATCTCGGTATTGTTCGCGTCTTCCCCAAACGGAGAGCGGCATGATCGAGAATACGCGGCTCACGGCGCTCGTCGCCTCGCGCATCTGCCACGACATGGTGGAGCCGATGTCGGCGATCATCCAGGGCCTCGAAATGATCAAGGGCGCGGACGGCAAAACCGACCCCGATGCGCTCTCGCTTCTGGACCACGGCGTGGGAAAAGCCTGGGCGAAGCTCGAATTCTTCCGCTTCGCCATGGCCGGCGCCATCGCTGAAGGCGAGTCCACCATCGATGAAGGCCGCGAAGTCGCGATCAAATTGTACTCCGTCCTCAAAGCCGAGCTGAAATGGGACGTGCCGCCAATCGCCATGCCGCGCCCAGCCGTGCGCGTAATCGTGAATTTGTTGCTTATCGCCAACGAATGCCTGCCGCGGGGCGGAACGGTGGAAGTGACGGGCAAAGCCGGCGAAGTGAGAATCATTGCTACCGGTCCGCGCGCCAAATTGCGTGAGCCCACCGCCACCGCCCTCAAGGGGGACGGCGGCGACGAGCACCTGTCCGGCCACACCATCCAGCCGACGCTGACCGGGCTTCTCGCCCGTCAAGGCGGCGTCGAGCTGTCGGCGATCGAAGCGGAAGAGCGGATCGAGCTCATTGCGCGATCGGAAGCGTTCAAAATCTGAGGCCGTAAACAAGCGTTAACCGCTGAGGCGCATCTGTTGGAAGAGATTCCGACGGAGCCGACCCTATGAAACGCTGTCTCGTCGTGGACGACAGCCGCGTGATCCGCAAAGTCGCGCGCCGCATCCTTGAAGACATGCGCTTCGAGATCGAAGAGGCCGCTGACGGCCTTGAAGCGCTGCAAGCGTGCCGCCGGCACATGCCGGACGCCATCCTGCTCGATTGGACGATGCCTGTGATGAGCGGCATCGATTTCCTGCGTCAGCTGCGCTTGGAGCCGGGCGGCGATGCGCCAACGGTTGTGTTCTGCACCACAGAAAACGACGTTGAGAAAATCGCCGAAGCCATCAAAGCCGGCGCCGACGAATACATGATGAAGCCGTTCGACGGCGACATCCTCGCGTCAAAATTCGCTGAAGCGGGCCTTGCCTAATGCTGAGCGACGCCGATCTCCAATTTGTGACGCGCGAATGCAAGGCGCGCTCGGGCGCGGTGCTAACACGCGAAATGGCGGCGTTGATCGAACAGCGCCTCACGCCGATCGCCCGGCGCGAAAGCTTTTCCAGCGTGTCCGAATTTGTCACCGCCGCGCGCACGCGCGAGGACGGCAAACTCGCCGGGGCCATCGCCGATGCGCTGATCCAAAGCGAAACGCGCTTCTTTCGCGACCGCGCGGGTTTTGCGCATTTGCGCGACGCCATCCCCGCGCTCGCCCACAAAAAGGGCGGCGCGCTGCGTATCCTCTGCGCCGGCGCCTCAACCGGCCAGGAAGCTTATTCGATCGCGATGCTCACTGAGGAGTTGCGCCAGGAGGGCCAGCTCATCGGCGCAGAAATCATCGGCATCGACGCTTCAGAGCGTTTGCTCGATAAGGCGCGCAGCGGCCTCTACACACAGTTCGAAGTGCAGCGCGGCTTGCCGATCCGCAAATTGATTGCCCATTTCGAGAAGGCTGGCGACCTCTGGCGCATCTCCGATCGTATGCGCGCGCGGGTGCGGTTTGAGCGCGTCAATCTGCTCGAAACCCTGGATGCGCTCGGCCGCTTCGACCTGATCCTCTGCGCCAACGTGCTCGCTGCCTTCGACGCGCCAACGCGCCTCGCGACTTTAGATCGCCTCGGCGACGTGCTCGAACCGCACGGCTTGCTCGTGCTCGGCCAAGGCGAGGCGCTTCCCGAAGGCGCCGACAGCTTCGCCGCGCATGGCGCCGCCTACGGCAAATCCCCCACCGCTCGCGCCGCCGCTTAAGCGCCGCCTCACGACGCGCGCCCTCCAACCAAAAAAAGCTTGCCACGGCACTTGATTGACCGTTCAATCAAACCCCGGGAGGCGTCCATGGCGGACACGGACAAGGCGATCGCTACGCAGATCGGCAATATCGAGAAGAAAACCGGGAAATCCATGGCCCAACTCGGCGCGGCGATCGCCAAGTCTGGCAAAGCCAAGCACGGCGAAATTCGTACCTGGCTGATCGAAACGTACGGCCTCGGCCATGGCGACGCGAACCTCGTCGCCCATCACAGCCTTAAGTCCGACGGCGCAAGCGCCGCTAAGGCGTCCGGCGCTTCCACTGACGATGTGCTCGCGGAGATCTATGCCGGCAAGAAGGCCGCGCTCCGCCCGATCCACGACAAGCTGATGGCGGCCATCGCCAAGATGGGCGATTTCGAAATCGCGCCGAAGAAGGGGTACGTCTCGCTTCGCCGCAAAAAACAATTCGCCATGCTCGGCCCCAAGACCAACGACCGTTTTGAGCTCGGCTTGAACCTCAAGGACGACATCTCCGACACGCGCGTGAAAATCGTCCCGCCCGGCGGCATGTGCCAATACATCGTACCCCTCACCACCGCCGATGAAGTGGACGCCAAGATCGTCGGCTACGTCAAACGCGCTTTCGACGCCGCAGGCTAGCGCGGAAGCGGTCCTGCCGTGGTAAACGGCCGCTAAGGTTAGCGGCGATCAACCAATCGGGCTCACGGCTTCTTCATGCAAAACGATCATAGTGCAGCGTCGCGGAAGCTGCTCCTGGTGACGGCCGCCGCGATGGTTGACGCCTCCGGACGCGTGCTCATCGCACAAAGACCGGCCGGCAAACAGCTCGGCGGCCTCTGGGAATTTCCTGGTGGCAAGGTCGAGGCGGGCGAAGCGCCGGAAGCGGCGCTCGTGCGTGAATTGAAAGAAGAATTGGACGTGAACGTGAGCGCCGACGCGCTCGAACCGTTCGCGTTCGCAAGCCACGCCTACCCGGAGTTCCACCTGCTGATGCCGCTCTACATGATCAAGCATTGGACTGGCGAACCGGTTGCGCGCGAAGCGCAAGCGTTGGCGTGGGCGCACGCGCGCGATTTGCGCAACTACGCGATGCCGCCAGCCGATGTCGTGCTGGTGGATCGCTTGATCGAATGGAGCGCCAAATGAATATGCTGAAGCGCTTCCTGGCCAATGCAAACGGCGCCACCTCGATTGAATATGCGCTGGTCGCCAGCTTGATCGGCATGGTGATCATCGCCGCTGTCACCTCCATCGGCGGCTCGCTCGGCGGCACCTTCACGACGGTCGCGGGCGCGTTTTAAGCGTCCAGCTCGACATCCCAATAGAGGTAATCCAGCCAGCTCTCATGCATGTGATGCGGCGGGAAGCGGCGGCCCATGTGCTGAAGCTCGTGCATGGTTGGCCGGCGCGGCTTGCGGTACGGCCGCATCTGCGCGTGGTGCGCGTAACGCCCGCCCTTGCGCAAATTGCACGGCGCGCAGGCGGTGACGATGTTCTCCCAGGTCGTGCGCCCACCGCGCGAGCGCGGCAGCACGTGATCGAAGGTGAGATCGTCGGTGTCGCCGCAATATTGGCAGGCAAAGCCGTCGCGCAGGAACAGATTGAAGCGCGTAAACGCAGGCGGGCGATCCTGCGCCACGTATTCGCGCAGCGAGATCACCGACGGCAGCTTCATCTCAAAGGACGGCGAATGCACAACGTGATCGTATTGCGCGACCACATCGACCCGCTCCAGGAACACGGCCTTCACCGCTTCCTGCCACGGCCACAATGACAACGGGAAATACGAGAGCGGTCTAAAGTCCGCGTTCAACACGAGCGCGGGCCAGCCAGCCAAGGGGGCGCTCGAAACACTCATCTTTGCGCACCCTGGAGGTGCGGCGGATGGGACCGGGGATGAACCTGATCTGGACTGAAGACGGCCTCCTTTCGCTCCAAGATCCCGAGCCACCAGGACCGCGAGCAAGCGAACTATGCCTGATTTGCGTGGCTTTGGCGTGACAAGCCCGCAACAGCGGCGCGACTCCGTTAAGCCGATAGTAGAGTTTTCTTTGTTTTCAACGCATTAGACAAGAAATCGCCACCCAGTTCGAGCCCGTCCGGCCCAATCGAATGCGGTACGCCGTAGCTCAGGTGCCATTGCGCGCCGTGGTCTGCGGCAGCAAGGGCCTCCGCAGATTCAAACATCGCCGACACCGGAATGCGGTCATCCTCGGTCCCGTGGATAAGCAGGATCGGCGGTTTGGAGGTCATTTCCTCCTTCAACGTCCGGGCGCCTACGAGCACGCCGGAAAACCCAACCACGCCGGCGATTGCCCTTTTCCGCCGCACGCCGACATGCAGCGCCATCATCGTACCCTGAGAAAACCCCACCAGCGCCAGCCGGCTTTCGTCGAGCCCAGTGCGCTCGAGTTCCCTATCGATGAAACGATCTACGGACGACGCCGCGGCGCGCGCTCCGTGCTCCATCAAGCCAGGGTCGAGCTGGGTGATGGGGAACCATTGATATGAGCCAGGCATGCCCGGAATGGGCTCTACGGCGTTCGGCGCTACAAACGCCACACCCGGCAATGCCTTTTGCCAATAGGGCGCCAAGCCGATCAAATCCGCGCCGTTCGATCCGTAGCCGTGCAGCAAGACGACCAGCGCGTCCGCTTTGCCCCCACCCGCCGGCGGAATACGTGGCCCGTCGATAAATACCGTCATGCGGTTCTCCTACCCACTCGAGCCGCGCGTGGGTAGCCTTAAGGCGCCATGAGCTTCGTCACCCGCTTCGCGCCCTCGCCCACCGGCCATCTCCATCTCGGCCACGCCTTCTCCGCGCTGACCGCGTTCGAGAGCGCACGCGCTGCGAACGGTCGCTTCATCCTCCGCATCGAAGACATCGACCAAGGCCGCGCACGTCCGGAGTTTGAGGTGGCGATCCTTGAGGATTTGGCTTGGCTCGGCATTGAGTGGGAACATCCCGTTCGCCGCCAATCCGAGCATCTGGGAGAATATGCGCGCGTGCTCGATGATCTCATTGCGCGCAATCTCGTCTATCGCTGCTTCCGCACCCGCAAGGAAGTAGCTGACGCCATCGCATCGGCGCCACACGGCGAGACCGGCGACGTGTTTCGTGGCGAAGCGCTCGATCCCGTCGAGGAACAAGAAAAGCTCGACGCGGGCGAATCCTATGCGTGGCGCTTGTCGATCAAGAAAGCGCGCGCCGCGCTCGGCCCGGCATTTTTTACGCTGATGTTCGAGGATGAGACCGGCCTCGTGCGCGCCGAGCCGGAAAAACACGGCGATGTCGTGCTCGCGCGCAAAGATTTCGCGACCTCGTATCACCTCGCCAGCGTCTGGGACGACGCACAGCAAGGCGTGACGCACGTGATCCGTGGCGAGGATTTGCGCGGCGCCGCGCACCTGCACGCACTGCTACAACGCCTGCTCGGCCTGCCGACGCCGCGTTACCTGCATCATCGCCTGATCCTCGGCGACGATGGCAAACGTCTCGCCAAGCGCGACCAAGCCGCCGCGCTCCGCGCCCTGCGCGAAGCCGGCCGAACGCCGGCGGACGTGCGCGCGATGCTAACGCTGTAAAGCCGCGCGCGGCGTGCGTGATTTTAACCAAGCCGCCAGCCGCAACAACGCCGCGGCGCCAATCAAAATCATGGCGGGAACGCCAAGCGCTGGATTTGTTTCCACCCGCCCAAGATACGAAACCGCGAAAATGGTGGCGATCGCGTAACCGCCGACAGCGTGGAGCAGCTTCCAATTGCGCGGGCCCATCGCTCGCACCGCCGCATCGTTCGATGTGAGCGCCATTGCCGCAATCAGCACGTAGCCGGCGCCGCCGCCAAAGACTGTTGTCGGTTTTGGCTGATCGCCGAACACCAGCACGGCGATCAACAACGCCCCCAAATGCACGAAGTGCGCGGCAGCGAAACTCAATCCAATCGCGCGGCGCCGGCGCAACACGACGCTGCGCCATCCGCCCGGCCACAAGCGCGCCAATGCCGACGCGGACCACGCCAGCACGAATATCGGAAACGAAAAGCGCGCCGTCAGCCGCGCGGCAGCGCCGGCGCCTTCCTCGTTCCAGCCGTCATTGGTTGCAAACCCGTACGCAACGATCGCCAACGCGGAGATCGTCACGGCGCCAATCACTGCGGGCGTAGAGATGGTGCGCGCGCTTTTCATGCGGCGCTCCGTTCATGTGTCGGTGTAGCCGCGAACTCTGCGAAGCCTTTAAGCATACACCAGCTCCCACAATCGCACGGCGCCGTCTTCGCAAGCCGTGGCGAGAAGCGAGCCGTCCGGCGAAAAATTGACCGCGAACACCGCGCCGTTGTGGTCTGGAAGTTCGCAGATCGGCTTTGAGGAGGCTGCATCAAAAATCGTAACGCCAATCCGCGCAAACCCAAGGGCGATTTCGGCGCCAGTTGGAGAGTAAGCGACGGAGGCGACGCTGTCGTACTGCTCAGTCCGAAGCTCACCGATCAAACGTTGCGACGTCACATTGTAGCGAAATGCTTCCGTCATCCCTCTGTTGCCGCCGCGTGCTCCAAGCACAGTGACCTCGGGGGTTGCCTGGCTCGTCGCGAACGTCCCGGATGCGTGTGTGCCAACGTTTCCGCGCGAGCCCGCTTCGATTTGCGTGATTGCTCCAATACTTGAGCAGTTTGACAGATTGAAAAAGGTAACGCCCGCGGCGCCCAATCCAACGGCCAGAACGTCGTGCTTGTTGGTGAATGCAAGGTGTTCTGGCGCGTGCCCGGTCAGAATCGTATTCACGGATTTGCTTGAGTCGTGCCTGGGCCGCTCCGGCTTTGAACCAAACAGTCCCTTCTTCGGCGCGGCGACAACAGCTTTCGCGCCTAGCTCCGAAAGCTTGCCGTGCGGATATTCGTTCAGGTTGTAGCCGTTTTTGTACTCGGTCGCCCAGATGCTACCGGAACCAGCGAAGCAAAACTCGCCGAAGGGAAGCGAACGAACGATCTTGGAATCCCGCAAATTGACCAGCGAAACACCCCAACGCGCCGGTGCGGGGCCGACCGCCAACCACGCACCGCGCGGATCGAATTGAACGCTGGCACTGGCGCCTTCGATGCTCAGACTTTCAACGCGGCGCCCCGCCGCCACATCCCAAATCGCTACAGTTTCGTCACGCGAGCCTGACGCCAGCCTCTTTCCGTCCGGGGCCCACGCCAGCGTAGTGACATGCCCCAGATGCCCTTCAAGCGTGCGCGCTAGCTTTACCGCCGCAATCGTTCGCTTGCCTTCGCTGCGAGCGGCGGTCATGGCCGGCATCACAATTGTCGCCATCCCGTCGCGTGCGATCACGCGATCTCCCTTGGGCTGCATCCCCGCGCCGGCAAGTTGCTCCTCAAGCGCGCGCACTCGCGCCTGCGCAATGGAGAGATCAACTTGGCCTCTCGTTAGCCGCTCAATCTCGCTCTCCCGTGCGGCCGCGTTAGCCTCGGCTGCCTCGCGACGGCGACGCTCGGTATCGGCGGCCGCATTCGCCGCAAGCAATTTGCGCTCGACCCAAAGCGGCAGGGCCAATTGCTCGATCCGCGCCACGACCTGACGAAACCCTGGATGGTTCGCGTCTCCACCCCAATCGGTGAGATCGGCGGCCTGAATTTTTTCATACTCGAATGGCGTTCGAACGCGATCCAAAAGTACCGGAGCGAGCTTCGTTTGCGCCCGCGCATGTTCACGATCGACGTAGGAGATGGTCGATCCGCGGCTTACGGCGAAGCAGCCATCTGCGGTGACGCTCTGCTGCGACCACACGCCAATGACGGCGCGCGCGACGTCGATTTCCTTCAATATTTGCTGCAGCCAATCGCCGCCGGTTTCGATTTCATAATCCCACCAGACGGTGAAACCCTGAGACTCAAGCGCCCGCACCAGCGGCTCGACACGGGCCTTGTCGTCCTTCTTGTAGCTGACAAAAATATCGGCCATGCGCTCCCCCGGCGGTCACTTTACCGCTCGATGCCGTAGGCTCAAGCATATCTATCCCCGCCTAAACGGCGCCCCGGCCCTTGGCGCATAAGCAAATCGCCAAAATCAATCCTACAGCGGCCGCACGCCGCTACACTACGCCGCAACAATGAAATCCGCCGCTCACAAATTTCCCGACAGTCCCCGCTTCGCCCGCATTGTGGTCAGAGTGGGACTTTGCCTCGGTTGGCTCGCCGAAATCGCTTGCGGTGTTGCTCAGCGCTTCCGCGTTACGCGCAAACTCAACGCGCCGATCCGCCACGCAATTCAGCAAGTCACCAAAATTCTAGGCCTCGTGCTGCTCGTCGCGGCGACGCGTCACGTCCAGCACAAAACGCCATGCGCCGGGCGCTTCTACGCTAAGGAAGCGCAACGCCGCATAAACGCCGCGCGCGCGTTCGTTGGCCCAACGCTGAAGCGCAGACTGCGCGGCCTCAGCAATAGCCAAAGCATCGCCACACTGGCGGCCATGTTGCGCGAACCCCAAAAGCTCATCGCGGCGCTCATCCGCCGTCTTAGGCGCGGCCTCACGCGCATCCTCCGCTATGTGTTCGATTTCGGATTTGATGAGCTGGCGCTTGCGCCGTGCATAAGCAAAAGCGGCAACGATTCCTCTTAGGGCGGGCCTTTCATTCCGCAGCCACCAGCACCGCCGGAGCGTCGCTTCGCGCGGGCGCCAGTGCGCGCCTATCGATCTCCGAACGCGTTGACGAAGCGCCCCATCCAATTGCCGAGCTCATCCCAGGCTTCGCTGCCGCCATGGAACAGCCCAAGCCGCACCATCACCAGATCCTTCGACGGTACGACCAAGATCACCTGCCCCTCATGCCCCTGCGCCGAGAAGGCATCCTCCAAACCCGGCGCGACAATCAGCGACCGCATAGGCCGGCCTGTCCCGCTCGCCGGCGTTAGCCACCATTGGGCGCCGTAAACGTCCGCGTTCAGCGCCGGCCCGCGCGAGCGCGCGAAGTCGACCCAGCCTTCCGGCAACAGCCGCCGACCATCCCACACGCCGTCACGCAGATAGAGCTGCCCAAAACGCGCGAAATCACGCCCGCTCGCCCAGATGAGCGACGATCCGTAAAAATTGCCCTGCGGATCGAACTCGACGACAGGATGCATCCCGGTCGGGTCGAACAGCACTTCGTTCATCCAAGCGCGCATCCGCCGGCGCCGATCGTTGGCATCGGCGGGATCAGGGACGACTCGGCGCGTCAACGCATCGGAAATCAGCAACGTCGTCGCCGATGAATAATTCCAGTGCGTTCCCGGATCGTGGATCAGCGGCAAGCCGGCGCCCCAGCGCGCCGTATCGCTTCGGCCATCGCCGAACAGCATCCGCGCATTGCCGGCGTGCGCCACTTCCGGCGCCGTCTCATTGTAGTCGAGCCCGTCCGTCATGGTGAGAAATGTGCGCCACGGAATCGATGCGCGCCGATCGCCCGCGCGCCAGTGCGGATTGCCCATCGGCTCGTCGATGTGCACCCGCCCCTGTAGCACCGCCGCACCGACCAGCGCGTGCGTCAGCGATTTCGCCGCCGACCACGAGATTAGCCGCGTGTCGCGCGTATAGCCTTCGCCATAGCGCTCAAACACAAGCTGGCCGCCTTGGATAATCACCACCGCCCGCGTTTCACCCATCAACGGATGCAAGCCGGAAAACGCTTCGGTGACCGCCAGATCAAACGCCGCGCGATCCACGTCGCGCGGCAGCGGCGCAACCGGCCACTCCTGCGTCGGCCATGCGACGTTTGCCGGCTGCGGCGGCAACGGCGTAAGCGGTTGCCCGCTGGCCGCGCCCGCCCAGGCGACAATCCACAATGTCGCGAAAATCGCGCCGCGCAGCATGACGCCCGCCCCCCGCTTCACTAAACTCGATCGCAATCATAGAGGGGAAGCGGCATGGGCGGCAAACGTTGGCTTTGGATTGGCGGCATTGCCGTAGCGTTGCTGCTGCTTGTCGGCGGCGGCGCTTACGCCATGCGCGATAGCTTCACGTTCGCTGGCATCGCCACCGGCTACGCCGCCAAGCAGACGTGCTCCTGCCGTTTCGTCAGTGGGCGCAGCATGGAAAGTTGCCTCGCCGACTTCCCCGATCAAGCGGCGCGCGAGCAGATGAGCATCGTCGAGGACGGCAACCTCGTACGCGCCTCGGCGCTCTTTGGCGCCTTCAGCTCAGAAGCGATCTACGAAGAGGAATTCGGCTGCCGCGTCGTCAACTAGAGCAGCCAGCCGCGCGGATGCCAGATCGGCTTGCGCAAGATCGCCAGCACCAAACCAACGCCTGCGCGAATGACCACCCAGATCAATACGATCAAGCCGACCCAGAATGAGATCAGGCCGTAAACTTCAAGCACCTGGATCATGAAGCCTTGAGGCGGGTCGCGTGAGATCAGCAAGCTCGGCAAACTCACGATCGTGCGCACGACGAAGGCAATGATCAAAGTGCGCAGCGCGTGCTCATGGTGCGTCATCGCCCATGGCATCGAATCGTAGCGGCTCGAATAAGCGATGAAGCCCGCCGCCACGCCCAGCGCGAGGCCAACCATCTGTCCAAGTTGCCCGCCCAGCACGAACGGCGTCGCAAAGCACGCCAAGGTCAGGATGTGGACGAACACTGCTTTGCCGCGATGCGTCGTCAGCCCCAATTTTCCCGAGGGCTTTGGCGGCGGGCGCCGCGGCGGACGGCGGAACGGCGTGACGTTGTCGCGTGACATGCCGCTGAGATGTACGTCCCGTACCCCGGCCTAGCAAGGCGCGCACGCGCCCGAGGCGCGGAGCGAGGACGCTTCGCGGCGTGGGGGTGTCTAGCGCGCCGCCCACGGATCGCCAGCGCGCTAGAGATTCAACAGGTGCGGATCGCCGCCTTGGGCGGCGATGTTGACGCTCAGCGCGCGCTCTTCGGCAAAGCGCGGCAGATAGTTCGGGCCGCCGGCCTTCGGGCCGGTGCCCGACAAGCCGCTGCCGCCGAACGGCTGTACGCCGACGACGGCGCCGACGATCGTACGGTTGACG
This sequence comes from alpha proteobacterium U9-1i, assembly GCA_000974665.1. Classification (NCBI taxonomy): domain Bacteria; kingdom Pseudomonadati; phylum Pseudomonadota; class Alphaproteobacteria; species alpha proteobacterium U9-1i. Next base: position 1,270,027 of record BBSY01000002.1, on the reverse strand, counting down.
TAGCAGTTTCCGGCAGGAACCGCCGCGCGCACCGCTTCGGCGAAGCTATCAAGCCGCGAGTGAACGCCAAGCGTGAGGCCATAGCCTTTGGCCGCCAATTCCGCGCCGATGGCTGCGATGTCGGCGGGATCGTAGCGGATGACGTGCAGGATCGGGCCGAACACCTCGCGGTCGATCTCGCTTAGGCTCTTCAGTTCAATGATCGCGGGACCAAAGAAATTGCCGCCGAGTTTCGACACATCGAGTTGCTTCAGCACCTGACCGCTCATCTTGGCGATGTGCCTGTCGAGATTGGCTTTCGCTTCGGCGTCGATGATGGGGCCGATATCGGTGCGCGGATCGGCGGGATCGGCGATAACCAGTGCGTCCATCGCGCCTTGCAGCGTCTCAAGGATTTCATCGGCGGTTTCGTGCGGCAGGAACAGAAGGCGCAAGCTGGAGCAGCGTTGGCCGGCGCTGTTGAACGCGGAGACGATCACGTCATCCACCACTTGCTCTTTCAGTGCGGTGGTATCGACGAACAGGCCGTTCAGCCCGCCTGTCTCGGCGATCAGCGGCACGATCGGCCCGTCCTTGGCGGCGAGCGTGCGATTGATGGCGCGTGCCACTTCGGTCGAGCCGGTAAAGGCGACGCCGGCAATGCGCGGATCGGCGACGAGCGCTGCGCCCACGTCGCCAGCGCCGAGCACGAGCTGAAGCGCGCCCTGCGGCAAACCCGCTTCGTAGAACAAATGAACAGCGGCGCGGGCGATCCGCGGCGTTTGCTCGGCGGGCTTGGCGACAACCGTGTTGCCCGCCGCCAGTGCAGCGGCGAGCTGGCCGGTGAAAATCGCCAACGGAAAATTCCACGGACTGATGCAAACGAACACGCCGCGGCCGTGCAGTTCGAGATGATCGGTCTCCCCAGCCGGTGACGGCAATGCAACAGCACCAGCGAACAGACGCTCAGCTTCGGCGGCGTAATAGCGACAGAAATCGACCGCCTCGCGCAATTCGTCGATGGCGTCCTGTAGATTGCGGCCAGCTTCGTGCGCGATCAGCTGCACCAACGGATCGTGGTGTTCCTGAAGTTTATCGGCCATCGCGCGCAGGATGCGTGCCCGTTTCGCACCGCCGCAGGCGTTCCAATCATGAAAGGCCGCGCGCGCCGTGGCGATAGAGGCAGCGGCGTCAGTCTCGATCGTCGGCATCGTTCCTCCGCTTGGCGGTGGGTAGAGCGCGCTGCGATCCGCCGCGATCGATAAATCACGCCCCGTCGAGTTGCGGCGGCTCGCGCCGAACAGACGCGGCGGCGGCGGCAAACGCGGATGACGGTGAGGTTGCGCTTCGAGTTGCGTGATCGGATCGGCGGCCACGATTTCGGGCGAAACGTCGTCGTCCAAGAAGGAGTGCACGAAGCTGGTGTTGGCGCCGTTTTCCAGCAGACGCCGCACCAGATACGGCAGCAGATCTTCGTGCCCCCCCACCGGCGCGTACACCCGCACCGGCGCCGCAGGTTCAAGCGCGGCGTACAAGGCCTCGCCCATGCCGTGCAGGCGTTGGAATTCATATTGGATGCGCCCCGCCGCCTCCGCCATGCGGCGAACGGCGGCGACGGTGTGGGCGTTGTGCGTCGCGAACTGCGGAAAGATCGCGTCGCCGGCGGCGATCAGATCGCGTGCGCAAGCGAGGTAGTGAACGTCCGTCGCCGCTTTGGTGGTGAACACCGGAAAGTCAACGCGGCCAGCAATCTGGGCGCGCTTCACCTCGCCATCCCAATACGCGCCTTTCACCAACCTTACCTGGATCTGCGTTCCGCGCCGGCGCGCAAGCTGTGTAAGGCGCGCGAGCACGTCACGCGTGCGCTTCTGGTAGGCCTGCACCGCAAGGCCGAGACCTGTCCAGCCCGCGAGGGATGGCTCGCCGGCAAGGCGCTCGAAAATTTTTAGCGACAGGACGAGCCTATCCGCCTCTTCTGCGTCAAGTGTCAGGCCGATGTTCCAGCGCTTCGCATCCTGCGCCAAGCGCAGTACGCGCGGGTAAAGCTCGGCGAACACGCGCTCTTCCTGGCGCGCGTCATAGCGGGGATGCAGCGCCGACATTTTCACGCTGATGCCGTTGGCGGCGATAGGGCCAGCGCCGGCGCTCGCTTCGCCAACCTCCGCGATCGCGGCGGCGTAACTTTCTGTGTAGCGCACAGCGTCCGCGTCGGTGCGGGCGCCCTCGCCCAGCATGTCGAACGAATAGCGCGTCGCTGCGGGCCCGCGCGACATCGCGGCGCCGCGCTTCAGCGCGCTTTCAATGTTGCGGCCAAGCACGAATTGCTCGCCCAGGATCCGCATTGCCTGCATTGCCGCGGCCCGGACAACGGGTTCGCCGGCGCGGCTGACGAGATGCGCCATGAATTGTCCGGCGTCGCCCTTCATCTCTTCCGGCAGTGTCGCAATGCGCCCGGTGAGCATCAGCCCCCAGGTTCCCGCGTTCACGAGCCAATGATCGGACTTGCCGATGTGCTCGGCCCAACGCCCGTTCTTGATCTTCTCGGCAATCAATTTGTCAGCCGTCTCGGCGTCGGGCACGCGCAGGAGAGCTTCGGCCAAGCACATCAACGCCAAGCCTTCGGCGTTAGAGAGGCCGAATTCCTCGAGGAAGCTCTCCATCACGCCCTTGCGGCGCTTCAGCTTGCGCGCTTTGACGACCAGCGAGCGGGCTTCGGCTCCGACGCTGGCGCGAGCGGCGGGATCGAGTGGCGCCTCCGCGAGCAATTTGGCGACAGCAGCGTCTTCGTCGGCATATTTCAGCGCGTCGAGCGCATCCCAATCGATCGAGGCGGGGGTGAGCTTTTCCACGGAGGCGTTCATGGGCGCCTTTTGCGCGCGACCGGACCCAAGGGCAAGACCCGGACGACCACCGTTCAGGCGGCGCCCTTGCGCCACCCCTGCCCTTGTGGTTGACGAGCGCGGGTGAGCACAGACACCCAGATCCCTGACCCGGCGAGCGATGCCGCCGACGCCAGCCCGGAGCGCCCGCAGCTGGCCCAGCGCATCATGCTCGTCACCGACGCATGGGAGCCTCAGGTGAACGGCGTCGTGCGGACGTTGTCCAACACGATGGGTGAGCTGAAAGCCATGGGCTGCGAGATCGAAGTGATCTCACCGGCCGACTATCCAAACACGGTGCCGCTGATCACGTATTCGGAGATACGTTTGGCTTTAGGCGCGCGCGAAGATGTGGAGGACCGCTTTCTCTCTTTCGCACCGGACGCCGTCCACATCGCCACCGAGGGCACCTTAGGGTGGGACGCGCGTGCCGTCTGCCTGAAACACAAGTTTCCGTTCACGACGAGCTACCACACGCAATTCCCGGAATACGTCACGGCGCGCTTTGCCTGGATTCCGCTTTGGGCGGGCTACCGGTACATGCACGCGTTCCACGACAAGTCGGGCCGCGTCATGGTTGCGACACCGACGATGATGGAATTGCTGGACATGCACGGCTTCCGCAACACGGCGATCTGGAGCCGCGGCGTGGACGTGGAAATGTTCCACCCATCGAAGCGCGGCATCGATGGCGGCTTGTTCAAGGATTTGCCAAAGCCGGTCTTCGCCTATGTGGGCAGGGTTTCGGTTGAAAAAAACATCGAGGCGTTCCTGAAGCTCGATCTGCCGGGCTCGAAAGTGGTCGTCGGTGGCGGGCCGGCGCTGGATGAGTTGAAAGCGAAATATCCCGACGCGCACTTTGTCGGGCCAAAGTTCGGCGAGGAGCTGGCGCGCCACTACGCGGACGCGGACGTGTTTGTTTTCCCAAGCTTCACCGATACCTTTGGACTGGTGATCCTGGAGGCGGCCGCCACCGGCACCCCAGTTGCGGCTTACGTGGCGCCCGGCCCGAAAGACATATTACCCGGCACAGGCGCGGGTGTTGTGAACACCGACCTCAAAACCGCGTGCCTGGAAGCGCTGAAGCTCACGCGCCAGGACGCGCGTGCGCTGGCGGAACGCTATTCCTGGCGCGCCTGCGCCGAGGAGTTTCGCAAAAACCTCGAACCGCTGCCGAAACCGGAGAAGAAGCGCTTCTGGACCCGTCTGGCCGAGGCGCGCCGGCGCGCACGGGCGCGCCGCGAGGCCCAGCGCGCGGCGCGGTTGGCGAAAAAGGCCGAGCGTGCAAACCGCGTTTAGAGTGGCTGCACTACCACTTGATCGCTTTTCGCAGCCGGTAGCGCAGCCAGATTGCTGAACCGTTCAGCAGCAACGTGATCGCCAGCAGCACCAGGCCGGCGGCGGCGGCGATCTCCAGGAACTCTGCCTGCGGACGCGACGTCCAGTTGAACATCTGAATTGGCATCACCGTGAATTCGGAGCCGAGCCAATGGCTGGGAAGCCAACTCTGCGCGGCGTCGCCGAGGCTGGCCACGGATTGCACCGTGGCGCCGTGCGGAAGCTCAATCGTCTGGCCGGCTGTGACCGGGACTTCGCTGAAATCCGGCATCACCACAACGCCATCAGCGCTGATGCGAATACTTTCAGTAGCGTCCGGCGTCACCGGCGCGCCGTATTCATCAACCGCGCCGACCACAGTGAACTTTGCATCGCCCGGCAGCGTAACCGGCAGGAACGCCACGAACGTCAAGCCGCCGATCAGAATCAAAGGCGCGGTTTCACCAATCGCGCGCGATATGCCGATGATGATGCCAGTGACGATGCCTGGCATAGCATAGGGCAGCACGTGATGCTGCGTGGCCTGCCACTTCGTGGCGCCGACGGCGAGCGCGCCTTGGCGCATTTCGAGCGGCACGCTGCGCACGGCTTCGCGAGTTGCGACGATAACGACAGGAAGAATGAGCAGCGAAAGCGTAATGCCCGCGGTGAGGATCGATTGGCCAAGCGCCAGCACTTGCACGAACAGACCAACCGCCAAAAGCCCGTAGATGATGGACGGAACGCCGGCCAGATTGTTCACGGCGATCTCAATCGCCGACGTGATAGCGTTCTTCGGCGCGTATTCTTCAAGGTAGAGACCGGCCAACACGCCGATGGGGATGGCGATCACGGCCGTCGTTACAATCACGAGGATCGAACCGACCCAAGCAGAGTAAATTCCGGCCTCTGCTGGATCGGACGATGGAAACTTGAAAAAGAAGTCGAGCGACACCCGGTGCGCGCCATCCATGGCCAAATCGCTGACCAACGCCACAAGCGTGCCGAGGCCGATGAGCGTCGCCAGGAGGCCCCAGAAAACGAAACTACGATCCTTGAACTTGCGTGCGGCAAGGCCCGGCGGGTGGGCGGTGATGTCGCGCACGGGTGCTGCGCCTTCGGTGACGGCGGTCATCAATAAACCTCCCGGAAGCGGCGCTGCAGCGCAAAGGCGATGAAGTTGAACACGAGCGTCAGCAGCAACAACGCCAAGCCGGCCGCGAAGATCGATTGATACTCAAGCGTGCCGAACGGGATGTCCCCAAGCGCCACCTGCGCGATGAAGGCTGTGACGGTGGCGCCTTGGTCGGTTGGCGAAGTGACAATCTGCGGCAATTGCCCGCCAGCGACGACGACGATCATCGTCTCCCCTACGGCGCGCGACATGCCGAGGATCACCGCGCCAACGATGCCGGAGACGGCGGCAGGAAACACAACGCGAAATGCCGTCTCAAGCCGCGTCGCGCCCATGGCGAACGAACCTTCGCGCATCGAACGCGGCACCGCGCGCATCGCGTCCTCCGAGAGCGACGCGATGTAGGGAATGATCATCAAGCCCATCACGATGCCGGCGGAGAGAAGGTTGAAGCCCGGCAGCTCAAAGCCAAACGCCGAGCGAAAGAAGCCTTGCAGCAGCGGCGTCACGAACAGCAGCGCGAAATAGCCGTAAACAACGGTCGGCACGCCGGCGAGCAATTCGAGCGTCGGCTTGATGGTCTCGCGCGCACGGGGGCCAGCGAACTCGGAAAGATACACAGCCACGAGCAGGCCCAGCGGCACCGCGACCGAAAGCGCCACAAGTGTGGACATAAAGGTGCCGGTGAGCAGCGGGGCGATGCCGTAGCTTGGGTCGTCAAACAGCGGCGTCCATTGCGTGCTGGTGACGAACTCAAGCGGCGAAACTTGGATGAAGAATTTCGCCGCCTCTGAAATAACGACGTAGAGAATACCGCCGACGATGGCGATGGCGAGCGCGGCGGCGATGAAGAGCAAGCCCTCCATGAGCTGCTCGAAGGGCCGCAGCTTCTTCTTGGTGAAGTCACGTTCCACTGAAGCCCCCGCCGCCTTCTGGCCAAAAGGCGCCCAGAGGGCGCCCGATTCTTTCACCGATTATAAGAGGAAGCGCCGGCGGGTGTGAGGCCCGCCGGCGGGTTCCAGGTCTGCTTAATCGGACGTCGCGGTCTGAACCAAGCGGCGCGCGAGCAATTGCTCGATGGTGATGCCGATGGCCTGACGACCGCCGAACGCCGTACCCACTTGGCGGCTCTGGGCGCGCTGACCGTAGGTTTGATAGGCGGCGGCCGGCAACGGCACATAGCCGACGCGCGTGGCGAGCGTGCCGGCGTTGTTCACGTAGTATTGCGTGAACTGCGCAACTTGAGGACGCCGAAGAGCGGCCGCGCTCACATAAATGAAGATCGGTCGCGAAAGCGGCGCGTAAGTGCCGTTGACGACATTGGCGACCGACGGCTCAACCGGGCCATTGCCATTGTCGATGCTGAGCGCGCGCAGGCGCGAGCGATTCTCTTCGTAATAAGCCAAGCCAAAGTAAGCCATGCCGCCCGGATTGGTGGCGACGCCCTGCACCAGCACGTTGTCATCTTCCGACGGCGTGTAGTCGGTGCGCGACGCGCGCGCGGTGCCGTTCACGGCTTCGGTGAAATAGTCGAACGTACCGGACGCGGTGCCTGGCCCGAACAATTGCATTTGCAGGTTCGGGAAGGACGGATCGACTTGATTGAAGTTCGAAACGCTCGAGCCTGTGTTCCAGATGCGGCGCAGCTGCGCGACCGTCAGCGAACGGACCGGATTGGACGGATGGACGACAACGGTGAGGCCGTCAAACGCTACGGGGATCTCGACGTACTGGACGCCTGCCGCTGCGCAAGAAGCCATTTCGCTGGTGCGGATCGGGCGCGACGCACCGGCTATGTGGATCTCGCCGCGGCAGAATTTGCGGAAGCCCCCGCCCGTGCCGCTCTCACCGACGGTGACGCGCACGCGGCCCTGCGTCTGCTGCTGAAAGCCTTCGGCCACAGCTTCGGAAAGCGGGAACACGGTGGAAGAGCCGTCGATTTGAATGGTGAAAGGCGCTCCGGCGCCTTGGGCGGCGGCCGGTGTGGAGAACGCAAGCACGGCGGCGGCCGCGGCGAGGCTCAAACTACGGAAACTGATCTGCATGGGATGCTCCCTGGTGGGATGGATTGGCGTCTAGGTGATCCGCGTCTCGCGTCGGTGACACTTGCGTGACAATTCGATGACAGACGCAGCCGCATAGCTTGAAAATCGGCGGAGAGGCGGCGCGTGACCGCCCCTCCGCCAGTGCGGGGTCGGGGGTTAGAAGTCGAACTGGGTGCGGAAGGAGATGACTTGCGCTTCTTCGTCCGGCGCCGAGAAGAGATCGAACTCGCTTTGGGCGTAGTTGAGCTTGAAGCGGACGTGGTCGATCGGGATCCAGTCCACACCGACGGCATAGCTGGTCTGATCGCCACGGCTCGCGCCGGTTCCGAGGCCATTCAGCTCCAACGTTTCGTAGCGGGCGCCGATCATGATGTGGCCGATACCGCCATCGACGATCGAGCGGCGCGGAATGACCGGGCCGAAAGAGCCTTGGTTGCCGCGATAGACGCGCGCTTCGCCGGTCGGCGACCAGAAAAGGTCAACGTAGGTGGAGTGGAAGCCGTAATCAGCAGGGCCAGCGCCGGCGGTTTCGCCGTCGAGGATGCCGTGCTCGATCGTCGCGCCGAACGAATTGTATTGGAGCGCCGCTTCAAGACCCCAGGTGGTGTCTTGCTCGCCGAGCACCGTGGCGCCCGAACCAACATCGAGCGGACGCGCGCCGCGACCGAGCAATGGGCGACTGCGGTAGCGAATGCCGGAATCGTCGCCGATGTAGCGGTAACGACCCGAAACGCCGAGGTGGACGAGCGTGTAGCCATCCGGCGACGCCTCGAAGATCGGCGCCCAGGTGAAGCGGCCGCTATAGCTCATTTGCTCGTCGGCGGTGAAACCCGAGTCCTGGTTGTTGAGCGAATCGCCCTGAACGGCGACGGCAGCCATCCAGTTGGCGCCCGTCGTCAGGAAGCCAACGCCGGCCGCACGGCCATAGCCGAACGCATTGATGTAGCTCGAACGCTCGTTGAACGGCGTGTCGAGAGACGAGGTGCGATCTTCGAGCGGGGCTGTGATGTTGTGTTCGCCCACGACAAACGAGAAGAAGTCGCCCGCGTATTCGAGGTAGGCGTCATCGACGCCCACATCGTCGCCACCGCCAGCGCCTTGGGCGGTCACCACAGTGCCGCGGTTGGTTTCGCCGGCGACGCACGCCGTGCGCTGCACGACGACCTGCGTCGCGTTGCTTTGGCAAAGCAGAGCCGTCGTGGCCGATGCCACGTCGTTGGCGCCCGGGCTCAGCACGAAGTCGATCTTGTAGCGCCACCGATCCGAAAACCGGCCCTGCGCACCAAGGAACGCGCGCCGTACGTAGGAGCGCGTGCCGTCGTCCGTGCCGACGTCGAAGTCGCTGGACAGAATGTCGTACTGGAAGCGCCCGCGCATCTTGAAGCGCTGCTGGCCTTCGCGGATTTCAGGCGCGCCGCTGACGGGCGAGTTGATGGTGGCTTGTGCGAACACATCGCTGCTTACGCCGACGCCAGCCGCTGTCGCCAAGGCGGCGAGTGCGGCCGTCGTGATCGTCTTCTTCTTCCAGAACATTGGAACCCCCGTGTGAACCGAGCCCGGGGATCAACGACTCATTAACGCCGCCCCGGATGGCGCGGGGGTTAGAGGCGGGCGGCGACAGCTGATTGAAGCTTCAATGAAGCGAACGCGAACGTGGCGCGTCAGTTCTGTGACGGCGCGCGCGTGCAACACACAGCTGCGTCAGTTCGCTTCGCAGCCGTAATTAACCACGAATAACTCTTTACAACGGCGAGCCTTTCACCATATGCAGCGCGTTACCGGCGGACCTGGAAACAGCGTCCACTAACGCCCCCTCGGCCCAGGCCACCTGGGGGATCGCGGAAAACGGAGAGCAGGAAGCTCTCTGGCGATCCTCCGGCGCAAGCTCCCAAGGGCGGACCTGACATTAATGCATGTCCGACTAACGCCGGCCTGGGTTTAACTCGCAGAAGCTTCCGAAGCGGGGCGCTGCGGTCATATTGGGAGTACGCCGGTGGACCAAGTCCTCTCGCCTCTCGAACTCGTCTCTGGCGCCGCGCCCGATGGGCCCGTGGCGATCGCGCGTCCGCATCGCGTCGCTGTGGCGGCGCAATGGTTCCGCGACAATTTTCCGGGCGAGACGTTCTACGCCGTCAAGGCGAACCCGAGCCCGTGGGTGCTGAATGCACTCTGGCAGAATGGCATCAAGAATTTCGACGTCGCCTCGGAAGCCGAAGCCGAGTTGATCGCGACGCGCTTTCCCAAAGCGCAGATCGCCTTCATGCACCCGGTGAAAAGCCGACGCGCCATCGCCCGCGCCTTTCACGATTTTGGCGTCAAGACGTTCGCGCTCGACAGCGAGGACGAGCTTGAGAAGATTTTGGCCGAGACCAACAACGCCAAGGATCTCACCCTGATGGTGCGCTTCGCCGTGTCCGGCGACGGCGCCGCCTACCCGCTTACGCGCAAATTCGGCGTCACCGCCGAAGAAGCGCCGGCGCTGCTGCGCAAAGCGCGCGGCGTCAGCGAGGAAATGTTGGGCGTCTCGTTCCATGTCGGCAGCCAGTGCATGCGTCCTGACGCGTTCCGGGCGGCGATGGATGTCTGCAACCGCGCCATCGTGAAAGCCGGCGTGCTGGCGGACATCGTCGATGTCGGCGGCGGCTTCCCCGCGATCTATCCGGGCATGAGCCCGCCGGCGATGATCGAGTACGTCGATGCGATCAAGGCGGGCTTTGAGGAAATGTTCGTCGCCCAGAACGCCAAGCTCTGGGCCGAGCCCGGCCGTGCGCTCGTCGCGGAAGCGGGCTCCACCGTTACGCGCGTGGAGCTGCGCAAGGGCGATGCGCTTTACCTCAACGACGGCGCCTTCGGCACGCTGTTTGACGCGACGCACCTCAATTGGTCGTTCCCAGCGAAACTGCTGCGCACCGAGCCCAGCCGCGCCAAGCTCGCGCCGTTCCGCCTTTACGGCCCAACCTGCGATTCGATGGATGCGGCTGCGGGCCCCTTCATGCTGCCGGCCGATATCCGAGAAGGCGATCTGATCGAGATCGGCTCGCTCGGCGCGTACGGCACGGCGATGGGCACACGCTTCAACGGCTTTGGCGAAACCGTAACGGTGACCTCCGCCGACGCGCCGTGGCCAAGCATGTACGGCCAAGCACCAGCCGCGCAGGCCAAGCCGAAGCGCACCCGCGCGCGGAAGCCGACGCAGGCTTAAGCTCACCGCCAAAACCCAAATCGAACGGGGCTCGCGCAAGCGGGCCCCGTTACGTTTGCGCTCACATCGCCGTCATGCCGCCATCGACGACAAGTTCACTGCCGGTCATGAACGCCGCTTTGTCGGAAGCGAGGAACACGACGGCGTTGGCGATATCAACGTCGCGGCCCATGCGGCCAAGCGGGTGGCGCTCGGCGAACCGCGTGCGAGTGACGTTGGCGCCTTGGCCCGTCGCCTTCTCGATGGCCGCCGCCGCGCCGGCCATCATCGGCGTATCGATGATGCCGGGATGGATCGAATTGACGCGCACCTTGAGTGGCGCGGATTCCATCGCAGCCGCTTTGGTCATCAGACGCACCGCGCCCTTCGAGGCATTGTAGGCGATCAAATTCGGCGCACCAACGAGCCCGGCGACCGACGAGAGATTGATGACGGCGCCGCCGCCTTCCCACTGTTGCGCACGTTCGGCGATCGCGGGGATCGCGTGCTTCAGCCCAAGAAACACGCCTTCGACGTTCACTTGCTGCATGCGCCGGAAACTCTCCAGCGTCTCCATTTCCATCGGCTTCAGCCAGAAGATGCCGGCGTTGTTGACGAGGATGTCGAGCCCGCCGAAGCGATCCTTGGCAAACGCGACCGCGGCGATCCAATCATCCTCGCTGGTCACGTCATGCTTCACATACGCGCCGCCAATAATGGCCGCGATCTCGCTGCCGTCGCTCACATCGCTCACGACGACCTTCGCGCCTTCAGCCGCGAGCGCTTTCGCCGCCGCCGCCCCAAGCCCGCGCGCGCCGCCCGTCACCAGCGCCACGCGCCCCGCGAGATCGCCCATGTGATCCTCCTTTAGCCTGGAAACGTCTGCACGCCGACTTTGCGCAAGCTTCCGCCTTGCACTGTCAGGCACGCTTCGCTCTCCATGCCCTGCACAAAGCAGAACATTGGCGCGTCGGCGGCGCGCAGCGCCGTGTAGGCCGCGCGGTCCAAACCTTCTTCCGGGTAGAACGGAAACTCGCCCGACACCGGCGATTGCGCGTTCGCCTCCCACACCGGCAGATCGTCGGTGCTGTCACGCGCCGCACCCGGCGGGCTGATCCACTCATTCAAGCGTCGCTGCAAATCGTCGACCGAGTCTGGCGCGGCGAGCACCATCACTTGGCTCACCTCGAACGTCTCGGCATAAAGTTCCGCGCCATTGGCGCCGCGGAACACGAGCGACGCTTGCGCGCTGGCGCAATCGGCGCCCTGCGCGGACGCGTCGATGGTGATCGTTTGACCGCCGGCGCGCCATTGCGTGGACGCGGTCGCCGGGCAGTTGTTCGGGCCGCTGACGTTGGCGACTTCCGCTACTGGCGCTTCCGCGCCCGGTTGTGCGGAGGGATTGCACGCCGCGAGCGCGAGCGCGGCCCCGACCAAGAACAAGCGCATACCTTCCTCCCGTTCAGCTGACCGAACGCACCTTAAGGACTGCGCCGCGCGCCCGCCAGCGCCGCGCCGCCGCCCGTGCCGGCAAGCGCGCCGTAAATGACTTGCATTCCCGGCGCATTGCCCTATTTGCAGCGGCGATCGCGTGTCGGCGGAGCGTCCGCGCGGTTGACCGCTCATGGTCTCACGACGCCGCCCATAGGAGCTCTCTCCATGGCTGACGCCAAAATCGACTCGAACCGCAAAGCCGAACTTCTCGCCAACGTCGTCGAGCACATCGACATCACGACGTTCGACGCGCGCCCGATCATCGACGCCTACGGCAAGATGAGCTTCACCAGCCGCGACACCGCGCGCGCCGCGCAAATCCTGAACATGGCGCTCGAAGATCAGAAGTGCTCGACCTGGCTCATCATGGCCGGCTCGACGGGCGCGGGCGGCTGCCTGCATGTCTGGCGCGATATGGTGACGTACAACATGGCCGACGCCATCGTCGCCACCGGCGCCTCGATCATCGACATGGATTTCCTCGAAGCGCTCGGCTTCAAGCACTACCAGGCCAAGGAAATCCCGGACGACAACGTTCTGCGCTCGCTCTACATCGATCGCATCTACGATACCTACATCGACGAAGAAGAACTGCAGCACGTCGATCACACGATCTACGACATCTGCGAAGCGCTCGAGCCGCGCCCCTACACGTCGCGCGAGTTCATCTATGAGCTTGGCAAGTGGCTTGCCGCCGGCAACGCCAAGAAGAAGGATTCGCTGATCCAGCGCGCCTACGAAAAAGGCGTGCCGATCTTCGTGCCGGCGTTCAGCGATTGCTCGGCGGGCTTCGGCATCGTCAAGCACCAAGTCGAGCGCCGCAAAGCCGGCAAGCCGTATCTGACCATCGACAGCGGCGGCGACTTCCGTGAGCTGACGGAAATCAAACTCGCCGCCGGCACCACCGCCCTCTTCATGGTCGGCGGCGGCGTGCCGAAGAATTTCGCGCAAGACACCGTCGTCTGCGCCGAAATCCTCGGCCACGAGGATGTCGAAGTGCACAAATACGCCGTGCAGATCACCGTCGCCGACGTCCGCGACGGCGCCTGCTCCTCCTCGACGCTGCAAGAAGCGGCGAGCTGGGGCAAGGTGAGCACCGTGCACGAACAGATGGTGTTCGCGGAAGCAACCAGCGTCGCCCCGCTGATCGTGAGCGACGCGTATCACCGCGGCGGCTGGAGGAAACGCGAAGCGCGGAATTGGGCGAAGCTGTTCAAGTAAGCGAACTGCGCGAGCGCAGAAACACTAAGGCCGCGCTGTAAGGCGCGGTCTTTTTGTTCCATGCAGCTTCTGATACGGGGATGCCGATGCGTACGCCCAGGCAAGCAATCGAAGAGTTCGCTGCGAACGACCCTCGGCAGTCAGCGCTATTGCTCCTCCCGAGTTCGTTCGCCGACGCGCTCGATGCGCCCGAACGGAGCTTTCTCGGAGGACTGCCGTTTTTGCCTCCGGATATGGAATGGCCGACCATTGATGAAGGAGGCGAGCGCGCCGGACTGGTCTTCGCCGGACAGATCAACCTCTCGGACCTGCCCGACTTTGCCGGACGCGCCGCGCTGCCAAAATCCGGCATTCTCTATTTCTTCTACAAAGACACTTGGGAAATGGGAGACGACGAACACGAAAGCGAAGAGGGCGTGATGCCCTGTGTCGTGTTATACTCTGAACACTCGTCCCACGAGTGGCCACTCAGGCCGCAGCCTCAGCGCATGGTCACAAGCAATGACTCGGTGGCAAGTGCGCCCAACTATCTTGACGACAAGGACTATCGCAATCACGGGCACTTCCGCTTCAACTTGACTTTTGCGCCCTTTAGGAGCGCGCCAGAGCATGTCGAGCTGAGCGATGTGCCTCTCGGCTCGCTTTCAGATCAAGAGTCCCTTGACCTTACGAGTTTGCTCGCCGCTCACCCCTCCACTGGGAGCCTCGGCGCCGCATACGTGGAGTTCGCGGGCCTTGAGACCGCGTGGGCGTACGCATGCGAGCACGACGGCTTTGATGCGCTGCAGCGCCTTCAACGCGATAGTCTCTTAGATGCGGTGGCACCACGAGCTCGTGGCGAACGGACTTACATTCCCCTCTACAACCCAGCCAAATTCACGTCTGACCTGATTTTTTGCTGGGCTATCATCATTGCATTTGCGCGAGGCCTGTTGCGTCCGTTGCCTGAAGACGCAGCAGAACACGACGTAGGAACCGAGAACAACTGGGCTCGAGAAGAAGCGGCGCGATGGTTGCGGCTGACAGAGGGCTTACCGCCTCTGGAAAGACCTAGTAGCGCCAGCGCGGACGGATTCTTGGAGTTCCTCCGGGACTTCTCAGAACGACGTCAAACGAAGCGGATCAGCTACGATCTCGGTGCGCGTTTCTCTACGCTTTGCGCTGAGGTTTTTCGGCACGCGGCCAACCTCGCGTCTGAGGCCGGTGAACTCGCACGCGTACCTAAACAGCTCCAAGACGAACTTGACACGCGGCCCACCATCCGTCGCACCGACGACGATCTCGACCTCTACGTGACGATGCATCATATGCTTGGACATGGTTCATATGATCACACAGCGGTGCACCCGAACCAACGTGCGGAGAAGGTGCTGTTGTTGCGACTCGATTGCGGAGACTCAATGCTTCGCGGATCGGAGGGGTCATTTCATTTTTGGATTGATCCCGAGAAGCTCGCAGCCGGAGACTTCTCCGAGGTCGAGTTGACCTGCTAAATCTAAGCCGGCGCATACGTCAGCTTCACCGCCCCCTCCCCAATCCGCTCGCTCCCTACCAACCGCAGCTTCGGCGTCACGCCAGCGAAGAACGGCTCGCCCTCGCCCAGCACGACGGGATGCAGGAAGACGTGATATTCATCGATCAGACCAAGCTTCGCCAAGCTCGCCGCAAGCTTCGGCCCGCCGACTTCGATCTCGCCGTCGCGCTCGGCCTTCAGTTTGCGGATCGCCGTTTCGAAATCTCCGCTAATCAAAGTCGCGTTCGGACCAACCTGCTTCAGCGACTTTGACACAACCCATTTCGGCATCGCTCGCCACGCCTCGGCGAACGCGCGCAAATCGTCTTGCGCGCGCCCGTCCTGATTCCACGCGTCGCCATCCCAATAGCTCATCAGTTCGTACAAGCGGGGCCCGTAGATGCTGCCGGCTGTGTTGCGCGTTTGCGCGATGAAATAGCGGAACAGCACCGGATCAGGCGCGAACTTGTCGTAATCGACATAGCCGTCCAGCGACATGTTCATTCCAAAGATGAGCTTGGCCATTGCTACCCCTTGTTCGCTTCCCACACCGCCAATTGCGCCGCGAATGCGCGCTTGTACGCTGGCCGCGCTTGGGCGCGCGCAATGTAGGCGACGAGTGTCGGATAGTCTTCGAGAATACCTGAGCCTTCCAGGCGCCGCAGCACGTGCACCATGATGATGTCCGCCGCGCTGAAGGCGCCGTCGAGCCATGCGCCATCGCCCATGCGCGCCGTGAGCTGGTTCAATCGCCCGCGAATGCGCTCATCCACCATCGCGAAGCGTTCGCCCTGCCAGCTTTTGCCGGCCTCGGAATATTCCACAACGTCGCGATCAACGATCGGCGGCTCGATCGTGCCGAGCGCGGCGAAAATCCACATGATCGCGCGCGCCCGCGCGTCGGCATCTTTCGGCAACAAGCCCGGAAAGCGCTCGGCGATGTGCAGTACGATCGCGCCGGACTCGAACAGCGTGAGATCGCCCTCCTCGTAAGTCGGGATCTGGCCGAACGGGTTGCGCGCCAGGTGCGCCTCCTCCTTGAACTTTTCCCACGGCACCAGCCGCACGTCATACGGCTGACCCACCTCCTCCAACGCCCAGCGCACGCGCATGTCCCGCGCCAAGCCCACGCCCTGGTCGAGCGAGCGCTTGAAGGCTGTGATGGTGATCGTCATGCTGTTCTCCCTGATCGCTCCAAAGGACGATCGCGCGCTACCGGTCCCGACACGGTTTCGCAAGAATCTCCAAGCGCTTCAGGGCAGAGCATCGTGGAACGGTTGAACGCCGCGCTCGTTTTCCAGAAGCTTACCCGCACAAAGGGCACTTTCATGAACAAGAATACGATCTGCCTTTGGTACAATGGCGACGCTGAGGCCGCCGCACGGTTTTACGCCGACACCTTCCCTGATACGTCCGTGGGCGCCGTCCATTATGCGCCGAGCGACTATCCGGACGGCAAGACGGGCGATCCGCTCGTCGTGGAATTCACCGTAGTCGGCATTCCCTGCATCGGCCTAAATGGCGGGCCGACGTTTCCGCACACCGAGGCTTTCTCGTTTCAAATCCAAACCGAGGATCAAGCAGAGACCGATCGCTACTGGAACGCCATCGTGGGCAATGGCGGCAAGGAAAGCGAATGCGGTTGGTGCAAGGATAAATGGGGCGTCAACTGGCAGATCACGCCGCGCACGCTCAACGAAGCAATGGCCGCCGGGGGCGCCGAAGCCAAACGTGCGTTCGATGCGATGATGACAATGCAGAAGATTGACGTCGCCAAGATCGACGCCGCCCGCCGCGGCTAGCGGTTAGCTCCCCCTCCGCAGAAGAGTGCGGGACGCCTTCGCATCCTGCAGGATCGATCTGTGTGCGCACGGGCGGAAATGCGACGCGCGGGCGTTTGCATCGTCGCGGGTTGTGGCTATGGGTTAGGACATGATCAGAGTTTCATTGTTCGCACTCGCGCTCGCCATGGCGAGCCCAGCCTTCGCGCAAACACAGGCCGCGCAGCCGATCATCGACGGGCCCGCGCTCGCGGGCGCGCCACCTGCGGCGGGGTCCCCGCGCGATGCGGCGGATCGGTTGGCGATGAAGCCGGCGGTGAGCGCGGAGCGGCTTGCGCAAGCGCGCACGGATCAGGCGTTCAACGCGTGGGCGATGTTCCAGCCGGTGTTGGGCGAGGGCTTCACGCGTACACAATTGCCGCGCACGGCGGCGGCGATTGCCGCGACCATGCAAGGCGTCGGGCCCACCATCAACGCCGCGAAGGATGCACACCCACGCACGCGCCCGTTCGCGGACCGGAGCGTCATCCAGTGCGACGATCCCGGTCAGAACACGGCAGGCTCCTACCCTTCAGGCCACGGCGCGGGCGGCTGGGCCTTGGCGTTGGTGCTGGCCGAACTGATCCCGTCACGCGCCGACGCGATCCTGCAGCGCGGCCGCGATTTCGGCGAAAGCCGCATCATTTGCGGCTATCATTTTCCGAGCGACATCGAAGCCAGCCGCCTCGTCGCCGCCGGCGCCGTAGCGCGCTTGCACGGCGATGCGGAGTATCGCCGTGCGCTGGACGCCGCGCGACGCGAATTGGCGCGGACCTATCCGGAATAGCTACATCTCCAGCATAGGTCTCACTTCGATCGAGCCTGTCTCGGCGCCAGGACATCTCTCCGCCCAGGTCAACGCAGCGTCGAGATTCGCGGCTTCGATCAGGTAGAAACCGCCCAGTTGCTCTTTGATCTCGGCGTAAGGGCCATCGAGCACCTGACGTGCGCCGCCGCGCACGCGGACCGTAGTGGCGGCGTGCGGTGGGGCGAGGCCGGCGCCGCCGACAAACGCGCCGGTCGACTGCAACATTGCAACATAAGCGCCGTGACCGCCCCAATAGGCCTCCCTACGAAGGTCTTCGCGCGCGGCGAAATCGTCAGCAGTTTCGTAAACAAGCACTGCGTATTTCATCTGATTGCTCCTGGCGTTGAGCGGCGCAACCGCCGCCCACCGACACGACGCGGCTACGGCCCGGACTTCGACCGTCAGAGCTCCGCGCTGCGTTTTTTTAGAAACTCAACCACAGCTGGATCTGACTCCCGCTCTATCGCCTGCAAGAATGCTCTTCGCGCTTCGTGCTTACGGCCGGCGCGTCCACAAAGATCAGCGCGGAGCGCCCAAAAGGGCTGGTACTCGCCCAATTGAGGGTGCCGGTCCGAAAGAGCCTCCAACGCGGCGAGGGCTACCTCGGCGCCATCCCGGCGCGCGAGCGCAGCGATATGGTTGAGACGCGCCACTGGCGAGCCGGTGAACCGCGCCAGGGCGTCGTACAAAAGCACGACGGCGCCCCAGTCCACGACGCCTTGAATCGCGCGCGCCGCGTGAGCGGATTGGATCGCGGCTTCATACTGAAAACGACCGGGCGCGCCGGCGCGGGCCGCATGCACGAGCGCCCGTTCGGCCTCGACGATCAACTCGCGCCGCCAAAGCGTGGTGTCCTGCGACTCCAGCGGCACGTAGCGGCCGCCGACTCGGCGCGCATAGCGGCGCGCGTCCAGATGCAGCATCAGCGCCAGCAAGCCGAGCGCCTCGGGCTCATCCGGCGTTTGCGCCACGAGCACACGGCCGAGCCAGATCGCTTCCTCCGCCAGACCGCGCCGCTCCGGATCGGCGCCGAGCGGATCGGTCCAGCCCACACCGTACGCCGCATAAATCGCGTCAAGCACGGCGGCGAGGCGCTGCGGCCATTCGGCGGGCTCTGGCACGTCAAACGGAATCGCCGCGTCGCGGATCTTCTTCTTCGCCCGCACCAGACGCTGTCCCATCGCCGTTGGCTCCATCAAGAACGCCGAAGCGATGCGCTCGGCGGAAAAACCAAGAACGGTTTGCAGCATCAAGGGGGTGCGCACGCTGGGCTCGATCGCTGGATGCGCGCAAGCGAACAACAGGCCGAGGCGGCGATCGGGCGCATCGTCGCGTCCCATCTCTTCCAACTCCTCCATCGTCAAAATGAGCGCGTCCTGCGCGGCGCTGGCAGTTTGCGCGCGGCGTGCGCTATCGATCAGCTTGCGGCGCGCGGCCGCGAACAACCACGCTTCGGGTTTTTCCGGCACGCCGCCTCGCGGCCAGGCCGAAAGTGCTGCCGCGAACGCGTCCGCGAGCGCGTCCTCGGCGGCGGCCACGTTGCGCGTGCGCGCGGCGAGCATGGCGAGCAGACGCCCGTAACTCTCGCGCGCGACACGCTCGGCGGTTTGCGCTGGGTTCACCTGATCATCATAGGCCGCACCTCGATGCCGCCATAAGCGGCGCCTGGGCAGCGTGCGGCCCACGTCAAAGCCTCCGCCTCGTCGGCGACCTCAATGAGGTAATACCCGCCTAGCGCCTCTTTGGTATCGACATAGGGCCCATCAATCACGGACTTCGCGCCGTGGCGGCGCGTGACGCTCTTTGCACGATTTGTCGGGGCCAATTCGTCGGCGCTGACGAGCTTGCCTTCCACCGCGAGCGCCTCGCTAAACGCGCGATACGCGCCCAACACTTCGCCGATTTCGGCGTCGCTCAGACCAACCCATCTGGTCGGCGCGCTATAGATCAGCAGCATGTAACGCATGGCCTCTGCTCCGTTCGTGGCGCGGGGCAAAGCGCCCCGCGCGCACGATGTCGGCTGACCGACGCCGCGTTCGACATTTGCCTCAGCGCATGACGACGGGACGCACCTCGATGCGCCCGTAGCGCGCGCCAGGGCATTTGGCGGCCCATTCGAGCGCTTCTTCAATCGAGTCGACATCGACCAAGTAATATCCGCCGAGCGCTTCCTTGGTGTCGGCGAACGGGCCGTCAACCACGCTCTGCTTGCCGCCCATGAGCGACAGCGTCTTGGCCGTGGACACCGGATGCAATTCGTCGCCAGCCTTCAGCTTGCCGGACTGGGCCAGCTCCTGCGTGTAAGCGAAGTATGCGCCCATCTCCTCGGACAGCTTTTCCGGCGACAGCGCACCCCATTTCGCTTCATCGCCATAGATCAGCAGCATGTATTGCATCTTGCGTCTCCTTCGGGCGCTCATACCCTCGGCTCAGTGACGCGCCGCGCAAGCGCATTTCGACATCGCCGTCAGGCCGCCTTCAGCAATTTCAGCGCGATCATGCTTTCGGCGGTGGCGATCGCCGAATCCTCCGCGCTGCGCGGGTTCCAGCCCAATACGCGCTTTGCCTTGTCGTTCGACGCGTGCTTGAGCTTGCCCAATTCCGGAAGCATCTGCGCAACGGCGGGGTCGCGCATCGCCGCGATACGGACAAGCCAGTTTGGCAATTCACGTGTCGGCACGCGCGCCGCGGCGCGGCCGAGGCGTTGCTTCAACACGCGGGCGATATCGCCAATCCACAACGATGGGCCGGCCACCGCCAGAAAGCGCTCGCCCTTCGCGGCTGGATTGGTCATGGCGCGCAGGTGTAGGTCGGCGACGTCGCGCACATCGACAAGACCGAAACCAAAACGCGGCAAGCCAGGCATCGCGCCGTCCATCAAACGCTGCACCAGCAAAATCGAGGTAGAATAATCCGGACCAAGCACAGGGCCGAGCACGCCGACTGGATTGATCACCGAGAGTTCAAGCGCCGCGCCCTCGCGCGCGATGAAATCCCAGGCGGCGCGTTCGGCAAGCGTCTTGGATTTGACGTAGGCGCGGACGTCTGCGCCCTCGGGATCGGTCCAATCCGCTTCGGTAAACGGCGTTGCACGGTGCGGAAGGCCGTAGCCAATCGCCGCAAAGGACGACGTCAGCACCACGCGCTTAACGCCGGCGTCACGCGACGCTTTCAGCACGCGCAAAGCGCCATCGCGCGCGGGAATGATGATCTCGTCCTCATGCTTTGGGATCGCCGGTGGAAATGGCGAGGCGACGTGCAGCACGTAGGTGCAGCCAGCAACGGCGTCCGCCCAGCCCGCGTCCGCGTTGAGATCAGCGGCGACGAAGGAAAGCCGGTCGCCGGGCTCTGCCCCGCCATTTTTGAGCATCGCACGCACCTCGCCCTCGCGCGAGAGCGAGCGCACGCTGGTGCGCACCCGATAACCAGCCGAGATCGCCTGCAGAATGCAGTGCGCGCCGACAAAACCCGAGCCGCCGGTGACGAGGATGGTTTCACCGGTCATGTGGGTTTCCTTTTGGTTTAGACCGTCGCCCGCTGCGGGACGCGTTGGAGGAGTTCGTCGAACGCCGCCCAAAATTGGGTGCGGATATCGTCCCGCTCCATCAAAATTTCATGCTTGGCGCCGGCGATGGTCACGTGCGTGCAGTCCGGAAGCAACGCCGCGACCGCGTCGTGGCTCGCATTGTCGACAAGCAATTCCTGCTGCGCCGTCAGCACCAGAATCGGGATGCGCAAGTGCGCGAACCCAGCCGATTGTAGAAACCCTTCGCAGCAATCGGCCGCCGCCGCGACCCAGCCGATGGTCGGGCCGGTCAAGGCCAGGCGTGGCTCTTCGGCAATCAAGCCTTGGCCGCGGGCGTGCCGCTCTTTGTCGTGGGTCACGGGATTGCGCTTGAATTGTTCCCGCTTCCATTTTTGCTCAACGCCGGGCGCGAAGTTCAAACCCGCACCGAGCGAGTTCATGAAGCGGACGTATTTCTTGCCCATTGGCCCGAGATTGGCGATGCCCCACATCGGCGCCGTGAACGCCGCCGCGTCCAATTCGACGCGGCGCGTTTGCAGCGCCCGCAGCAAGATCGCTCCGCCCATCGAATGCGCCAGCCCGACATGCGGGCGCGGCAGCTTGTGCGAAAGCAGCTTCAAAGCAGTGGCGAGATCGTTCACCGGGTCGTCGAAGCTGGCGAAATGGCCTTTGAGCGGATTCGGCGTCTCGCGGCCCGAGAGGCCCTGCCCGCGCCAATCGATGCAGAATACGGCATAGCCACGGCCCTGCAATTCGCGCAGCACCTCGAAGTATTTTTCGATGAACTCGGTGCGTCCAGGCGCGACGATAACCGACCCGCGCGGAGGACCATTTGTCGAAGGCGCGGTCAACACGCGGATCTTGATGCCGCCACGACCTTCGAACCAATGCTCTTCCGCGCCCTCGGGGGTGTCGTTACCGGGGACGCGAACGAACGCCATGCGATCAGCCGCGCAACTTCGCCATTACGCTTTGCAGCTGCATGGCGACGCCCATGTCGCCCTCAACGCGCAGCTTGCCTTGCATGAACGCAGCGGTCGGGTCGAGACGGCCCTCGGCCATGTCGATGAAGTCGGCGAGCTTCAGCTTCAAAGTCGTGTCGGCGGGGCCATCGTCTTTGCTGACCGTGTTGGACGTGCCGTCGAGATAGATCTTGCCTTCGTCGCCGAAATCAAACTTCACCTTCTTGCCGGTGACGGTTACGCCGGCGCCCGAAAAGCGGCTGTAGATTTCATCGAACGTCATGGGCAGTCCTCCGGTGGGCCAATTGGGGGCTAGAATTTCGTCCGCCCCTTACACACCAGCCGCGCCCCGCCCGCAAGAGTGACGGCGGCGTCACCTCACGTCATCCCCCCGGCCCAAGCGGGGCGTTGGCGCCGCCGGGGCGCGTGGGCTTGCGGAATTTGAGCGTCATGCGATCGCTCTCGCCGATGTCCTCGTAGGGCGCGGTGTCAAAGCTCGGATCGGCCGGCTGGCCGAGCGGCGAGGTGCGCAGTGTGGGCGGCAATGTCCAGACGCCAAACGGATGCTCGCGCTCGTCGCGTGGATTGGCGTTGATGTCGTTGGCGGCGACGAAACTGAAGCCCGCTTCTTGCGCCAGTTTCTTAACGTAGGCCTCCTGCACGTAACCGCTGGCGGCGATGGGATCGGGCTCACCGGTGGAAGATGCGCGATGTTGCTCCACGCCGAGCGCGCCGCCGTACTTCAACGCGTTGTAGATGTCGTCGAACACGCGCTCCGCGGCGCCTTCGGCCATTAATGTGTGGGTGTTGTTGGCGATAATCGCGAGATCAACGCTGAGCGCACGCGCCATCGGCGCATCGCCATCACGCGTCGGTACGATTGCGCGCTGGATCTCGCCGTAGCGGCGCGTGTCACGAAAGCGCGCATCGAACGCCGCCAAGGTTTCGCGTTGAGCGACCGAACCACCGACAGGATCGAAACTCGCGACAATCAAGCGGCCGCCGCCTTGAGCGAGGTAGGGTGCAAGGATCGACGTGTACCAGCCAAGGCCCGGCAGGATTTCAAGCACTGTCATCCCAGGCTCGATGCCCCAGAAGCGCAGCGTTTCGATGGGATGGCGCCAATCGTCGCGCGCCGGGTCGATGCGCCATTCGCCAGCCGCGGCCCATTCGAGTGAACCGCGCTCCGACGCGCCGTCGCTTTCGCCCTCAACCTCGCGGCCGCCACATCCCATCAAGGGAGCGGCTGCGAAGAGCGCGGCGGCATGGCGGCGACTAATCATGGGCATGTGTAGGCGCTAACCGGTCGGCGTTGATTTTGTCAAAACATCGGCAGCAAATCCGGGCTTAACGAAGCCTTTCCGAAATGCCGCAGGCAGGCTTGAAGGCGGAATTTGCCTCCTTACTTAGTCGTTACGCGGCGCTCAACCGAGGCCGCGAAAGGGTGACGGAGCCGCCTTCGGGGGCTTCACCGGCATCCGCGCTCCCTCCCAGCCGGGAGAGAACGTGTCGCTTTAAGGAAGGACATGAAATCCATGAGCACCAACGAATTGAACCCATTATACCGGACACTGGTCGGCTTCGACCGGATCGCGAATCTGATGGACCAGGCCGCGCGTTTGGACGCTGCGCCGGGCTATCCCCCTTTCAATGTTGAGCAGGTTGGCGAGGATGCCTTCCGCATTGAACTCGCCGTAGCCGGCTTCGGTGAGGACGATCTCACAATTGAGTTCAAGCAAAACAATCTAACCGTCACCGGCGCGCGTAAACCCCAAGAAGGCGCACGGCAGTTCCTCCACCGCGGGATCGCCGAGCGCAATTTCGAACGCCGCTTCGGCCTCGCCGACCATGTCCGCGTAGCGGGGGCCAAACTGGAGAACGGATTGTTGACCATCGACCTGGTGCGCGAACTTCCGGAAATCCTGAAGCCGCGCAAAATCCAGATCGGAACCGGCCAACCGAAGAAGACCGCCAAAGTGGTCGAAGCGGTTGCCAATGACGAGACTGAAGCGGCGTAGTTCATCACCCGCTTCCCGCTCGCCGCGCGGCTATCACCCCCCTCCCCCGCGCCGCGCGGCGAGCTCCACCATCGACCCTGACGCCTCAAGCGGCGCGCGCCCTCCCCGCGCGCCGCTTGTTTGTGCTGTATTTCATCGCTGCTTAACCACGCTCGCGCAGCCGATTTTAAGACCTCAATAGTAGTGTATCGGCGTGAGAAGCCGCGTCCTGAGATGCGGACCACGAAGGGTATTGGCGCGGGGTCATGACGATCACGCAGAAAGCAATTGCGGCTTTGGTGGCCGTGTTCCTGGCTTTGTTCGCCGGGTCCGCGATCATTTTGGACCGCGCTGTGCGGCCCGAGTTCGAGCAACTCGAGGCGGAGGCGCATGCGCGCGACCGCGCGCGCGTGGTCGCGAATCTCGACGCCCTGCGCAACGACATTCGTCAGCGCGCGACTGATTATGCGTACTGGGACGACACCTATTTGTTCGCCCGCGGCGACAATCCCGACTTCGTGGACGATTACGGCGACGATTGGTTTGCCGATTACGGCGTTGACCTGATGATCGTGGGCGACGACCAAGGCCGCGTTTTCTGGGCGCTGGGCGGAGCGGCGCGCGGTGCGGCGGCTGTCGACCGGGGCGCCGCAGCGGCCCTCGTGACCCTCACCCGCCAAGTAAATGAGACGCGCGAGGCCACCTCAGGCGTAACCTGGCTCGATGGTTATGGTTTCGCGGTGTACGGCGCGGCGCCGATCACCATGAGCGACGGAAGCGGCGCTCCGCGCGGCGTCTTCATTATCGCCAAACGCCTTTCGGATGCCGCTTTGAGCACGCAGGTGCAGCTCGAACTGACCTTGATGCACGCCGACGAACAGAATGACGCCCACCTGAACGGGCTTCAGACCCAAGACGCAATGACATGGACGGGCCGAAAGGAACTGCTTTCGCTCATCGCGCTTCGCGATTCGAACGGCCTGCTTGTCGGCGCCGCCGCAGCGCGACAAGCGCGTGACATCACCGCCTTGGGCTCGCGCGCTACCACCATCACGCTCGCTCTGTTCGCAGGGATATCGGCGCTTCTGGCGATACTGCTGTGGGTCCTGCTGCGCGTTGGTATTCTACGCCGGCTCGACCGCATGGAGAAACATTTCAACGACAGCGGCGAGCCTACCCCGCTGGCGTCCGACGCCATCGTTGACGACGAAATCACCCGCCTCATCGACGCCTATAACGCGCTCGTCGCGCGCTCTGGCGAGGCGGCTATTCGGGCAAAGGACGCGCAGATGCAGCGCGACGCCGCCGCCACGGCAAACCGGTTGAAGTCCGACTTCCTGGCCAACATCAGTCACGAATTGCGAACGCCGCTCAATGCGGTGATTGGCTATGCTGACCTGATTTCGGAAGATCTCGCCGATGGCCGCACGGAAACGGCGCGCGCGGATCTGGAGAACATCACCGGCGCGGCGCGCCACGTCCTGACCATGGTCAACGACATTCTCGACCTCTCGAAGCTTGAGGCCGGATCACTCACACTCAAACCCCAAGCCTTCGACGTGGCTGAGTTTGTGCGCGAGGCGATCAGTGTCACAGCGCCCGTGGCGCGCGCACGCGCCTGCTCGATCAATGTGGATATTCAGCCGGGCATCGGCGTGGTGTTCTCCGACCAAGCTCGCTTACGCCAGTGTCTCGTGAGCGCGCTCACGCACGCCTGCGGCGCAAGCGAAGGCGCGGCGGTGCGCTTGCGCGCGGAGCGTTGTGCGATCGGCCCGCGCGCCGACATCGTA
This sequence comes from alpha proteobacterium U9-1i, assembly GCA_000974665.1. NCBI lineage: Bacteria > Pseudomonadati > Pseudomonadota > Alphaproteobacteria > alpha proteobacterium U9-1i. The sequence goes on along the minus strand of BBSY01000002.1, from coordinate 1,244,360 downwards.
CGATTCGAGATCAACGCCAGCGGACCGGCGCCAAGCGACGAACAGCTAGCGCGCATGTTCGAGGCCTACCGCTCAGCAGACCTCACCGCCGACGACGGCGGCGCGGGGTTGGGCCTGGCCGTAACGCGCCGCGTCATCGCCCTTCTCGGCGGCGCCATCGAAGCGCGTGGCGGCGACGGACTGACATTCGTCCTCACCGCGCCGGTGGTTCTCAAGGAACCCATCCAGCGCGCGGCTTAGTCCTCGCCGTCGTCGTCACCTTCATCGTCGACCTCGGGCTCCTCCGTCGCCATACCGGGCGGCGAAGCCAGGAACGCATCGCATCCCGTGTCTCCCAACAACGCCGCCAACGCCTCGTCAGTGACGAGCGCGCGCTTGCGGCGCAGTTCCGCGAACGCCTTGGCCGCGTAGCGTTGGGGCTTCTGCGTGTAAGTCTCGCCAGCAATGAAAGCCGTGACGCCGGGCGCGTCATCGCGAACGGCCTGGGCGTTGGCCGCCATCCAGACCAGGTAAGCGCCGGCGATCTCTTCCCGCAGCAGGGACGCCAGGTCGTCCTGCAGTGAAGGCAGCGATGCAAATCCACCCTCCACGCCTGGGCTATCCATCCGGTCGAGCCAGCGCGACACGTTCGGCGCTTGCGCCTTGATGATTGCCCCTGGGGTTGGGTCGGAACGCAACTGGCCAAGCTGACCGGCGAGGCCAAAATCCGCTAAACTCGGGCGCCCGCCGAATAGATATTTGTTGGCGGCAAGCATGCGGTCGAGCGTGGCCAGAACGCGCGTGAACGAACCTTCAATCAAGGGCGCGGTCTCAGGCGTCGAGCCGACATGATGCAGCCGGCCGATCATGCGCGTCTTCACGGCGTCTTCCATGCCGTCAGGTGTCGGCGCGCCTTCAAACAGCATGTCGACAATACGCTTGGCGGCGCTGTCCTGGTTTTCGGGATAGGCCCAGCGATAGTGGAACATCGCTTTGTTCAGCCATTCGTCGGCATAATCCTCCAGCAGCGCTGACAGGAACGCGAGCGACGCATCATCAGGCGTGATCGACGGTTCGGCGTACTCGCGCTCCAGCGCCTCGATCATCGGCGTGGAATCCTGCATGGCGTTTTCGTCCGCATCGACCAGGATCGGGGCCAGAGGCAGCTTGGCGTAGCGCGAAAACTCTTCCTGCCGGGCGTTGCTGCGCTCGAGCCATTCAAACGCGAGGCCCTTGAAGCGCAGATAAGAGCGCACTTTCACCGAATAAGGCGAAAGCTCCGCGCCATAAAGGCGGAAGGGAGCGGTCATGGGTACTTCTCCGAAAGCAAAAATCGCCGCACGGACAAACCGCGCGGCGACCGAAAATTCAAGCGAGGAACCGGCGATTAGACCGGCTTGATATTGACCGCGGACGGCTTGTTCTTGCGTGGATCGTTTTCGACGTCGAAGGAAACGGCTTGGCCTTCCCGAAGGCCCTGCAATCCCGAGCGCTGCACGGCGCTCACGTGCACGAAAACATCCTGTCCGCCTTCATCCGGTGCGATAAAGCCGAACCCCTTTGCCATGTTGAACCATTTCACGACGCCGGTAGCCATGGGCACGTTCCTTCCGCAGAGTCGCGTCGCGGAGGCGACCGACGTCCAGTTCCTTCCGAGAACCGTCCCCCATTGGGCCTTGCGGTTCCAACGAGTCAAGCAAAAGCGAATATGCCGAGCACGAGGATGCTGAATCCTTGGTGACTGGCCGCGCCCTGCGGACGTCGTCAGCCGGCCTAACCGGCGATGCTTTCCAGGATTTCCGCGAACCGGATCATGTCGCTTTCCGGCGTGAAGAGCGCCGGCGTGACGCGGACGCAAGCGCCAGACGCGGTTCCGATGCGGACGACGGTGAACACGCCGAACTCATCCAGCAGGCGCGCGGCGAGTTGGCGGTTGTCCTCGTCGCTTACACGGCCGCGCAGGCGAAACGAGGTGATCGCGCTTGTCATTGTCGGATCGCTAGGCGTCATCACTTCGAAGCCAGGGTGGGCGCGCACGCGCTCGGCCCATAGGCCGCGCAATCGACGCAAGCGGGCTTGCTTATTGGCGGCGCCGATCTGGGTATGCAGCGCCAGCGCGTCTCGCGCCGCCAGGAAAGCGCCGAAATTGGTGGTGCCCGTATGGACACGGGCGTTGGTGCGGTCACTGGCGCGCGTGCTCATGTAGGGATCGATATCGCCGATGCGGTCTCGGCGGATATAGAGCGCGCCGACGCCGATGGGCGCGCCGATCCATTTGTGCAGATTGAACACCGCAAAATCCACGCCCATCGCCGATGGTGTGAAGTCGAGCTGCCCGAGAGCGTGCGCGGAATCGACGATGCAATCGACATTGTGACGGCGTGCGGCCGCCACGATTTCGGCGACCGGAGGAACGAGCCCCGTGCGGTGGCTCACATGCGTGACCAGCGCCATGCGCACACGCGGATTGGCCGCGAAGGCCGCGTCGTAAGCGTCGATGATCCCCTGTCGCGTCGCCGGGTGCGGCAGATCGATTTTGATCACATCGACGCCGCGCCGCTGGCGCAACCATTCCATGCCTTCGATGGCGCTATCGTAGTCGAGGTCAGCATAGAGCACTGCGTCGCCGGGGCGCAGCTTGTTGTAGCCGCTGATGAGACCGAACAAGGATTCGGTCGCGTTTCGCGTGAAAGCGATCTCCTCCGGCGCCACTTGGAGGATAGCCGCCAAGTGCGCGCGAAGCTCCAGCAGGTCGGCGTCATACTCGCGGCGCGCATAGTGCGAACCTTGCTGGTTGGCCATCGCCGTGTAGCGCGTAAAGGCCTCCTGCACGGGCCGCGTCATCGCGCCCCAATAGCCGTTCTCGAGTTGGAGAAAGCCCTGGGGCGCATCGTAGAGGGAAGCGATACGGCGCCAGTACGCTTCGTCGCGCGCCAAATCCTCCGACGATACGCCCGATGGCGGCGCGATCAGCGGCAGCGCCTCCATCGTCGTCGCGCAGGCTGCCAGCGCAGGGGCGGCAAAGAGCGCGCGGCGGGAAAGGTCGCTCGCCATCAGTTTGCCGTGCCGACGCGGTCAAGCGCGATCGCAAGCATGGCGCGCAGGCCGGTTTCCATCGCCGGCTCATGCACGAAGAAGCGTGGATTGTGATTTGGCGCGGCTTCCGCCGGAGCAACGCCGGGTGCGTTGACACCATAGAAGAAGAACACTCCCGGCACGGCTTGCTGGAAATACGCGAAGTCCTCCGCCGGCATCACCGGATAGCCACCCTGCACCGCTTCCTCGCCCAGCGCGCCGATTGCCGCAGCGCGCGCACGCGCCAGCAGCTCTGGCGGATTGACGGTCGGGATCGCATTTTCGGAAATCGAGACTTCCACGGTCGCGCCTGACGCTGCGGCGGTCTCGGCGATCGTGCGTCGGATGCGATTGTAGAGATCCTCGCGCGTTTGCGGATTGAGATAGCGGATCGTCCCCTGCATCTCGACGGTTTGCGGAATGATGTTGTAGCGCACGCCGCCCTGGATCATGCCGATGGTCACGATCACTGGCGAACGCACCGCATCCATCTGTCGCGACGGGATCGTTTGCAGCGCGTTGATGATCTGCGACGACACGACGATTGGGTCGATGCCCGCGTGCGGCTGCGCACCGTGGGTTTGACTGCCAGTGACGGTGATGTCGATCCGATCGGAACCCGCCATCATCGGCCCGGGGATCATCATCACAGTGCCGCTTGCGGCCGGCCAAGCGTGGAGGCCGTAAATCGCTTCGGGTCGCAGATCGCCGAACACGTTTTCCGCCAACATGCGCCGCGCGCCGCCCATACCGCCGGGAGGCGCGCCTTCTTCTGAAGGCTGAAACACGAAGATGATCGTGCCGGCGATCTCCTCGCGGCGCGCGGCGAGCACGCTGGCCGCGGCCATCAAGATTGCGACGTGGCTGTCATGCCCACAGGCGTGCATGATGCCAACGTCCTGGCCGTTGTACGTGCCCCGTGCGCGCGAACGGAACGGCAAATCGCCCTCTTCCGTCACCGGCAGCGCGTCCATGTCGGCGCGGAGCGCAATCACTGGGCCGGGCCGCCCGCCGCGCAACACGCCAACGACCCCGGTTTGTGCGATGCCAGTGCGCACCTCCATGCGCAGCGAACGCAGGTGCTGGGCGACGATGCGCGACGTACGCACCTCTTCGTAGCTAAGCTCCGGGTTTTGGTGGAAATCGCGTCGCCAGGTGATCATGCGCGGCAGCGCCGACTGGATCGCCGCTTCAGTCGGCGTGGAGAATGGTTGTGCGAGCGCGGGGGTTGCCAACAACAACACTGACGCAGCCAATACCAGAGTACGCATGAAATTCCCCACTTAGTTATCCGCGTGCGAGTTCGCCGACTCGACCTGACTGGCGTCTGAAAGGCGCCACCCCAAGGCGCCAAGTATCGACCCCTTTAGAAGGTACAGCACCATCGCATCAACAGGGCCGGCGACGAGACTCCAATCGAAGGGGATCCCATACACCGCCACGAAATACGACGTGTACACGTTCGCGACCAAGCGCGGCGCGAGGTACATGCCTAGCGCACCAAGCATCGCGGCGGATGCCAGATTGAGCCTGCGCTGTGCGTCTAGAACAGTGAGCAGTCCGAACCCTAACGCCAGTCCAAGAGCGTGGTCCAAAGCCAGTCCGCGCAGATCTGGCGCCAAAGCAAACCAATCCGATGTCGTGAATACGCCAAAGGCCCCAATGTACCGCAGTAAAAACTCGATGAGGATGAAAATTGCGCACGCGATAACACACACAACGAGAGCAACAGCGACCCTCAATGGCGTCGTCACATACGCGTTCACCGCACGCCTGCCGCCAGCAGATCGTGCATGTGCACCACGCCAACGGGCGCGCCGTCTTCGACGGCGAACAGGATGGTGATGCGCTTGGAATTCATGATGGCGATGGCGTCGGCGATCGGCGCGTCGGGCGCGATTGTCTGCGGATTAGCTGTCATTAAGGCGCGCGCGTCGCGGTTGAACATTTCGGGCGTAAGTTTGCGCCGAAGATCACCGTCGGTGACGATGCCGATAAGCTTGCCGTTTTCGATCACGCCAGCCGCGCCGATGCCGCCCGCGCTCATTGCTTTGAGCGTATCGGCTACGGATGCCGTTGGCGCGATCAGCGGATCGCTTTGGCCGACGCGCATCAGATCGCGCACGCGCTTTAGCGCCGCGCCAAGCTTGCCGCCAGGATGGATCGCGCCGAAATGATCGGCGGTGAAGCCGCGCGCCTTGAGCAGTGCGACCGAGAGCGCGTCACCCAGCGCCAGGCACATAGTGGTGGAGATCGTTGGCGCCGGCGCGTCTTCGCTGGCTTCGCCGCAATCGGGCATGACGAGCGCGGCGGTAGAAGCGCGCGCGAGCGACGATGTCGGCTTGAACGTCATGCCGATGATCGGCACGCCGAGGCGGCGGCAATGGTGCAGCAGATCAGAAAGCTCAGCCGTCTCGCCGGAGCGCGAAATCGCCAGCAGGCAATCCGCTTCGACGATCATGCCGAGATCGCCATGGCTGGCTTCGGCGGGATGGACGAATTGCGCCGGCGTGCCGGTGCTGGCGAGGGTCGCGGCGATCTTGCGGGCGATGTGGCCGGACTTGCCCATGCCCGAGACGATCACGCGGCCCTTGGCGTCAGCCAGCAAAGCGGCGGCATGGCTGAACGGTTCGGCTAGATTTTTGGCCAACGCTTCGGCCAGCAAATCCAGGGCGCGCGCTTCGGCTCTGATGGTTTCCTGGCCGGCGGCGATGGCGGCGGCGGGATCGATGATGGACATGGCCCGCCTGTTCGCACGCGGCGGGATGGTTGGAAAGAGAGCGGGGCCGTCTCCAAGGAGCCGGACAGGGGCGAAAGACGGCCCCGCGACGTCGCCTGACTGCAGGGTTGGGGATCAGGCGACGATCTGGGCGCCGACCGCGAGGATCGGAACGAGGACAAGCGAGAGAAGGACTGCGGCGACGAGGATCGAAGCGGTCTTGCGAGCCAGCGGCGTCCCGTAGTCGAGTTCACGGATATACATAGGGCTCTCCGGGGTTTGAGTGCCGGCTTTGGGGAGGTTTTTCGCCGGCGCAGGACTGAGGTAGACCTCCGGCCCCTTGAACACGAACCATGGCTTCACGACTTGGATGTGAGCGGAATTCACATCCTAGGAGCAGCCGTTGGCGGTCCAGATTCCCTCCTTGCAGACTCTGCGCGCGTTCGAGGCGGCTGGCCGTCTGCAGAGTTATTCACGCGCAGCGGAAGAACTCGGCCTCACCCATGGGGCCGTGAGCCACCGCATTCGCGAACTTGAGCAGCGCCTCGGCAAGCAGCTCTTTCGCCGCGTCGGCAATACGATGGTGACGACGCCGGCGGGAGCGGAATTGCTGGCGCGCGTGCGGCAGGGTTTGTCGCTTCTCGAGCAAGCGTTCGAAGCCCCACCCAGCGCCGTGAAGGCGAGCAACAAGCGCGTCGTCGTTACGTCGGTGCCAAGCTTGGCCTCGACGTGGCTCTTCGCGCGGCTCTCGGAGTTTCGCGCCCTCTATCACGACATCGATGTTGAGCTCCGCGTGAGCGAAGCGTTGCTCGACTACAAACGCGACGGCGTCGATCTTGGCGTGCGGCTTGGCGCTGGCGGCTGGCCGGGGCTGAACACGACGAAGCTGTTCGACGAAATGCTGACGCCCATGTGCACGCCCGCCTATCGCGACAAGCACAAGCTGCGCGTGCCCGCTGACCTCAAGCGCGCGACCTTCCTGCGCAACACGTGGACGCCGTGGGCGCGTTGGTTTCACGCCGCCGGGCTGGATTGGCCGGAGCCGACGACGGGCCCCTCTTATGATGATGGCCCGCTCTTGCTGCGCGCCGCGATGCAGAACGACGGCGTCGCGCTGGCGCGGCACTGGCTTGCGGTGGACGAAGTGCGCGCAGGACGGCTCGTGCTGCCGTTCGATGTAACTCTGCACGATGATTTTTCGTACTGGCTCGCCTGGCCTTCGCGCCGACGCGCCAATCCGAGTGCCGACTTGTTGCGCGAGTGGTTGGCCGATCGCGGCGCAGCGGAATCTGGCCCGCGCTTCACGGCTTTGGCAGCCGCCGCCGAATAGCGTCAAGTCAAGCCGGCCACGCCGTCCCAGCAAAGCTTCAGGCCCAACACGATCATCAGCGCGTAGATGACGCGGAAAAAGCGGGCGCTGCTGATCGAGCGCGCAAGCCGCGCGCCAATCCAAGTCGCAACGATCGCCAAAGGCAACAACACGATCGACGCTGCGAGGTTCGTGATCGTCAGCTGCCCAAGCGCGGCGAAGGCCGGCAGCTTCACCCAGTTCAACACCGTGAAGAACAAAGTCGTCGTGCCGAGGAACATGTCGCGGTCAACGCGTTGCGGCGCGTAATACATCTGGATCGGCGGGCCGCCTGCATGCGCCAGTTGGCTGGTGAAGCCAGCGGCCGCGCCGGCGGCGACGCCGACCCACGCCGGAAACTTCATCGCCGCGAACTCGCCGCCGCGCTCGACCCAGAGGCGATGCAATCCGAAGAGAATGCAGATACCGCCCAGCGCCAATTCAATCATCGCCACCGAGACCGTCGCAGCCAGCACGAAGCCGGCGAAAACGCCCGCCACCCCGCCGACAATCAGCACGCCAACCTGGCGCAAATCCCAAAGGCCGCGAAATATCCAAGTGGTGACGACGTCCTGCACCATCAGGATCGGCAACAGGATGGCCGCCGCCTGCACTGGCGAGATCGCCAGCGCCATCACCGGCACGCAGAGCGCGCCGAGGCCTGAGAACCCGCCCTTTCCCAGCCCGACAAGGATCACCGCCGGGATTGCCGCCGCGTAAAAGTACGGATTGGTCAGAAGCGGATCGGAAAAGATGGGCGGCCCCCGCCGAAACGGCGCCGCGTTCTGGACCCAGGCGCCCTCTCACGCAAGGCTGGCGGCTGAATCCTGTACGGCGCGCCGGGTTGAGACGCAGGCCCGCCCGGCTTATGTCCTGAGCCTCACAGAGGAAGCACATGACCAGCCCCAACCCGGTGATCCGGATTCCGCGCGTCGAGAGCACGCCGGTCGAGGTCGCCAACCACTTGCCGCTGACCTTCATCTGCGGCCCCTGCCAGCTTGAGAGCCGCGAACACGCGCTAGAGACGGCTGAATTTTTGCGCGGCGTGTTCAAACGCGCAGGCGCTGGCTTCATCTACAAAACCAGTTTCGACAAAGCCAACCGCTCCAGCCTCGGCACGAAGCGCGGCGCGGGGCTTTCGGTGTCGGGCCCGATCTTCGAGGAAATCCGCCAGAAGCTCGGCGTGCCGGTGATCACCGACGTGCACCTGCCGGAGCAATGCGCCGACGTCGCCGAAGTGGTCGACGTGCTCCAGATCCCCGCGTTCCTCTGCCGTCAAACTGACCTGCTGATCGCCGCCGCCGAAACCGGCAAACCGATCAATGTGAAGAAGGGGCAATTCCTGGCGCCGTGGGACATGAAGAACGTGCTCGCCAAGATCACCGGCAGCGGCAATCCCAACGTGATGGCCTGCGAACGCGGCGCGAGCTTTGGCTACAACACGCTCGTCTCCGACATGCGCGCGCTGCCGATCCTGAAAAGCTTCGGCGCGCCGGTCGTGTTTGACGCGACGCACTCCGTGCAACAGCCGGGCGGGCGCGGCGACACCTCCGGTGGCGAACGTCAGTTCGTGCCGGTGCTGGCGCGCGCGGCGGTGTCGATCGGCGTGGCGGCCGTGTTCATGGAAGCCCATCCCGATCCGGACAATGCGCCGAGCGACGGGCCCAACATGGTGCCGTTCGACGAACTTGAACCGCTGGTGATGGAGCTGATGGATTTCGATCGCTTGGCGAAGCGCGGCCTCGCGGTCGCGGCGGAATAATCAGGTGCACTAGCGCGCCGCCGGACAGGCTGGTACTTCCCCTCGCATGTTTGAACGGCGTGTTTTGGTGACCGGCGGGTCCGGGTTTTTGGGGTCGCACCTGTGCGATCGTCTGGTCGCGCGCGGCGACGACGTGATCTGCGCCGACAATCTGTTCACCGGCCGGAAGCGCAACATCGCGCACCTGCTCGACAAGCCGAACTTCGAATTCCAGCGCCACGACGTGACGTTCCCGCTCTATGTCGAAGTGGATCAGATCTACAATCTGGCCTGCCCCGCGAGCCCTGTGCACTACCAGCACGATCCGGTGCAAACCACGAAGACGAGCGTCCACGGCGCCATCAACATGCTCGGCCTCGCCAAGCGTCTGCGCGCGCGCATCTTCCAGGCGTCGACGTCGGAAGTGTACGGCGATCCCGACGTGCATCCCCAACCGGAAGAATATTGGGGCCGCGTCAATCCGATCGGCATTCGCTCTTGCTACGACGAAGGCAAACGCTGCGCCGAGACCTTGTTCTTCGACTATCACCGCCAGCACAATCTCGACATCAAGGTCGCGCGCATCTTCAACACCTACGGCCCGCGCATGCACCCGAATGACGGGCGCGTGGTGTCGAACTTCATCGTTCAGGCGCTGAAGGGCGAAGACATCACGCTTTACGGCGACGGCGAGCAAACGCGCTCGTTCTGCTACGTCGATGACCTGATCAACGCCTTCCTCGCCTTCATGGACGCGCCGACCGAACTCACCGGCCCGATCAATATCGGCAACCCCAAGGAGTTCACGATCAAGGAATTGGCCGAGAACGTGATCGATCTCACCGGCGCCAAGTCCAAACTCGTGCATCGCCCGCTGCCGAGCGACGATCCGAAGCAGCGCCAGCCGAACATCGACAAAGCGCGCCAGCATCTGGGCTGGACGCCGAAGGTCGAGCTACGCGAGGGCCTAAAGCGCACAATCGAGTACTTCGACGGCCTCCTGAAAGAAGGCGATCCGCTGATCGTCGGACGCTAGCCATGCTTGGGCGGATCATCATTGTAGCGATCGGCCTGTGTTTTCTAGGTGCGGGCGCGATCTTCGGGAAACCCGTCGTCGAAGCCGCATCCTTCGGCGCTGCCTCCGCGCAATGGCCTGTCGCCCAGGGCGTTGTCACCCGTTCCAGCATTAGCCTAGGGCGCAGGAATAATGTTCGCCTCGATCTCGATTATGAATTTACCGTCGGTGATCAAACCCTGCAGGGCGAACGCATTCGCTTCGGCGAGATGACTACCAGCCGCCAACGCCGCGCATTCGCGAGGCAATGGCCGGTGGGCGACCCGGTCCAAGTCCATTACGATCCATCGAACCCGCAACGCGCCGCGCTCGTTCCAGGTTTAAGTTGGGTCGCACTGCTTTCCGGCGGACTGGGCGCGCTTATGTTTCTCGGGTTTGGCGCTGTGCTAGCCTATTATGGGCTCAAGCCGGATTAGAGCGTTAAGGCGTCAGCTGTTCATCCAGAAACTCCAGCGCGACAGCTGCAACTTCGGAATAATCGGCGCGAATCGCCGCGCGTTCGGCTTCCGTTTGCGTCAATGAGCGCAGGATGCCGAGTTGGTTCGAGAAATGGGCGTGCGTCATCGTTGGCGCGACGTGTTCACGGCGCGTCGCGCGCGTCATGGCGTCCATCGCGCTCGTATCTCGCGGCACAGCGTTAGTCACGCCCGCATTGAGCAGCAGCAAGCCGCCGTCATATGCCGCGAGATCGGCGTTGGCGGAGCGCACGAGAGCAGCACCGTAATTGTAGATGGCGCCGCTGTCGAAACTGATGATGGCGTCGGTGTCATCATTGGAAAGTGCGTAGAGCGTGGTTGGCACGCCGCCGACGCTCCAACCTCCAAGCGCTAAGCGCGTGGCGTCGATGCCAGGATCAGCCGAAAGCTCGCGCACGACCTGAGCGATGCCCTGCTGCAAGTCCGCGATGAGCGCGAAATCGGCGGCAAACTGCGACGGCGGATCTACCGGCGCCGGCAGCGCAACCACATAACCATGGCTTGCGAGCATTTCCGCTAACCCCACAAAATCGAAACCGCGGCCCGCGACGGAGCCCTGCAACACGACCAATGGGTAGCGGTGCGTTTCGAGCGATGCATCGAGCGAAGTGGCCGTCACTGTAGCCGCCACTGCGTCAATCGCGCCCTCACTTCCGAGCGCCGCACTTAGTTGGGGCAGGCAGCGACGCATCAAGGCGGTCGTTTTTTCGTCCCGTTCACCGCAGGCTGCGCGAACGAATGACGCGATTGTCGCGGGCGTCCCCTCACCCGCGGCTGGCCAAAACACCAACGCCCGATGGCGGCCCATATCGTGCACCTCCAATCGAACCGCGTGCTCGCCCAACGCCAGTCCGGACCAGCCAGCGGCGCGCGGCGCCGGCGCGCTCGCGCAGGCGGTGAGCCCAAAAGCCAGGCACAGCCCTCGAAATCTCACCATTTCTCGCCTCCGGTACGGGTATCGCCTAGGGGTGATGGGGTGCCTGTGCAATCTGCATTCGACCAGCCAGATGGCGCTGGTTGTTTGCGCGAAGCCGCTGTTTTGGCTAGGAAAGCGCCAGGGATATGCACCAATGCGGGTTTTGCACGTCATCGCCGGCGCCAAGGAAGGCGGTGCGGAGAGCATCATGCTCGACGCAGCGCTTGCGCTCGCCGAAGCCGGCGTCGTGCAACACGTCATCACGCGTGACCACAACGAGGCGCGGCTGGCCGCGCTCGCGAACGCTGGCGTTCCTGTCACAATCGCCAAATTCGATAAGCTTTGGCGCGAACCGACAAAGCAAGCGATCAAGGAGATCGCCGAACAATTCCAGCCGGACGTGATCCATTATTGGATGGGCCGCGCCGGCACGTTCGCACCGAAGAAATACCGCGAGCGTTCTGTCGGCTGGTACGGCGGCTATTACAAGCTCGAGCGCTTCAAGAATTGCGCCTGGCATGTTGGCATGACCGAAGACCTCGCCGCCCACATCCGCAAGGAAGGCGCCCCGCCGGAACGCGTGTCGGTACTGAACTCTTACGCCAATCTCGAAATCGCGCCGCCAACACCGCGCGCCACATTGGATACGCCTGAGGGCGCCCCGGCTTTGCTGACGCTGGCGCGACTGCACTGGAAGAAGGGCATCGACACGTTGCTCGAAGCGATGGTCGGCCTGCCTGGCGTTTATGCCTGGATCGCCGGTGAAGGGCCGCTCGAGGCTGACCTCAAAGCGATGGCCAAAAGGCTTGGCGTCGACGACCGTGTTCGCTGGCTTGGCTGGCGAACCGATCGGGCCAATCTGCTCGCAGCGTGCGACGTCGTCGCGTTCCCATCGCGCTACGAGCCGTTCGGCAATGTGACGATCGAAGCGTGGGCGGCGAAAAAGCCGCTTGTCGTGGCGGACGCCGCCGGACCCGCCGCCACGGTGACCAACGAAGTCGATGCACTGCTTGTCCCGAAAGATAACCCGGATGCTCTACGCGAAGCGCTCCGCCGTGTGACCGAAGACGCGACTTTGGCGCAGCACTTGGTGGATCAGGGGACGCGGACGTACGAAGCCAAGTTTACCAAGACCGCGTTCGTTCGCGCGTCCATGGCGCTTTACGAAAAAATGCGCAAAAGCGCCGACGACGCCGAACAAAACGCGGCCTGAGATCGCGTCACATTTCCAGGAACGGCTCGAAGCCGCCATAGATCATGCGCTTGCCGTCAAACGGCATGCTGTCGAAGCCGGCTTTGATGCGCGGATCGTCCATCACCTTCTTGTTGATCGCATCGCGATCGGCGCGCGATTTGTACGTGATCCAAGAGAAGATCACCGTCTCATCGTCCTTGGCCTGCACGGCGCGCGGAAATGACGTGAGATCGCCATACGGCGTGTCGTCACCAACGCACTCGACATAATCGACCGCGCCATACTCCTTCCACACTTCGCCGGCCTTGCGGGCCATTTCCTTGTATTCGCCGAGCTTGGCCTTCGGCACGGCAATCACGAAACCATCGACATAAGACATGCGCGTCTCCTTTGTTGCCCCCAAAGGACGCTCCGAGGAGCGACGATCCGACAACGCTCGCCAGGTTTTGTGGCGATCATCAGACCGTGACGCGATTGTTAGGCTTTGGGGACGGATGCGAAGAAGTCAGCGTTTTGGGCGCGCGCTTCGCCGCTGAGCAGCCCCTCTTCCACCGCTATTCCGGCGGCCCGCAGACGCGCAGGGCCAATGCTGGCGGCAAGCGGGTGCGGATCGGCGGCGGCGATCACAACGCGCGTGACGCCCGCTTGCAACAGCAGGTCGGCGCAAGACGCAGCGCCGCTGGAGCGCTGCGCGCACGGTTCGAGCGTCACGTAAGCTGTCGCGCCGCGCGCCGCCGCGCCCGCCAGCGCGAGCGCTTGCTCCTCCGCGTGCGGCCGCCCGCCGGCGGCCGTCGCCGCCTCCGCGATGACAGCGCCATTCTTCACGATCACACAGCCGACGGCGGGATTTGGCTGCGTCTGACCCACCATGCGCCCCGCTAAATCCAGCGCGCGCTGCATGTAAGCGATATCGCTCACGCAGAAACCTGTGGAAGTTTTTCGGCGCGCGCCGCGTCGAGATAGCGCGCTTCGACCGGTCGAAGCGCTGCGTCCAATTCGATCAGCAGCGGATTGCCGGTAGGAATTTCGACGCCGACGATCTGGTCATCCGGGACGGCGAACAGATGCTTGACGATCGCCCGCAACGAATTGCCGTGCGCGGCGATGATCAGGTTTTTTCCCGCGCGCAGATCTGGCGCGATCGCATCGTTCCAGTACGGCAGCACCCGTTCGAGGGTGAGTTTCAAAGATTCCGTCGCCGGCAAATCCTTCACGCCCGCGTAGCGTCGATCCTTGCTGAAATCGAATTCACCGCCTGGCGCCAGGGGCGGCGGCGGCGTGTCGTAGGAACGCCGCCACACCTTGACTTGCTCTTCGCCATGCTTGGCCGCCGTCTCGGCTTTGTTCAGTCCTGTCAGCGCGCCGTAATGGCGCTCGTTGAGCCGCCAGTCGCGCTCCACCGGCAGCCACGCGAGGCCGGCATTCTCCAACGCCAAATTGCCGGTTCGGACCGCCCGCGTTTGCACCGACGTGTAGAGCTTGTCGAACGGCACGCCGCTCGCGGCTAACAATTTGCCGCCCGAGCGCGCTTGGGCTTCGCCTTCGGCAGTCAAATCGACATCCACCCAGCCGGTGAAGCGGTTATCGAGGTTCCACTGGCTTTGGCCGTGACGAAGCAGAGCGAGATAAGGCATGCGCCCTGCTTCGCCATCCGGCCCGGTTGCGTCAAGCGCTGGCTATGCCGCAGGCGAAGGCCTCAGCGGCAGAAAACGCGGATTGCGCAAGAGCGCGGCTGAGATCAGCGAAATGATCACACCGACCGGAAATATCTCGATGAAGGTGATCGGAACCCGGATCAGCGGGTTCGAATATTGCGCCTCGAAGCCGCGCATCGCGTCGATGAACGCTTCAAGCTCGGCCTCGCTCACGCCCTTGGCGCGCTCGGCCTCGATCACCGCCTCCACGTATGCGCCCATGAAGCTGTAATTGGTGGCCGCCAGCGTGATCTCCCAGCCAATCACGTAGATGACGCCCGCCACCGCGCTGATGCCCAGGCCTATCAGGAACGCGGGCATAAACTTGATCACCCCACCGAGGGCTCTGTCCCGCCAGCGTTTAACGCCGACAAAGATCAGGCTGAGCGCGACGATCATGGTGAGGTAGCCAACGAACTGGCCGTTGGCGACCATCTGGTCCGCCCCGTAGACGACCCAGGTGATGAAGAACATCGACGCCACGATCAGGCCGGCGATGGTTCCGTTGGTGAGGATGATGCGGAGCATGAAGGTCCCTCTTGCGTTGGCATGACCCGCGCAGCTCGCCGTGCGCCGCCCCTCGCGACAATCGCCCGAAAGGGTGATTTCGCTGAAATCACCCAGAAGATCCTACGGGATCAGCCCCAATTCACGGGCTCGAAGGATCGCCTCGGTACGCCGCGATGCCTCAAGCTTTTCGAACAGCCGTGCAATGTGAGTTTTCACCGTGTTCGGCGAAACCGCGAGTCGGGCGGCGATTTCCTTGTTGGATCCGCCAGCGGCCAACAACCGCAAAACTTCATACTCCCGCTCGGTGATCCCCAGCGACGTCTGGGCGGCGACGTTTGGGATGAACGGCGTCGCCAACGCCGGCCTGAACAGCCGGGCGCCTACCCAAACGCCAAGGCCAAGGAACGCCAACGCGATCAGGAGGATGTAGAGTTCAGACGCATGCGCGCGCGCCCAAAATTGATAGTCGAGCCATTGCAGCGCCAACGTCGCCAGCGCCAGCGCCACGCCATAAAGAAGCACCGTTCGAACCATCCGCAACATTTAACCGGCCCGCCGAGCCGCGCGCCACCGCCCACAAAGCTGGCGGAACCGCTGCGGCGCCGGTAGAGACGCCCGATGCGCAATTGGCTGTTCCACCCGCTGATCTTTTATCCCCTGGCGGCGCTGTTCGCCGCCCTTGTGATCGCTGTATCGATCGAGCCTCAAAAGTGGGCCCGGCCCGCCGCCCCGGTCGAAGGCGCCATTGTCCAAGGCGCGCTTGTGCTTGAAGGCGCCGCCTTCAACAGCCCGGACGATAGCCCGGAGCAAGAAATGACCGTCGTTCGCGATTTTTTGGGGCGCGCTCAAACGCTTAGGATAGCGGTCAAGCCCGAGCAACCGGCCCCAACGCCCGCCGAGCAAGGCATTCGCGTTGAGCTCTCCCCCAATGCGGCCGCCGTGATCGGAGAGCGCCCCGTGCGGATCGAGGTGAGCTACAATCCATTGCCGGTTAACCCCGCTGACGCACTGGCGGTGAGCCTTCAGGGCATCGCGCCGGCGGACTGGGTAACCCAACCAATCCCGCCGCAATCCGGCATGGTGGCGTTCGACGTGCCGGCCTCCACCGCGGTTAACGCAATCGGCCTGCGCGCCATCAGCGCCGGTGAAGGCCAGACGTACGGGCTTGAGATCACCCGAATTAAAGTCATTCCGCAGGGGAGCTAGGCGCGGCTGGCTGCCTCAGCCGCGTACGGACAATTGAACTTCTCGGCCTTTTCGCTCACACACCCGCTTTCCTCCCGCCGACCGTACGAGACCGCCCATGCTGCCTGCGCCGCGCGCAAGCCTCGCCGCCAATTCGCTGGACTTTGAATCCTTTCCGCTGGTGAAGCCGACTGGGTTCCGTGAATACGACGCGCGCTGGTGGTTCGGCGTGCCGGGCAATCCGAAAGCGCCGGAGCTCAACCAACTTGGCGTGCAAGCCTTGGGCTTGGGTCTTGGCACTTTGGTGCGCGAAATGGGCGTCGCCCCGCGCATCGTCGTCGGCCACGATTTCCGCTTCTATTCGCAATCGATCAAGCAAGCGCTGACGCTGGGCCTCATACAAGCCGGCATGGAGGTGCACGACATCGGCTTGGCGCTTTCGCCGGTCGCGTACTTCGCGCAATTCGCGCTCGACATTCCGTGCGTGGCGATGGTGACGGCCAGCCACAACGAGAACGGTTGGACCGGCGTGAAGATGGGCGCAAACAAGCCGCTCACCTTTGGCCCGGAAGAAATGGGCAAGCTCCGCGACATCGTTCTCGGCGGCAAGTTCAAGCCGGCGCCCGGCGGCAGCTACATCCGCGTTGACGACATGCGCGCGCGTTATCTCGCTGACGTTTCCGGGCGCGTGAAGCTCAATCGCAAGATCAAAGTCGTCGCCGCCTGCGGCAACGGCACCGCCGGCGCGTTCGCACCAGAAGCGCTGCGCGCCATGGGCGCTGAGGTGATCGACCTCCACAACGATCTCGATTGGACGTTCCCGCACTACAACGCCAATCCCGAAGACGCCGAAATGCTGCACGACATGGCCCACGCCGTGAAGCAGCACGGCGCCGATCTCGCGCTCGGCTTCGATGGCGACGGCGATCGCTGCGGCGTGGTCGATGACGAGGGTGAGGAAATCTTCGCCGACAAGATCGGCCTCATCCTGGCGCGCGATCTCTCCGCGCAGCACGCCAACGCGACGTTCGTGGTCGATGTGAAATCAACTGGGCTTTACGCGGTGGATCCGGTGTTGAAAGCGAATGGCGCGAAGGTTGATTATTGGAAAACCGGCCATTCCTACATCAAGCGCCGCACAACCGAGCTTTCCGCGCTCGCCGGCTTCGAAAAATCTGGCCACTTCTTCTTCCGTGAGCCGTACGGATACGGCTATGACGACGGCATCGTCGCCGCTGCCGCCGTGCTGTCGATGCTGGACCGCAATCCGGGCAAAAAACTTTCCGATCTCAAGAAGGCGCTGCCGGTTTCCTACACCTCGCTGACGATGAGCCCGCATTGCGACGACGAGAAAAAATACGGCATCGTTGATCAAATCGTCGCCGACTACAAAAAGCTCGCCGGCGAAAACGGCAAAATCCTTGGCCGCGCTATTCGCGACGTGAACACCGTCAACGGGGCCCGCGTGACGCTCGAAGACGGTTCATGGGTGCTGGTGCGCGCCTCGTCCAACAAACCCGAATTGGTGGTGGTGGTGGAAAGCATGAAGAGCGACGACGATATGCGCGCCCTCTTCCGTGAAGAAGCCAAGCCCCGCCTCGCCTGCTTCGCTGAAGTTGGCGCGTACAATCAGGAGATCTAAGTCCCATGCGCGTTACCATGATTGGCACGGGCTACGTTGGCCTCGTTTCCGGCGCGTGCTTCGCGGATTTTGGTCACACCGTCACCTGCGTCGATAAGGACGCTGGCAAAATCGCGCGCCTGCAGAAGGGCGAGATCCCGATCTTCGAGCCGGGCCTCGATGAATTGGTGAAGGACAATGTCGAGCAAGGCCGGCTCTTCTTCACCACGGACCCCACGCAAGCGATCCGCGAAGCCGACGCCGTGTTCATCGCCGTCGGCACGCCGTCGCGCCGAGGCGACGGCCACGCTGACCTCTCTTACGTCTATGCCGCCGCCGAAGAGATCGCCGGCCTGATGAACGGCTACACCGTCGTCGTCACTAAATCGACGGTGCCGGTCGGCACCGGCGATGAGGTCGAAGCGATCATCAAGAAGGTGCGCCCGGACGCTGATTTCGCCGTTGTATCGAACCCGGAATTCCTGCGCGAAGGCGCGGCGATCAACGATTTCAAGCGCCCCGACCGTGTCGTTGTCGGCACCGATGACGAACGCGCCCGCGAGCGCATGCGCGATCTTTATCGTCCGCTGTTCCTCAACGAAACGCCGCTCATCTTCACGTCGCGCCGTACCTCGGAGCTGACGAAGTACGCAGCCAACGCGTTCCTGGCGATGAAGATCACATTCATCAACGAGATCGCCGAACTTTGCGAGGAAGTGGGCGCCAACGTGCAGGAAGTCGCGCGCGGCATCGGCCTCGACAACCGGATCGGCAAGAAGTTCCTCAATGCAGGCCCCGGTTATGGCGGCTCGTGTTTCCCGAAGGACACTTTGGCGCTGATGAAAACCGCTCGCGACGCCGGTGCGCCGATCGAGCTGATCGAAACCACCGTGCGGGTGAATTCCGCGCGCAAGCAGAAGATGGCGCAGAAGATCATCGATGCGCTTGACGGGAACGTGAAGGGCAAGACGATCGCCGTACTCGGCCTCACTTTCAAGCCGAACACGGACGACATGCGCGACGCCCCCGCCCTCGACATCGTGCCGACCTTGCAGGCCGAAGGCGCCAAGATCCGTGCGTTCGATCCCGAAGGCATGACCGAAGCCAAGCACATGCTGAAAGACGTGAGCTTCGCCACCGGCCCTTATGATTGCGTTCAAGGCGCGGACGCCGTGGTGATGATCACCGAATGGGATCAGTTCCGCGCGCTTGACCTTGGGCGCATCAAGGATTCACTCAAGACCCCCATCGTCGTGGACCTACGCAACATATACCGGCCCGACGAAATGAAGGCCAAGGGCTTCACCTACGTGAGCGTCGGGCGGCCGTAGCGTCTGATATTGCAGTGCGGCGCCACGTGCGTTAGCGGCGGCGAAGCGCTACAACGCGCTCATGACCTATGCCGCCATTACGGGCTGGGGCGCGGCGATGCCGCCGTCAGTCCTCACCAACGCTGACCTTTCGACCTTCATCGACACCAATGACGAGTGGATCACCTCGCGCACCGGCATGAAGGAGCGCAGGATCAGCCATGTCAGCGGCATCGACATGGCGATCATCGCCTCCCAGCGCGCGCTGGCGTGCGCCGGGCTTGAAGGCAAGGACATCGACCTCATCGTCTATGGCTCCTGCAGCAATGACGAGCAGGTGCCGAACGCTTCCTCCGGCGTGCAAGCCGCGATCGGCGCCAAAGCTGCCGCGTCGATGGACGTGAACACCGCTTGCACCAGCTTTCTCTATTCGCTCTCCACCGCCACGGCGATGATCCGCACCGGCGTTGTGAAAAACGCGCTGGTCATCGGTGTCGAGATCATTTCGCCGTTCATGGATTGGGAAAACCGCAACGTCTCGGTGCTGTTCGGAGATGGGTGCGCCGCTGTCGTCGTGCAAGCGACGGACAAGCAAGAAGGCGTGCTCGGCGAACAGCTCGGCTGCCTCGCCGACGTGCGCCACACTTTGCGCGTGCGCGGCATGGGAACGGCCTATTGCAATCAGGACGTCACCGCCGGCGTGACCGCCTGGGATTTCGATGGCCAGGAAATTTTCCGGCACGCCGTACAAGGCATGGTGCAAGCGAGCGCCGCGGTGATGAAGAAATGTGGCGTGACACCGGACGACATCGACCTCGTCGTGCCACACCAAGCCAATTTGCGCATCATCGACGCGGTCGTTTCACGTTCCGGCATTCCGGCCGAGAAAGTGATGCTCACCGTGCAGCGTTACGGCAATATGAGCGCGGCCACCGTGCCGGTTGCGCTCACTGAAGCTTTGGACGAAGGCCGCGTGAAGCCCGGCGCGCTGGTCCTGATGCCCGCCTTCGGCGCCGGCCTCACCTTCTGCGCCCATTTGGTGCGCTGGGGCGACCGCGTCACGCCGCTCGGCAAGAGCGATGCGGATTTCCCGCCGACGAAGCAAACCGCGCTGGACATGATCAACGCGATCCGAGCGAAGAAGACCGCGTCGCTCGAACGTTCCGCGGCAGGGCTGCACGCGGCGCGGCTGGTGGCGACGGGAACGAAGAGTGGCTGACCTGCATCCACCGGCGAAGCTACACGTCTTGTTTGCCGCGCATATCAAAGGTGATGAGCTCTTAGGCTATGAGAATGCGCTCGCCATCGGTGGCTTGTTGACCCGTTCCGCTGGAGCAGGATCATACGTCGTAGAAGTTCGGAGCCGCTCGAAGCTCGAACAACATCGGCATATGCTTCCACACTGGGAGCGATCTGGCGTTTGCACAGAATGGTGGATCGAAGGCGCTTAGCTAACCAAACACCTTCGGCTCCACTTCCGCGTGCCATTTCCACGCGTCAGCGATGATCGCGTCGATGTCGTGTTTCGGCGTCCAGCCGAGTTCGCGGCGCGCGAGCGCGTTGTCTGCCAGCAGCGCTGGCGAATCTCCATCGCGACGCTGCGCCGGCGTCGCGGGCACGGCTTTTCCGGTGACGCGGGCGATGGCGTCGAGCAATTCGCGCACCGTGACGCCGTCGCCGGTGCCGAGATTGGCGGCCACGCTCTGGCCGCCGCCGATCAGCCGCTCCACCGCGCGCACGTGCGCATCCGCCAGATCGCGGGTGTGGACGTAATCGCGCAGGCAGGTGCCGTCTCGCGTATCGTAGTCCGAGCCGAAAATCTTGAAGCCGTCGCGCCGGCCGAGCAGCGTAAACAACGCTAGCGGAATGGCGTGGCTTTCCGGCGTGTGGCGTTCGCCGATGCTTTCGCTCACCGCCGCGCCGGCGGCATTGAAATAGCGCAGATGCGCGAATTTGATGCCGTAGGCGGCTGCGTAATCGCGGCTTGCTGCCTCGATCGCGAGCTTGGTCCAGCCATACGGGCTCACCGGATTTTGCGGATGCGTTTCATCCAGCGGCAGCCGGATCGGCGCACCGTAGGTGGCGCAGGTGGAGGAGAACACGAAGGCGTTGCAGCCCGCATCGCGCATGGCGCCGAGCAGATTGAGCGCGCCGTTGACGTTCACGTCCCAGAAGCGCGCCGGATCTTTGACAGACTCCCCCACCTCGATCAGAGCCGCGCAATGCACCACCGCGTCCGGCTTGTGTTCCGCGAACGCCGCCGCGAGCGCGGCCTTGTCGCGAATGTCGGCCTCGATCAGCGGGCCCCATTTCGCGAACTGGCGATGGCCGTTGGATAGGTTGTCGTATGCAACCACGCGATGCCCGGCCGCGGCCAGCGCCATCGCGCAATGCGACCCCACATAGCCCACCCCGCCCGTTACAAGAATTGTCGCCATCAATTGCTGCTGATAAAGCGATGCGGACATGAACGCCATTGATTTTCCGAGCTGGTCCCAAGTCGAAGCAGAAGCCGCGCGGCTGAAGCGCGAGACGCTGCTTGATCTTTTCGCAGCCGATGCGACGCGCGTTGAAACGCTGACGTTCAAGGCGCCGCATCTGATCGCGGACTTTTCCAAGCAACGCGTCGACCAAGCCGCGCTCGCCGCACTCGAAGCCCTCGCGCGCGACGCGGATTTCGACGGCTGGCGCGCGAAATTGTTCGGCGGCGAAACTGTGAACAATACAGAAGGCCGCGCCGCCAAGCATTGGGCGCTGCGCATGGCCGATGCGCCGGGAACCGGTGACGACGAGGTGAGCGCGGTTCTGCATAAAATGCACGATTTCGCGCACGAGGTTGTCGATCATGGCGGCATCGATGCCGTGATCCACCTTGGCATTGGCGGTTCCGATCTCGGCCCGCGCGTCGTGCTCGATGCGCTGAAGGCTTATCGCCGGCCTAGCTTGCAAGTGCGCTTCGCCGCGAACGTGGACGGCGCCGATGTGGCCGATGCGATCGAAGGGCTCGATCCGAGGCGGACGTTGCTGATCGTTGTGTCGAAGACGTTCACGACACAGGAGACGCTCGCCAACGCCGAATTCGTGCGCGCTTGGGGGCCAGCGCGGATCGCGGGGTGTACAGCGGCGCCGAAAAAGGCCGTCGAATGGGGCGTCGCCGAGAGCGACGTGTTTCCGTTCTGGGATTGGGTTGGCGGACGTTACTCTTTGTGGTCGTCGGTTTCGCTCGTGTGTGAGCTGGCGTTGGGGCATGGAGCGTTTCATGGGCTGCTGCGCGGCGCGGCCGGCATGGACGCGCATTTCCGGCACACGCCGTTCGCGCAGAATGTTCCAGGTTTGAGCGCGGCTTTGCAGATGTGGAACCGTGAGGCGCTGGGCCACGATTCTTACGCGATGATCCCCTATCTTGAGCGCTTGCGGCTATTGCCGGCGTATCTGCAGCAGCTCGAAATGGAATCGAACGGCAAACGGGTTTCGCGCGACGGCGCAGCGCTTGCGCGTTCGGCGTGCGGCGTCACGTGGGGCGCGGCGGGGACGAACGCGCAGCATTCGTTTTTCCAATTGCTGCACCAAGGCGTGCAGGAAATTCCGGTCGAGTTCATCGTCAACGCCGGCTCCCACGAAGGCCCGCATAGCCATCGCGCCAAGATGTTCGCGAACGCGTTGGCGCAAACCCGCGCCTTGATGGTGGGCAAATCCGCCGACGCGGCGCGCGCTGAAATGCGCGCCAAAGGCATGAGCGATGCCGAAGCCGATCGGCTCGCCCCGCATCGCGCGTTTCCAGGCAATCGCGCGTCGACTCTGATGGCGATCGATGCGCTGACGCCGGAGGCGCTGGGCGCGCTGTTGGCGTTCTATGAGCACCGTACGTTTGCGCAGGCGGTGCTGGCGGGCATCAATCCGTTTGACCAGTGGGGCGTCGAGCTCGGCAAGGAAATGGCGAACGCGCTGCTCCCTGCTCTCGAAGGCGGCGCCGCGCCGGAGGTGGACGCGAGCACGGCGGCTTGGCTGAAGCGGCTCGGCTAAAAAACTCGACCGCCCTGGTCGCCCAGCTTATGCGTCAACGGACACGGCGTTAGGCGGATCGGCAAGGCACTCCATGGCGCCAAGGGTCGCGTGCAATTCGGTGAACAATTGAAATGCCTCGTCGGCGGCGAGCAATACCGGGGCGCCTTTGGGAAACCGGAACTCCCAAAAGGACTCGATGTGCTTGATCACACCGATCGCCTCGCCAATGGGGATGAACAATGCTGGTGCGTTTAGAAGAAACGCACGGAATTCGCCCGGCTTGCCCTCGGTGAGCGCCGCGAACGCGCTACCGTATTGAAGCAACGCCTCTTGCACGTGCCGAGAAGCTTGATCGAGGTGATCGACGATAGTCTTGCGGAGATCACTGAGTTGCGGCCGATCTGCTGGATCTACGCCGTTGACTCGCGCGCGCAGCAATTCCTGCGACAAAGCCGGAAGTCTAGGCAGCAGGTCGCGTGTCATCCATTTGTAGTAGAGAAAACCCTTCCAGGCGAAGACGCCCTCTCGATAATCCTCGGCCGACAGGCGAAGCGTTTCGCGCAACGGATCGAGCGGCTTGGCCGTCTCATCGGTCATTAGTTTTTCCGCGAGCTTCGACGACAGTTCGCGTGCGGCAGAACCACCATTTGCGTAAGCCAGCCCGACGAGTTGCTCGATTTCCTTGCCGACGAACGCGCGCATCTTGGCGATGTCTGCTTGCGACATGTCAAAGAAGCACGCCGCTGCGTCGAGGCCATTTTGCCGCAAACGCTCGCGCATGAGGAACGGATCGAGCGAGGGTAGCGTATGAAGCAGGCGCAGTAGGTCGAGATCGAATTCGAACGCGGCCGTATCACCAGGATTGTAGAGCCCAAATAGCGCACGTTCGAAGCGCTGCTCGCCGACCATCAACGCTTGACCGCCAAGCTCCAATTCCTTGGTGGCGAACGGGACAAGTATCTTGGTGGTGACCGTTGGCGCGAACTCAAACAAAGATTGTTCTTCGTGGCGAACGACATGCTTAACGATCAGCGAACGATTTAGTGTCGCGTTCTTGAAAAGCGGTTTGGCCCTAAATTCCTCGGTCTCGCCGAAGCGTTCGTGGACACGCGCCAGGTTGAGAACGCGCGCCGTCGAGCCGCTCGCCCGTATCAGGGCGAGGCTCCTCAAACCTAGTACGCCAGCCATCTGACTTCCCCGAGGACAAGCCGACACCTTAACGTGGAGACGTTTATATGCCGCTAAGGACCTGCACGCCGCTGCAGTTTTCCTGCCCCCGTCGCGGCGCTTAGCGCGCATAGCCGTGCGCGGCGGCAGACGCGCCGCCGCCGCCGTTCAACGCCGCTTCCAGATCTGCCAGGTACACACCCGCGATTTCGGCGTGCTTTGGCGACAGCATCAGGTGCAACGCCATGGGATCGATGAGCGCGGCGGTTATCCAACCGCGTTGATGCAGGCCGCGCAAAATGTCGAACGTGTTGGCGCTTTCGTGGGTGAAGCTGACGATCCCGAGTTGTGGGTTGCCCAGAACGCGGAAGCCTAGCTTTGCAATGCCGGCTTCGATTTTCTCGCGCGCTTCGACGACCAGCTTTTGTTTCGCGCGATAGCCTTCAACGCCCAGATAATTCATCACCGCCCACGCCGCGGCGATGGCGCCGCCAGGGCGGGTGCCGGCGAGGGTTGGCGTTTGCATCCGGCCGAGCGGCCAGGGGCCGACGTCGAAGTCCATACGGTCGCGCAGCTTTTGCGAACGGAACAGCACGACCGACGCGCCTTTGGCGCAATAGCCGTATTTGTGTAGGTCCGCCGACATGCTCGACACGCCGGCGACGCTGAAATCGAACGCCGGCAGGTCCGCGCCGTTCATGCGTGCAAACGGCGCTATAAAGCCGCCAACGCAGGCATCGACGTGAAGCCAGAGGCCGCGACGTTCTGCGAGTTCGCTCAACTTTTCGATGGGATCGATCAGCCCGAAGGGGAAGCATGGGGCGGAACCGACGATCATGATGGTTGCGTCGTCGACCAAGGCTTCGATGGCGTCAGCGTCGGCGAGCAAATCCCGCAGCGGCGCGCGCCTGACCTCGATTTCCATAAGGGCGCAGGCTTTGTCGAAGGCCGGGTGGCCGGAGTATGGCAGCACGACATTGGCTTGGCCCTTTAATCCGCGCGTCGCGCGGGCGTGATCGCGGGCGGCTTTGACGGCCATGGTGATTGAATCTGTGCCGCCGCTGGTCATGGCGCCGGCGGCGCCTTCGGGTGCGTTGAGCAGACCCAGGGCATAGCCCACCACTTCGCGCTCCATCTGGGCGAGGCTTGGGAAGGCGCCGGGGCCTAATCCATTTTCCTCGGCGAACGCGGCATAGGCGGCTTTCTTGACGCGCTCGACCTCCTCGCCGGCGTTGAACACGTAGATGGCGGCTTTGCCGTCGCGCCATTTCACGTCATGGGCGGCCAGGGCCGCCATTTGGGCTTCGAGGGCGGGCCAGGCGGCGCCTGTGGCGGGCAGAGCTTGTCTCATCGCCAAAGCTTGCGCCGCGGCCCCTGCCCGGATCAATCCCCAGGTGCGCGCGCCGGTTTGGACCCTGCCCCACCTCTGCTATACCCACCGCCGAGGGCCTTTTTCGGGGACGGAACGCGCATGCGCGCCATTGTTATTGCTGGGTTACTCGCCGCGGTTGCGATCGCTGGCGGCACCGCGCTCGCTCAAGGCAGCGGCGGGGGCGGCGGCGGGCGCGACAAGGGCAAAGCTCCGCCTCGTCCGCCGGCGCCGATCATGCGCTGCGCGGACCTCGCCATCGGCGATTACGCGGTTGGCGCGCTGGCGCCGAATGCGACGCCGTTGGCCCCTGGCGAAGTGTCGGTGCGCTACGAAGTCCGCAACGCGGGCGGCGCGGCATACGTCGCCCAGGACGCGGCTCAGCAATGGCTGTCGCTGGAGTACACTACGCCCGGCGGGCCGCAGCAGGTGTACCAAGCGCCGCTGCCGCCACCGGCTGAATTCGCCGCGCCGGCTTCCACCACATCCGACGGCGGCCGCCCGGGCTCGGTGAGCCTTGGGCCCGGCCAATCCTGGCGCGGCTATCTGCGCGCCGTGGTGCCGGCGGAAGCCGCGCGACGCCCTCTGCGCATCCGCCTCACCTACGCGCCGCGGCGCGGCCCGGTGCAGGATTGCGACATGGACAACAACACCGCCTCGATCCAGCGCTGATTGCCAGACAAGCGCCGGCGCCCGCGCGGAGCGAGCTCCGCACGGTGTTGGCGTTTGAGTTTTGGACGCGGCGCTATGAGCTGTCGAAGGCGGGTTCGCTTTGCGCCAACGGCGCGCTGAGCGCGGCGACGAGAAAAGCAGGCGCGTAGAGGCGCAGCACTTTCGTGAAATTGCGGGCGATGCGCTTGGCGATCGCGCGCAGATATTTTTCGGGATGGTTGAGCGCGTCGCGCAGTTTGGCGATGCGGCCGAGCAACGTGGGCGCGCGGAGTTTTTTGCGCAACGCGCCGCCGATCTGCGCGCGCCAGCCCATGCGCCGGCCTGCTTTCGGGCCAAAGGCGAACGGCCCGCGCTGGATGTGCTTCACCAAAGACGCGGCGCGGATCATCAACACGGTGAGGACGAAGCGCGTCATCTGCGCGAGGTGATGGCGCGGCGCTTCGAACTTGCGCGACTTGCGAAAGCCACAGCTGACGCCAGCAAGCACCGCGCCCGCCCACACAAGCCAAAGCCCCGCCCAGCTGATGAAGCGGACGAGACGGCGGTTGATCTGAGGTGGGGCGATGGGCCGTTTCATGTTTGCGCGATGAGTGTACGAGCGCGCGGTGGGGTGTGGGATAGATTTTGGCGCGACGCTTGCGGTTCAGGGCGCGGAGCGGAGTTTTGCGGGGATTGGGGAGAGAGGCAAAAACACCTCCGTCATCCCGGCCGAGCGGAGCGAGAGCCCTGACCCAGAGGCAGCAGGCGCGGCGCTCTATGATCTCCTGGGTCCCGGATGCCGCTTCGCGGCTCCGGGATGACGGAGTGTGTGAGGTTGGAAGCGTGGTGCGGCGATGGACGCGAGCACTTCCGTCATCCCGACCGAACGGAGCGAGAACCGGACCCAGAGGCAGTAGGCGCGGCGCTCTATCATCTGCTGGGTCCCGGATGCCGCTTCGCGGCTCCGGGATGACGGGGGTGTGTGGGTTAGGTGGGCTAAAGGAAATCGAGATACAGATCGCGCCAATCGGGATTCAGGGTCTCGATCATTTCGAGCTTCCAGGCGCGGCGCCAGCGTTTGATTTGTTTTTCGCGTTTGATTGCTTCGTGCATGAAGCTGTGTTGCTCAAACCAAACGAGCAGCTTGCAATCATAGTCCCGCGTAAAGCCTGGAACGCGGCCTTCGCGATGAAGCTGAATACGTGGCGGCAGATCGCTTGAGAGGCCAGTGTAGAGCGTGCCGTTGCGCTTGTTGGTCATGATGTAAACAGCGATGAAATCGTAGCGCGCCACGAACTCACCCCCCCTTCCGTCATCCCGGCCGGAGCCGCTTTACCGGCGTAGAGCCGGGACCCAGGGGGTGCAAGGCGCTCCACGATTTCCTGGGTCCCGGATCGCGCTTTGCGCGTCCGGGATGACGGCGGCGTATAGCACCCCACCCCTGCACAAAATCTGCTGAATAACTCGGGTCGCGTGGCTTTGCGCGGGCTCGCATGTTTGCGCGCATCGGTTGGAGGATGCGATGCGGACACGGACGTCGTTTTATCTGTTGGGATGGGGATTGGCGGGGTTTGCTTCGCTGATGCTGGTTTGGGCGATGGGCGCGTTGGGGGTGCTCGCGGTTGAGGGTGATCCGGCGGACCGGATGTATTTCGGCGTGTTCGCGATCGGCGCGACAGCGGCTTTGCTTGGACGATTTAGAGCGGCCGGCATGGTGCGCGCGGCGTTGGCGATGGTGTTTGCGATTGGCGGCGTCACGGTGATCGCGCTGGCGCTGGGCATGCACAATTCGCCGATCAGTTCCGTTGCGGAGATCGTTGGCGTGAACGCGATGTTCGCGGCGATGTATGGCGGCGCGGCGTGGTTGTTCGCGCAGGCGGCGCGCGTGGAGCGGCTCGCGGATGCGCCGCTGGCTTAGCCTGTCTCCTCCTCCAGCACCTCGCGCTCGACGCGCAGCGCGGTGATCTGGTTGCGCTGGCGGCGCAGCACCTGGAAGCGATAGCCGTGGAAGGCGAAGCGTTGGCCGGGGTCTGGGATGGCTTGGGCTTCGTGGATGACGAGGCCGGCGACGGTGACGGCTTCTTCGTCGGGCAAAGTCCAATTCATCACGCGGTTGAGATCGCGGATCGGCACGGCGCCATCGACATTGACGCTGCCATCGGGCTGCGGGCGCACACCTTGGACGGCGATGTCGTGCTCGTCCTTGATGTCGCCGACGATCTCTTCGAGGATATCCTCGAGCGTGACGAGGCCCATGAGCGCGCCGTATTCGTCCACCACCAACGCGAAATGCTCGCGCCGGCGCAGGAATTCGGCGAGCTGATCTTCCGCGCTCGTCGTCATCGGCGTGAACCAAGCTTCGCGCTTGATCTCTGAAACGTCAAAGCCGTCGCGGCCATGCTCGGACACCGCGCGCAAGAGATCGCGCGCGTGCAGCACGCCGACGATGTTCTCGGGCTCGTCTTTGTAGAGCGGCAGACGCGTGTGCGAGGACGCCATCGCCTGGGCGATGATCTCGCGCGGCGGCAAATCGATGTCGAGCGTCTTGATGGCTTTGCGGTGGATCATCACGTCGGCGATGGTGAGATCGGAGAGATCGAGCGCGCCGCGCAGACGGTCTCGCTGCTCAGCTTCGACGCCGCCCTCTTCCGCGTGCAACTCGATGGCGCCGCCGATTTCGGCGCGCGCCGCGGAGAGGACGTCGACGGTTTCGTCAACGCGCACGCCGAACAGTTTCAGGCCGTTGTTCACGATCCACTGCACGGCGCTGACCACCGGTGAGAGGAAACGCACCATCCATTGCACCGGCAAAGCGACGATGCGGGCGATGTTGTCGGCGGCGGTGATGGCCAGTGTTTTCGGGCCGACCTCACCGAAAATGAGCAGCAGCGGCGTCAGCACGCCGACTGTGACGATCCAGGCGTACTCGCCGTACATGGCGCCGAAAATGGTGGAGCTGATCGCGGAGGCCGCGACCTGCACGATGTTGGCGCCGAGCAGCACCGCGCCGATCATACGCTCGCGGTTTTCGTTGAGCTTGTTGACGCGCGCGGCTTGCTTGTCGCCTTCGCGCTCAAGCGTCGCCATGCGCGCGCGCGAGGCGCCGGTGAGCGCGGTCTCGGCGGCTGAGAAGAACGCATTGAGGAGGATTAGCGCGGCGATGATAAGCGCCGCGATCACAAGCGAAGTGGTCATTTCAGCTCTTCTTCGAGGAATGTGCGTAGGGCGCCGGCGTCTGCTTCCTTCTGGACGAAGGCTTTGCCGATGCCGCGTGCGAGCACGAGCGTGAGGCGGCCGGCTTCGGCTTTCTTGTCGCCGGCCATGAGGGCGAGGGTTTTGTCAGCGTCAAACGGCGCCCCGGGGAGCGCACGCAGGTCTGTGATGAAGCCGGCGCTTTCGAGGTGCGCGCGGACGCGCTGCGTTTCGTCTGGCGGCATGAGGCCAAGACGAGCGGAATATTGGTAAGCGAGCGCCATGCCTGTCCCGACCGCTTCGCCGTGCAGCAACGCGCCGGAATAGCCGGCTTGGGTTTCGAGCGCGTGGCCGAAGGTGTGGCCGAGATTGAGCAGCGCGCGGACGCCCGCTTCGCGCTCATCAGCGGCGACGATGGCGGCTTTGACTTTGACGGCCGTGGTGACGGCGTGTGTGAGCGCGGCGGGATCGCAGGCAAGGACGCGCGCGGCGTTGGCTTCGCACCAGGCGAAGAAGGCCGGATCGCTGATGAGGCCGATCTTGACGATCTCGGCGTAACCGCACAGCCGCTCGCGCGGCGACAAAGTTGCGAGCACGTCCTGGTCTGCCAGCACCAGGCGCGGCTGATGGAACAGGCCGATGAGGTTTTTGCCTTCGGGCGTGTCGATCGCGGTTTTGCCGCCGACGCTGGAATCCACTTGCGCCAGAAGTGTCGTCGGGATTTGCACGAAGTCGATTCCGCGCATTGTGATTCCGGCGCTGAGGCCGGCAAGGTCGCCGATCACGCCGCCGCCGAGCGCGACCACCAGATCGTTGCGGCTGATGCCGGCTTGCAGCAATTGGCGGCTGACGCGTTCAAGGCCGTCGAAGTTCTTTTGCTCCTCGCCGGGCGGCAGCACGATCGTCCAATTGGCGATGCTGCGCTCTTCGAGCGAGGCCACCAACGTGCTGCGATGGAGCTTGGCGACGTTGGCGTCGGTGACGATGAACACGCGCCTGTTGGGCGCGAACGGGGCGATCAATTCGCCGGCGCGCTTCAGCAAGCCTTGGCCGACATGCACGTCATAGGATCGGGCATCGAGATCGATCTTGATTTTTTCGCTCATGCTTTGGCCTGGCGTTCATGGATCGCCGCAAGTACATCGGCGACCGCGCTGTTGTGCGGGCCGTTGCCGCTGTCGATGGTCAAGTGCGCTTCGGCATAGAGCGGATAACGCACCTCCATCAGCCGCCGCATCACCGCTTCGGGATCGTCCTCCTTCAGCAACGGGCGATCGTTGCGGCGGGCGACGCGGCGCATCAGCACTTCGAGCGGCGCGCGCAGCCAGACGGTCAACGCTTCCGCATTGAGGAGCGCGCGGGTGGAGGGATCGATGAACGCGCCGCCGCCGGTGGCGAGCACGTGCGGCGGCTCCTTGATCAGCCGCGCGATCACGCGCCGTTCGCCGCGACGAAACTCGCATTCGCCCTGTTGCGCGAAGATGTCGTCGATGCTCATGCCGGCGGCGCGGACGATCTCTTCGTCCGCATCGCGAAACGGAACGCCAAGGGCGGCGGCCAGGCGCCGGCCGACTGTGGTTTTCCCGGCGCCCATGAGGCCGACCAGCACCAAAGTGCGTTCGAGACTGATCCCCTCCGCCTGCCGGCGCAGCTCGGCGGCGGCGTCTGGGCGCTCGCCGATGTCGCTGCTGTCGGGCCGGCTCACGAATCACCTCAAAAGACCGCTATGGTTAAGCCGGCCAGGTTAGAAACTCGCCACATTTTGAGGCCAATCTGGCTTCGCCGCAACGTTAAGCGCCAATGGGGTCCAGTTTGAGACGCAGACGCCGCCGCAGCTCGTTCGGTCGGAACCATCCCGAGCGGCGCTGGATCGCCATTGGCGCGGGCGCTTTCGTTCTGATCGGCGCATTCATCTTTTTTATCCGCCAAGCCGACGTGCTCGCGCCTGAGCCGCGCGAGATCCGCGTCGAGCTGCCGGACGCATTCAAGGAATAACTCACATGGTCATTCGCGCTTTCGCGCTCGGCGCGCTTGCATTGGCGCTTCCAGGCGCCGCCGCCGCGCAATCGCAAATGCCGACGCCGGTGGAGACGCAGCAGCTGACACAGCTCGACGGCTTCAGCGTCGGCGCGTTGAGCCAAGCGCAAGGCGCGTTCGGCGCCGATCTCTGGCGCAACAGCGACGCCAGCGTCATCGCCGTTCTGCTGGACCGCCTCCCCGCCGCGCCGCAATCAGCGGCGGCGCAAATGCTGGCGCGCCGCGTACTGGCGTCGGGCGCGGAAGCGCCGCGTGGTGAGAGCGCCGCCGCCGCACGCGAGCGCTTCGAAGCGTTGGGCAAATTGGGTTTGGCCGACGATCTCGCGGTGATGGCCTCTGGCGCAGGCGCCGCGCTCAACGATCCGCTGATCGCGCAATATGCGGCGCAAGCGGAACTTGCGCGCGGACGCCGCGCCGAAGCATGTGCGCGCGGCCGCGCCGCGCAGGCTGAACAACCGCCGCCCTTCATTTTGCGCTTGCGCGCGTATTGCGCAGCGGTTGGCGGCGATCGCGCGGCAGCGGATTTGGCGCTTGAATTGGCGCGCGCGCAAAACGCGGCGGACGCTTGGTACACCGGCGCGGTGGCTGCCGCGGGCGGCGCACCGGCCGCGCGACCGCCGGCTGCGCGCTACGAAAACAGCCTGACGACGCAGCTTTCTCTCGCCGCGCGGCTGACGCCGGGGCCAAATCCGCTGAACAACGCCTCCACGCTTGCTCTGCTTTCGCTGGCGCGCGCCGACACGGCGCCGCAACCGATCCGCGCGCAAGCGGCCGCGCTCGCTTACATTCGCGGCGTGCTGCCGGCCGCAGATGCGCGCGCGATCATCGCCGCGACGCCGGCTGAGGTGACGTCCAACCTGCCGGCTCTGGCTTCGGCATTGCGCCGCGTGCAGGCAGCGCCCGGTTCTCCGGACGCGGCAACGGCCATCGCAGACTTGCTTGGCCGCGCCAGTTCGGCAGCGGAATTCGCGCGCTTTTCGGCGTTCTTCAAGGACGACATCGCTGCGTTCACTGCAGCGCCGAGCCAAGCGGGTGCGCTTCTGTTTGCACGTGCGGCCATCGCAACGGGCGACGCCGTGCTTGGCCGGCGCCTGACACAAGCTGCGCGCGACGCCGGCGCTGAGGCAGCAGGCTTGGCGACGCTCGATGCAGCGCTCGCCGTGCTTGCGGGCGCGCGTGGGCAAGAAGGCGTGATGGCGGTGCGGCGGCGCATTGATGCGGCGGGCGCAAGCCAAGCGCGCGCGGCGGCGCGCGATGTCGCGATCCTTTCGGCGATCGGCTTGCCGGCCGACGAAGGCGCGCAGGCGTTTGTGCTGGCGAACGCGCCGACGGGTGGCGCGCGCGCCGATGCGGGCGCGATGCTGGCGCTTTCGAACGCCGTGGAACGCCGGGCGGGCGGCGAAGTCGCGCTGCTCGCGATCGTCGCTGGCGGCGAAGCCGGGCCGGCGCGGCTCGATGCGGAAAGCCTGGAGCGCGTCATTCGCGCGCTCCGTGCGGCAGGGCTCGCCGACGACGCGCGGCGGTTCGCGGTTGAGGCGCTGCTGGCGGGCGCGCCGGGTTAGGGTTGCGTCATGGGCAAACGCTCGGGATACGCGGAGAGCAGCGCCGATCTTGAAGCCATGACGTTGTCGCAACTCAACGCAGAAATTCAGCGCTGCGTGTTGGGCTTCGAGGCAGGCGGCGCCAGCAAGGGACGAAAGGCTTTCTTTAAGCGGCTCGTTTGGCTTGAGGCCGAACGCGAACGCCTACATGGCGTCATGGCCAAGGCCCGGCGATTTGGCGAGACATGAGGGTCCCGCTGACTTGAAATTGGCTGTCAAATGCAATATTCAAATTGAATACCATGGCTTCTACCTCACTCACCCTCGGAAAACACTGGGAAACCTTCATTGAGCGGGAGGTGGCGAGCGGGCGTTATGGTTCAGCGAGCGAAGTGATGCGCGCTGCGTTGCGTGAGCTGGAAGAGCGCGGCAAACGGCTTGACGCTTTGCGCAAGCACTTAGCGGTCGGCGCCGAACAAGCGGCCCGCGGTGAATTTGTAGATTTCAGCGCGGCTGATGTTGTGAAGCGGGCCAAGGCGCGCGCGCGCAAGTGAAGCGCATTCGGCTGACGCCGCGTGCGCTGCAAGACTTAGACGACATCGCCGATTATTCGCTCGTTGCCTGGGGCGAGCGCCAAACCGCACAATACCTTGCCGACTTCGAAAAGCGCTTCCAGTGGCTAGCGGAAAATGCGTTGCTCGGCCGCTCCCGCGATGAGGTCGCGCCGGGTTATCGAAGCATCCGCCAAGGCTCACATCTGATCTTCTATGTGACCGAAGGCGAAACGGTCGTCGTCATCGGCGTCCCACATATGTCGCGCGACATTGAAGCCTATTTCAGCGAGTGAGCCGCACCCGCGAAGCGCTGCGTTAACGCTTTGGGATGAAAATCACTCCGTGAGCGACAGCGCCCTCATCGAATCCTTTCTGGAGATGCTCTCCGCTGAGCGCGGGGCGCGGGCGAATACTTTGGACGCGTATCAGCGCGATTTGGACGATGCGCGAGCGGAAGTGCGGGGCGGCTTGGGCGCAGCGAGTGCGGCGGCGATCGAGGCTTATGTCGCCGGGCTCGCGGCGCGTGGGCTGGCGCCGGCGACGGCGCGGCGGCGGATTTCGGCGCTGCGCCAGTTCTATCGCTTCCTGATGCAGGACAATGTGCGCGGCGACGATCCGACCGCGCGGCTCGATGCGCCAAAGCGCGCGCGGACTCTGCCAAAGACGCTTTCGCTGGACGAGATCACGCGTTTGATCGATGCGGCGGAAACGCCGCGCGATCGGGCTCTGATTGAATTGCTGTACGGCGCGGGCTTGCGGGTGAGCGAGTTGGTGTCGTTGCCGCTGCGCACCGCGCCGAAAGCGGGGCAAGCGCACATGATCATCGAAGGCAAAGGCGGCAAGGAACGATTGGTGGCGCTTGGCCGCCCGGCGCTTGCGGCGATCGAGACGCATCTGGCAGCGCGTGAAGCGGCTTTGCCGAAGGTAGAGGCCAAGCGCGAAAAGGCGCAGCGTTGGCTGTTCCCCTCTTCCTCCGCCGCAGACGGCAAGCTGACGCGCCGGCGCGTGGGGCAAATCCTGGAGGACGCGGCGGCGAAGGCAGGCATCGATCCTGCCCGCGTGTCGCCACACGTGCTGCGCCACGCGTTCGCGACGCATCTGGTGGAAGGCGGCGCAGATCTGCGCACGGTGCAGACCTTGCTCGGCCACGCCGACATCGCGACGACGCAAATCTACACGCATGTCGCCGAGGGGCGGCTCAAGGCCTTGGTGGAAACCAAGCATCCGCTGGCGCGGCGGCGTAAGTGACCCTACATAGGTGGGCATGACACAAACGCCCTCCTACGGATCTGAGCCTGGCCGCAGCGCCGCGTTCATCGCCTACGTGCTCTACCTGCTCTCGATCCCGAGCGCGGGCGTGTTTGCGCTGGTGGGCGTGATCGTCGCGTATGCGGGGCGTGGGGAAGCGCAAGGCGCGGCGCGGTCGCACATCGATGACCAAATCCGCATCTGGTGGGTGGCGTTCTGGTGGGCGGTGGCGATCTGGATCGGCTACGTGGTCGGTACGGTGCTCGCCGTTGTACTGATCGGCATTCCGATTTTGATGCTGGCGTGGCTCGCGAACCTGATCGTGTTTATCTGGTTCACGGTGAAAAGCTTCTTCGGCCTACTGGCGCTACTCGACGGGCGGTCGCGTTAGGCTTTGCGCCATCGCGTTGCGTTCCATGAGGACGCGCCCGCTGGCGATCAATTGATCCACTTGCGCTGATGGCAGCGTGACGCGCGTGGGCGCGCCGCCGATTTCCGTGCGGGCCGGCTCATCCAGATCGGCGAAGCGGATCATGTCGGCTTGCATTGTCAGCGCATCGCAACGCCAACCGGATGGCGCGCCGAGCGCTTGCGCTTCGGCGGCTGACAGCGCGCAGCGCCAAGCGATGAGGTCGCGGCGCCAGTCGGTCAGCATGTTGCGGAAATTATCGTAGCTGGCGCGGTTCGCGGCTTCGATGACGATATCATACGAGCGATCAATCACGGCGGCGCCGCTGGGGCTTTGAGCGTTGGCGTTCCAGGTTGCGTCTGGCACGCCTTCGGCGTTGACGACGAACGCCGTGAAACGACGTAGACGCACAGCATCCTGCGGGGAGAACGGTGCGTAGGCGTTGCCGGCGGTGAGGCGTGACAGCACCCAGCTCGACAGCCCGAGATTGTCGATCAGGCCGCCATCGACGAGATGCACATAGGGCATGGTCTCCCGGTACGAGGCGAGCGCAAGCGCCGCGCTGCGCACCAAGGCCGGCGCGGCCCGATCGTTGGGCGCTTGCGTGATCCACGCCGGCTGCGGCGCGCAAGCTTGGCGGCGGGGTTCGATCAAAACCGGTGCGAAGACGACGGGCACCGCCATGGACGCGGCGACAGCGTCGCCTACGCGCACCTCCGCCAGATTTGAGCAGAGCGCGTCGAACGTCGCGGGCGTGAAGGCAAACGGCACGCCGTTGAAAAGGTCCGCGGCGTTGAGCGAGAGCACGGGGCCCTGCGCCAGCGCGGCCATGCGGGCGCCGGAAAACACTTCGGCGTCCAGCCAATCGGCCAAGAGACGCTGATCGTTGACGGCGCCGCGGGCCGCGCCAAGCCAATTGCGCGGCGAGAGCGGGCTGGTGTTGAGTTGTTGGTCCCAATCCTTGTCGAGATAAGCGGCGCGAAATGTGTCGAGCCCCGGCGCACCGTGCTGGACGAAATACGCCGCCATGATCGATCCGCCGGAAACGGATGTGACCATGGCGATCTCATCTGTTAGCGGGCGGCCGTCGGCGCCGCGCGCGTCGCGCAACCCTTGCAGTGCGCCGAGCGAGAACGATGCAGCGCGGGCGCCGCCGCCGGAAAGCGCTATCGCGATCGCGTCGCCGTCGGGGCTGACGCGCGCGCCGGGCGCCGCGTTTGGCGCCGATGCTGGTGGGTTCACCGGTAATGGCGCAGCCGTCGCGCAGGCCGAAAGCGCCAAGGACGTGAGACAAGCCAAAAGCCGCATATTCCCGCTCTCCTGGCTTCAGGGTTGGGGCCTTTGCCGCGGGCGCGCAAGCGATTGCAATGCCCCGGGGCGGCTCTAGGGTGCCGTCCCGGGGGAGCGCCACATGACGTCACAACGCTGGATCGGAATTGCGCTGATCGTTTTCGCGATCGGCTTTAACGCGCCCTATGCATGGCTCGCGATCAATTTTCAGTACCCCGAGATCCTGCGGCAACCTCCCGGCGATGTGTTGGCCGCCTTCAGCGCCGGTGGCGCGCCGCTGATCTTGGCCTGGCTTGGTTTCACGATCGCTGCGTTGCTGTTGGCGCCGGTTGCGCTGGGCGTTGCGAGCATCACACGCGATCCGGAAACCGGGGCGCGCGCCAATGGCGTCGCGGCGCTCGGGATCGCCGCCGCCGTAACGCAAGCGATTGGCTTGTCGCGCTGGGTGTACGCCGTGCCGGGCATCGCGGCGGCGTGGGCGGCCAATCCGGATCAGCACGCCTCCATCGAAGCCTTGTTCAATGCGCTGCACCAATTCGCCGGCGTCGGCATTGGTGAGGCCATCGGACAGACGCTGACGGCGTTCTGGATGATCGGCGTGGGCTGGACGCAATTGCGGCACCCGACGTTCGGCATCGTCTCGGCGACGCTCGCTTGGATCGGCGCGGCGTTCCTGTTGCTTGGCCTCACGGAAGGACTCGCCACCGTGATCGCGTTCGACCCCGGCGTGCTCGCCATGGGCGCCGTGATTGGCTTTCTTGTGCTGACCCTGTGGATGATCTGGACTGGCGTGCGTGCGTTGACAGCGCGCGGCTAGAGCAAGATCGCTTCACACTGAATCGATCTTGCTCTTGAATATTCTAACTATTCGCGCGTTTGACGGAAAACCGCTTCACACTTTTCCTAACGCGCTTTAGTTCGCCGCCGCGTAACGTTCCGCGGCGCGCAACGCGCGGAGAAGATTGCCGCCGGCGAGCTTGGCCAGGTTTGCGTCCGTCCAGCCGCGCCGCATCAGCTCGATGAAAAGCGGGCGATAGCCGTCCACGCCTTCCATGCCTTCTGGCAGATAGGTCACGCCGTCATAATCCGCGCCCAGGCCGACATTATCGTAGCCGGCGATGCGGACGATGTGTTCGACGTGGTCAGCGACGTGGGCTGGCGTTACGCGCGGCGCGGGATTTTCGCGCTCCCAGGCAGTCAGGACAGCGGCGGCAGCCGTTGGATCACCCGGATTAAGCGCCGTGCCCTCCTCGCGGGCGCCGGTGCGCCGGCCGGACCATTGCCGGAATTCTTCGTTGATGAAGGGCGAGGTGAAATTCACCATCACCACGCCGCCATTGCGCGCGACTTGCGCCAGCACGTCGTCCGGCACGTTGCGCGGATGGTGCGCGACAGCAAACGCCGACGAGTGCGAGAAAATCACCGGCGCCTGCGCGACGCCAAGCGCATCGCGCATCGCATCAGCGGAGACGTGGCTCAGATCAACCAACATGCCGATGCGGTTCATCTCACGCACGACCTCAAGGCCGAACTCGGTCAAGCCGCCATGCTGGGGCGCGGCTGTAGCGCTATCGACCCACGACGTGTTCGCTGAGTGCGTCAGCGTCATGTAGAGCACGCCGGCTTCGCGGAATTCCCGCAGCAAAGCGAGGTTGTTGTTGATCGCCTCGCCGCCTTCGATGCCGAACATCGAGGCGATGCGGCCGGCGCGGTGAATGCGGACGATGTCGTCAGCGTCGCCGGCGTATTCCAACACTGTCGGGTAGCGAGCAATCATGCGCCGCGTGAGATCGATCTGCTCAAACACCGCCTGAGTGGAGTCCAAGCCTTTGAGCGACGCCGGCACATAGACCGACCAGAATTGCGCGCCGAGACCACCGCGTCGCAGGCGCGCGAAATCGGTTTGCATCGGCGGCGTAAGACGCGTGGTGTCGCCCGCGAGATCGATGGCGCTGAGATCGCCGCCGTGATCATCGCGAATGGCCCACGGCACGTCATTGTGGCCATCGATCAAAGGTGTGCGGCGGGCGATGCGCTCGAACCGCGCGTCCTCGGCGCGCGTCGCCGTTTGGGCGCCTTCGGCGCGCTGGACGGTTTGCGCGGCGGCAAGCGGCGCTACAAGCAGAGCGGCAGCCAGAAGCAGTGCGTGTTTCATCGTGAGGTCCCCCATTGATCTGCATAACCCGAGAGTGAGCGCGGCGAAAAGCTAGATGAGCTTCAACATCTGGCGGTCCAATTCCGTGATGATGTATGCGGAACAGGGAATTCATTCGCGCCGCTTATGCTCAGTGCGCCCAATAATCCCCCATAATGCCCTGACGTATAAGCTTTTTTGTCAGGTGCTACACAGAAGTGGGTTGAAGTTATCAGGGAATTTGGCCCCTTCGTGCAGGGAATTGATGCGCGCCTGCAGGGATCTCCAAACGTGCGTACAGGGATTAGCAGGAGGCGCGCATAGCAGACGGGATGGCTCCACACTTGAATGCTGCGGAGAGTTTGGCTAAAATCTTACGTCTCGTGAGTGCACGATGCGCGTCCATGGCGATGTGCAGTCCTCACTAAGCCTCTGAGGCAAGAGACCGAGGTCGGGACGTGGCGCCCGGCAAGCTTGCGCGTGATGCGCGATGCACTCGTTTTCGCCTGCCGTTCTCTGCGTGACACGTTTGCAAGCAAGCAGGGATTCTCGGTGTCGCGGTTGGCGCGCATGTGCGGGCTAACGGCGCGGCGAGCATTCAAACGTCACCCGGTCGCTGAGTGATTCAGTGGGCAATCACTGACATTTGATCCAGGAGCGTCTCATGGCGCCTCAAAACAACACGCTTGAGTGTGCGCCCACGCGCGCGCTCAAGCCGTACAAAGGCAATGCACGCACCCATAGCAAGAAGCAGATCGAGCAGATTGCGCGCTCAATCACCGCGTTCGGTTGGACCAATCCCATACTTGTCGATGACGCCCTTGGCGTGATTGCAGGTCATGGTCGGTTGCAAGCAGCCGAGCTGCTCGGGTTTGAGACCGTGCCTATCATTCGGTTGTCGCACCTTACGGACGCGCAGAAGCGTGCGTACGTTTTGGCCGACAACCGGCTGGCGGAAAAAGCTGGTTGGGATCGCGACCTGCTGGCGATGGAACTGCAGGGACTGATCGAGTTCGACTTTGACCTCGACCTTGCCGGCTTTGAGCCCGCACAAGTCGATTTGATCTTGTGCGAAGCTGACGAGGCCCGCCCCGACGCAACGACCGGGCCCGAAAACCG
Source organism: alpha proteobacterium U9-1i (assembly GCA_000974665.1). Lineage (NCBI taxonomy): Bacteria > Pseudomonadati > Pseudomonadota > Alphaproteobacteria > alpha proteobacterium U9-1i. The sequence goes on along the minus strand of BBSY01000002.1, from coordinate 1,204,800 downwards.
CACCCCCACAAAACCCGACCGAGCTGTCACCCGCGAGGGCGACACCTGGGTGCTCGGACGCCACAGGCTGGTATGCGGCGACGCACGTGAGGCCCGTGTCTACCAAGCCCTGCTCCAAGGTGAAGCGGTGGACGCGGTTTTCACCGACCCACCGTACAATGTGAAAATCTCAGGCCACGTTCGCACCAGCTCCGAACATCGGGAGTTTGTGATGGCCGCAGGCGAGATGAGCACCGAGCAGTTTGAAAGCTTCCTGCAACAAACACTGACGCACACCGCTGCCCATTGCCGACAAGGCGCCATCGCCTTTGTCTGTATGGATTGGCGGCACATACGGGAGCTAACGACCGCGGGCGCAGCGGTTTTTGGTGACCTGAAACAGCTCTGCGTTTGGGCGAAGTCAAACGGAGGCATGGGAAGCTTCTACCGGTCGCAGCACGAACTGGTGTTCGTCTACAGGGTGGGCGAGGCCCCTCACCTGAACACTTTTGAGCTGGGCCAGCATGGAAGGTATCGCACTAACGTGTGGTCTTACCCCGGCGTGAACAGCTTCAAAGCTGGACGCGGTGAAGAGCTGTCGATGCACTCCACCGTGAAGCCAGTGACGCTGGTGGAAGACGCAATAAAGGACGTAACAAAAAGAAACCAAGTGGTGCTGGACATCTTTGGCGGCTCAGGAACGACTCTGATCGCCGCGCAAAAATGCGGGCGGCGAGCGCGCCTCGTCGAACTCGACCGGGGCTATTGCGATGTGATCGTCGAGCGATACCAGCGCTACACGGGAAAGCTCGCTACTTTGGAACAAACGGGTGCGACCTACGAAGACGTTGCGATTGCGCGCGACCTCGACTTGGAGGCGCGCCATGAGTGACGTTGGATACAAGAAGCCTCCCAAACACACCCGCTTCCAGAAGGGGCAGTCTGGCAACCCGAAAGGGCGACCGAGGGGTAAAACAAAGTCGGCCCACGCGCTGTTCGATGAAATTCTGGCAAAGCGCGTCGATGTAAAAATCGGCGGGAAAACAACAAGAATGCCCAGACTCGAGGCCCTGCTCACCAGCCTTGCGCAGCTTGCCGTAAAGGGTGATCCAAGCGCACGCAAAGATGTGCTCGCGTACCTGAAGGAGCGAGGTGACTTCGAGCCGCCCGCTTCGAGAGAGAAGGTTGGAGCAATCGTGCTGAAGAGACCTGCAGCCACGTCGGAAGAGTGGATGGCCGAGGCGAACGCCTACAAAGGGCCGCTCAACCCGTTAGAAGGCTTGCCAGGAATCGACTCGAAAAACTTCAATCCGAAGTTCGGGCGAAAGACCGAACCTGAATAGTTCGGGCACGGCGCCGTCGATGCGAGAAGCATCGTGTCGACGGCGCCTAGTCTTGCCTGCGAGGCGCTCGAAGTTTGACCGGCTGATGGAGCGGTTTTCATGAGCGTCGCGGCCGCACAGCGCCAACGACGAGCCAAGAGGCGCCAGCCTGCTCGATGCCGATGACGACCTTCGCCGCGATCATTAGCCCCGCCTCAACGCCGCGATGCTGCCCGGTCACTGTGTTCCATTCGTGCGGCTTTTTCGGCGAATTCGGGCTCCGATTCGCCGATCGCACCAGCACCGCTAAAGCTCCGAATAGCCGGCGCGCTTCAAAAGGACGGAAATCGCGGCGACCAGGACAGAGGCGTCGTCGATAGCCGCGCGCAGCCTAGCGACGCGGAGGCGAAAATCATCCTCGTCGGCTCCTACCGCAAGGGCGGCCAACGTAGCTCCCTCTTCGAGCAAAGCGGCAAGCGCGCTGCCGAGCGGGCCGACGCCGTCGGTCGCCGTTTCAGCGTCAAGCATCGGCGCCTCGCCCGTCTGGCGGTGAGCAAGCGGGGCATTGGCATCGCGTCGATACGCTACCGTCAAGGTGACGACGAAGATTTGTATCGAACCCTCTTGCGCTCGACTTGGCTCTCGATCGCCCCGTTTCGTGAAAACGACGCTGGCGTTTAGACTTCGCGATCTTCTTTAGATCGACCTTGGTTTTGCGCCGATGGCAATCGGAGCACAGGGCCGCCCAATTGTCCGGCGAGTTCCCGCCTCCAAGCCCCAAAGGCACGATATGGTCGAACTCAGCGTCGACCAACGACGTCGGGCAATTGAGGCAGGTGAAATTCTGCGCCGCAAGTATCGATTGCTTTAGCCGCTTCGATGGTCGCGCTCGGCATTCTCGTTGCGGGACTTCGCCACGTGCTAGTTTCATCCTTTGCCCCCTGCGCGGAGGTCATGCGTTTGCCGCTCGGCGGCCTGCTTCAGAGCAAAAGCTGATGCGGGATCAAACTCCCATAGGAGCCGCAAGCTCAGCCGGTTGCGCTCTTGGAATGCGACGATTTCATCTGGCTTGGCGGCCTCGACAAAGGCAAGAACCCGACTGTGTGCGTCTGCTTTCGAAAGTGCGACTGGCCCTTCAGCGGGGTCCAATACAAACCATAGCGCGCCATCGACAACGCTCTGCAGTCTTCGTGTATCGTCTCTTGATCGCAGACGGTCGGTCGCGGTCCGATCATCGAACCGCAGTGCGTGGAGTTCCTCCTCGCCGTAAAGGCCCGATAACACATCGGGCCAACCTCGCCGAAGGGCCTGGGCTTCGGCGCATTTGGTAATCATGACACGTCCCATTCGTGCCCAAGAAGGATCCAGCACTCGCTTGCCGCTTGCCTTCCGACAGCCCGTTTCGTCGCCTTCGAACACTTGGCGGATTGGTGCGTACTCGTCCCACCAGGCCTCCCCCGCGACAGCGAACCAGCGACCTTCGCTTTGCTTCCATGCGCGCACTTCTGCTCGAACAATACCAAGCGGGTTACAATCGGCATTGACCGCGTCTTCGCTACGATCAATTTCGGGCGCAGTTTCCATCGGCCGATAGTCGCCGTGACGCGCGGCGATCACCCGAAGGCCGTCGATCGTCGCCCAAGGAATGAGCCGCCGTCGATCTGGGTCATCCGGGTTGAGGACGAGTGGTGCAATTTGGCGACGCATCGGATCAAGCCCAGCTTGCTGCGCGACTGCGATGAACTCGTCGAACTCGGGATCGGTGCAAACGCGCGCAATAGTGCGACGGATCATCGCGAGCTGCGCGGCGCTAAAGTCTCTCCTTCGACCCGGCGCCTTCAGTTGAGAAAGGTCGGTCACGTCTATCGCCTCCGGACACTGAGCGTGATCGAGCCATTTGACAGTCTCGCGCCGGCAATTGTCTCGCCAGCATCGAGCGCCGCCTTCGTCATGCGACGGTTGAGAACGGGCTTGAGGTCAAAGAAGCGCGTTGGTATCTGCGCCTCCTCGTCGACAACGAGGCTCGGAGCACGCTCGGACAGCGTGATTGTACCGGTAGGCCGCTCAAGCGATTTTCGGTCCAACAGCGTGAGGGCTTGCTCCAGGACAACCCGTCGCGATTGCCGTCGCTCTTCGAAGCGTTGCAGGCGCACCGCCATAGTGTCCTTGCTTCGCTTCAAGGCGGCGATCAGCGATTCATCGCTGAGATCAGCTTCAAGGAGCGCGTCAAGAAATTCCAACAACGACGTTTCTCCCTCGGCGATCACCATCATGAGCTCAGGATCGTCGAGGGATTCATGGTGGGCCGTGAGATTGGCGCGCAGAGCTACGAGTATGCGCATTTCCTCCTGGGTGCTGATAAGGAGGTCGTTGAGCCGCGCCGTAGCGTATCGCTTCGGTGCGCGCACGCGGGTCAAAGCACCTCGTTCGCCAAGAGGGTATTCTTCGGGACAGTCACTCATCTGGAAGTTCCGGCTTGGGGCTTGGGGACGCGCGAGGCGCCAAGAGGACCACCTGGTCCTCCCACTGCCGAAATGCCCCCTGCTTATGCCTCTGGGGGCGCGAACGAAGGCGATTTTGGGCCCCGCTTCTTCGCCACTACCGCTCGGTCCGCCGCGCAAGTCCAGTCAAATCCAAGGATTTTCGCATTGCGATGAGGACAGTGGAGAATGCCTGTTTTGCAGGGGATAAGGTGCGAAAATCGGTGCGCAGCCACCTTGCAAAGTCAGGAAAATCGCGACGAGGTGTAGCGAACAAGAAGGAGCCACAAACTGAACGGTAGCAACTCTCTTTCCAACACCATCAGCATCAGCTTTGGTTTTTAGGAAATTTTCCCAGACCCTTCGAGCCACCGGGTCCGGCCGCGCATCATGTTCCCGTGCGGCCACCGCGTCGGCTGTTATTTGCTTTCCGAGTGGAGGCGCTTTAGACGAGCGCACTTTTCCCGACTCGGAGAATCCGCGTGGCCCGAAACTCGTACGTGTTCACTAGCGAAAGTGTATCCGAAGGCCACCCCGACAAAGTCGCGGACCGGATCTCCGACACGGTTGTCGACGCCTTCATCGAGGCGGATCCGGAATCGCGCGTTGCGTGCGAAACCATGGTGACGACGAACCGCATCATTTTGGCTGGCGAAGTCCGCGTAAAGACGGGCGACGGCAAAGCCAAAGCCAAAGCCAAAGCCAAAGCCAAAGCCAAAGCCAAAGCCAAAGCCAAAGCCAAAGCCAAGAACAAGGCGTTCACGAAAGAGATTATCGCTTCGCTTCATTTCGGCCGTACGCCGGCCCACAAGGGTGGTTTCTCCTGGGAACGCACCGATCTGGTGGAGGAGCTACGCCGCTTGGCGTAGTAGTCCTCATTATGACTCCTCGAATTCTGGTCACGGGTGGCGGCGGACGACTGGCGCAGGCGATACGCGCGGCGCGCCCTGCCGAGGTCTGTGCGCCGGCTCGCACGGTGCTTGATATCTCTGAACCCAACAGCATCGACCTTGCCCTGG